>QHYJ01000201.1 GCA_003223255.1 Acidobacteriota bacterium | reverse complement strand
GTTGCCGATCGAAGGATGGGTGTCTGCCCAATACTTGGTGGACAGCCCGTACTGATTCGCAAGTGAGGTCAAGTACGGCATATTGCTGCTGTTATAGGTGCTGCTATAGGAGCTGTTTTCTCCGATAACGATAAACACGTGCCCAAACTGGGGCATCGTGCCGCCGGTACCGCTGTTGATCGTGATGGTCAAGCCTGCGGAGGCTTTGTTCCCCGCACTGTCTGCCACCTGAATGGTAAAGCTGGACGTGCCTGCAGTCGTAGGCGTACCAGAGATGGTGCCCGAAGCGCTGGCGAGATTTAGGCCCGCTGGAAGGCTCCCACTTGTCACCGACCAAGTGTAAGGCGACGTGCCCCCCGTGGCCTGCAACGTTGCGGAGTAAGCTGTCTGCACCGTGCCATTGGGCAAACTCGTAGTGGTGATAGTGACGGTGCTCGCGGGAGTCACCGTAAGCGTCGCAGTGGTGCTGGTAACGCTTCCCTTGGCGTTGCTCACGACTACATTGAACTGCGCGCCGTTGTCCGCCGAAGTGGTTGGCGGCGTGGTGTAAGTCGACGAAGTTGCTCCGCTGATTGCCGAACCGTTCTCGTTCCACTGATAACTCAAAGGCAAAGTTCCCGCAGCAGTGACGCTGAAGGACGCTGTCTGTCCCGCCGTGACCGTTTGACTGGCCGGCTGAACGACGATCGTAGGAGCAGATTGGGGATTTGAAGAAGCAGTCCCCGTGCACCCTGCGATGATGAGCCCCGATGTGTTCATGGCCAGTAACACAGCCAGCGTAGGAACGCGCATAAGCTACCTCGTTTGTTTTGAATTTTCTGACTGGGAACCCGGGGAAACGGCGCGAGACTTACCGCCTGCAACCGCATGCGTAAGCTGCAGCGTGATAGCGTCGTCGAAATGGCATAAGCGTGTCAATCAAGTGAATACCTTACCCCGGCCGGAGTCGGAAGAACTCTGGCAGCGAGGAGGTGCCAGAACAAGGCGCGCACCCGCTATTTTGCTTTCTCGATCCGTACTTGCCTGCCTCTCTTCCGCGGTATAGGCTTTTCGCCTCCAGAACGCAGACTCGGCGAACGCAGCGTGACGAAGCCATGACGGAAACAACAACCAGTAGGGGAGCCAGGCGTGCTCGCATTCTTACCCGAACATTTGCGGCGATGCTTCTTTTCACGTCCAGCCCCTGCCTGGCGCAAACTTCGCAAGGCTCCAGCCTCGCACAACGGCGCGCGGCGCATTTGCGGCATGGCATCAACCTGAGCGAATGGTTCGCGCAAGTCTACGACCCGAAGGGCTACACGAAAGAGCACTTCGAAACGTGGACCACGGCGCAGGACATCGCGTTGATTAACACGATGCAGTTTGATCACGTGCGGCTGAGCGTAAACCCCCAGCCGATGTTCCGCCGGAAGCAGGCAGACCGCATTCCGGAAGATTACCTGGGATATCTGGATGCCGCCGTAAAGATGGTTCTGGACCAGGGTTTGACGGTGATTATCGATATCCATCCGGAGTCGGACTTCAAAGAAAAGCTGGCCAGCGACAACGAGTTTGTTGAGCAGTTTGCGGACTTCTGGCGCGCACTGGCAAAGCACTACTCTTCTTGGAGTCCGGATCTTGTGTTCTTTGAGGTTCTGAACGAGCCGGAATTCCACGACCGCTATCGCTGGGAGGGCGTACAGTCCAAACTGGCTGCGGCCATTCGCGAAGGCGCACCCGCACAAACCATTATCGTCGCGGGCGCCAATTGGTCGGGAGACAGCGAACTGCTCTTCATCGAACCTCTCCGCGACCCGAACATCGTCTACAACTTTCATTTTTACGATCCCCACGTTTTCACGCATCAAGGCGCGACTTGGAGCACCAACTACGTGCATTACCTCAAAGACCTGCCCTATCCCTCGAGTCCGGAAAGCGTGCAGCAAGCCGCGGCGTTGGTTCCCGACGCGGTCAATCGTCTCCAGGTCATCCGTTACGGGTTGGACCGCTGGAACGCCGCGCGGCTCGACAAAGAGATCGGCCAGATCGCCGCTTGGGGGAAACGCTGGGACGTCCCACTGACTTGCAACGAATTCGGCGTGTACCGCAAAGCGGCGTTGCCCAAGGATCGCGCTGCCTGGATTTCCGACGTGCGCACGACGCTCGAAAAATATGGCATCGGATGGACCATGTGGGACTACAGCGGCGGATTCGCAGTGGCGGTCAAGCAAGACGGCCGCGCGGCTCCCGACGAATTGACGGTGCGAGCCCTTGGGCGCACAGTGCCTCCAGTTCCCTTACAGAAGTGAAGCGCCTACAAACCGAAGTTGCATTCGGCATTCGGTTCGTCCTCCTATAATAAGTGCCGAGGGGAATACATGGATCTCGACATCGTCCGCTCTCCTTGTGCTTTCCTGGCCGGGATGATCAGTCCTACCGCGTATGACGGCGTGCTGCGAGAGTGGGAGAGTTATTGGGAAAAGGAAGGCCGCGCCATTTCCGAAGCCGTCGATCGCGCCGATACGCCATGGGTACGCATCTTCGACGCTGCCGGGAAGCGCGTCGATGAAATTCTTTATGCGCCCGAATATTGGCGACTGCTGAAAAAAGGCTACCGCTCAGGAGTGCTTTGGCGCGCTTCTGAGGACAATTCCCTGCTTCCTTCGTTCTTGCTGATTTACCTGACCTCGTTCTACGACTGCGGGCTTACATGCCCGTATAGCGTATCGCTCTCGACGGCGCTTCCACTCAGCAAATATGGCCATTGGTGCCGGCGTGGAAACAGTAGCGGCGCAGCGGGAGGAGAGTTGGCGCCTGACCGGGGACAAGTATTTCGCCAGCAACGCTGGCGCGGAACTTGCCGTGGTGGCGGCGCGGCCCCAAGGAGCGCCAAATGGCGTGCGCGGGCTGGCGCTGTTTCTCCTCCCGCGCTATCGGGCCAACGGTGAACTGAACTACACGATTCGCCCTCTGAAAGACAAAATTGCTACTCGGTCTGTGCCAACAGGGGAAGTCGAACTGCGCGACAGTGAAGCTTATTTGCTCGGACAAGCCGAAGACGGGATCTATCTCATTCTCGAGGTGCTGAACGTCTCGCGAATAGCCAATAGCATGGGCAGCGTAGCGCTGGCCCAGCGAGCGATTGCCGACGCTCTGGGCTATGCGGAAACAAGGGATTGCTTTCGGGCAGCGCATCCTCGAGCACCCGATGCTGTGCCATCAATTTGAAGAGCGCCTGCGAAACCTTCGCGCGGCCTTTGCTCTGGGCTGGGAAGCGGTGCGGCTGTTGAACGACGTTTGGCAGGAGCGCCCTCCGTATTCCTCTCGGTATCACGTGTTCCGCCTCCTGGCGCATCTCGCCAAATATCACACCGCGGAATTTGCCGTGCACACCGCCAAATGGTGCATGGAAGGGCATGGCGGGCTCGGCGTTCTCGAAGAATTTGGCGTCGAACGCTGGCTGCGCGAAGCCATGATCCTGGCGATTTGGGAAGGAACGGCACATCGCCAATTGCTGGATGCTCTGGAAGTGATGACCCGTCAACAAGCTCACCATGGCCTCTTGCAGCATCTACAACGAGCGGGTTCCGCGCCCGAATTCGGAGAATTGGTGAAGGATAGACAACCACCTGAAGCTGCCCGAGTCCGAGCGGGAGCGCACTTGGGAACCGCTCGCCGCGCGTTTCGCAAAGCAAACAGCAGGGACACTCTTGCAAGGAATGCAGGCGCCAGCAGGCAAGCTGCACAAATAAAAATGCAAGCACCTGCTTTACAGCCACCAGCCTCCACCTGCAACCGCCCAGTTAACGAGCGTTCTGGACTACAATCCCGCCATGCCGCCCACCCTTCGCTCGTATGAGCCGCACGACTTCGCCTCGCTCCACAAGCTGGATCAGTCGTGCTTCCCTCCTGGCATTTCCTATTCGAAAACCACGCTGCGTTATTTTTTGACTCTCGCGTCGGCCGACTGCCTAGTCGCGGAAGACGGCGGGCGCATCGTTGGGTTCATCGTAAGCGAAGAGAATCCGCCGCTCGCGCACATCATCACGCTGGACGTGGATGCCAAGCACCGCCGGCACGCCATCGGAACAGCATTGCTCGAAACGCTGGAAGCGAATCTCGCCGCGCGTGGCGTGCGCTCCATCTTGCTGGAAACTGCAACCAACAACGAGCCGGCCGTTGCCTTCTGGAAGCGTCACGGCTATCGTATCGAAGCGACTTTGAAGCGCTATTACCTTGCCCGCATCGACGCTTACGAGATGCGCAAAATCCTGCCGGCCACTTTGAAAGCCCAACCGGCAAAAAAGGAACCCTAATTCCAATGCCCTTCTACCAGGCAATCATTCTGGCGCTCGTGCAGGCGCTGACAGAATTTCTGCCCATCAGCAGCACGGCGCATTTGATTATTTTTCCGTGGTTAGCGGGATGGCAGGATCCCGGATTGGCGTTTGACGTCGCTCTGCATGCGGGAACCTTGCTCGCGCTGGTGCTGTATTTTTTCAAAGATTGGCTGACGTTGCTTTTGTGCGGATTGGGAATGAAATACCCCGCGACGGCGCCTGCCGAAGACATTGCGCACCATCGCAAAATGTTCTGGTATCTCGTGATCGGAACAATTCCGGCCGGTGTGGCTGGGCTGCTTTTCCATCACGCAATCGAAGAGAAGTTGCGCCAGCCAAAGATTATCGGCGTTTCACTGGTGCTGATTGCGCTCCTGATGTGGTGGGCGGATTCCAAAAAGGACCTGACACGCAAAGAAAGGGAATCTGGTCTAGCAGACGCCCTGGCCATCGGAACGGCGCAGGCGCTCGCGTTGTGGCCGGGAGTTTCACGCTCGGGCATCACCATCACGACGGGGCTCTTTCGCCGCCTGACACGGGCGGCCGCAACGCGGTTCTCGTTCATCCTGTCGGTGCCAGCGATTGCAGGAGCCGTGGCGATGGAGTTGCCAAAACTCATCAAGATGCACAAAGCCGGCGGCCTCGACTTGCCGCTCTCCACCCTGGCCATCAGCGTCCTCGTTTCCGGCATTGCCGGCTATTTTGTCATCGCTTTTTTCCTGCGCTACCTGCAAACACGCACTTTGAAAGTATTTGTTGTCTATCGCCTGGTGTTTGGTATCATCATCCTGGTTTGGGCGTTCCTCCAGGCGGGATTGCGATAGCGCCAGCACCCGCTGCCACACTCAGCCTTCCCCAGAAGCTGAGGAGATGTCGTGCGCTTTCTTACTCCGACTGAAAACAAGCGACTGAACGAGTTAGTAGGCTTTTTGTGCATTTCGCTGGCGGTCTTGCTCGCACTGGCCCTGATTTCGTACTCCCCGCGCGACGCTTCCTTCAACGTCAGCGCTCAGCCGGCCGATAGCGGTGTGACCAATAACTGGATGGGGCCGGTTGGCGCTTATGCCTCGGACCTGCTGTTCCAGGTATTTGGCTTTGCTGCGTTTCTGCTCCCCATGGCGATTGCGGTACTCGGCTGGCGTTGGTGCCGCAACCGCGCCATCGACTCGCCATTCGCCACCCTGGCCGGCTATTTCTTGTTGCTGGTTTCTCTGCCCGCCCTGCTGGCGCTGTTTCCCTTCCCCGCCGTGCGCAGCACCATCCCTGCGGGAGGAATCGTAGGTTCGTTGATTTCCAGCGGCCTGCTCGCAGGATTTAACTTTTGGGGAGCGCTTCTCGTTGCCGTGGCCCTCTTGTTCACTTCCCTTTTCATGACCACTCGATTTTCTTTTGCCGGAACGCACGCCTGGGCTACCGGCCCGAAAGGCCCCATCGGCGCTGTCGAGCGGCTTGGCCTTCTACAAAAGGCCCAGGCACGCTGGCACGCCTGGAACGAGCGCCGCGAACAGGAACGCATGCGCCGCCGCGTGGAAGAATCGCGCCTTTCGGGCAGAAAGCCGGTGCCGCCGCAGGCGATCAGCAAAACGGCACTTTTGGAACCGAGCGGCACCCTGGCCGATGAGCGGGAAGAAGACGAAGAAAAGGACAGCAAGTCCAGTGTGATGAAGGCGCCGATTTTTGTTTTTCATCGCGACACGGAAAAACCGGCGGCCAAGAAAGCGGGCGAGCCAAAGATTGCCAAGGGCAACCAGAACTACAAACTTCCTTCTCCCTCCTTGCTGCGCGAAGGCGAACGCGGCCAGAAACTCGACGAAGAGGAATTGAAGCAGCGCGCCCGCGCGATTGAAGCAAAATGCCAGGAATTTGACGTGCAAGGGCGCGTGACGCAGATCAACCCGGGCCCGGTTGTCACGACATTCGAATTCAAGCCGGAAGCCGGCATCAAGTACAGCCGCATTATCGCATTGACCGAAGATTTGTGCCTGGCTTTGCAAGCCGAATCCATCCTCATTGAGCGAATTCCCGGCAAATCCACCATCGGCATCGAAGTGCCAAACGACCGACGCCAAACCATCGCGCTGCGCGAAATCATCGAAGCGCCGGAGTTCATCCAATCGCCGAGCAAGCTGACGCTGGCAATGGGGCGCGACCTGCACGGGCGGATTCGCGTGACGGAATTGGCGGCCATGCCGCACCTGCTTATCGCCGGCTCCACGGGCACTGGCAAAAGCGTCTTCATCAACTCGCTCATGATGTCCATCCTGTTCAAAGCCAGCCCCGACGAAGTGAAGTTGGTGTTGGTCGACCCGAAACGGCTCGAGCTGAGTCTTTATGAAAACATCCCGCATTTGATCGCGCCCGTCGTCACCGACCCCAAGATCGCTTCGAACGTCCTACGCAACGCTACGCGCGAAATGGAAAACCGCCTGAAACTCTTGGCGCAGCGCGGCGTCCGCAACATCGACCAGTACAATCGCACGTTCAAGAAGGAACAGTCGCTTTCCCTCTTCGACAATGTCGAAGAGCCCGAGCACAAGCCGCTTCCCTATCTCATCATCGTCATCGACGAGTTGGCCGACCTGATGATGGTGGACACCAACAACGTAGAAGAGTCCATCACCCGCCTTGCGCAAATGGCGCGCGCCGTGGGCATCCACCTAATTCTCGCCACGCAGCGGCCTTCCGTGGACGTTATCACCGGCCTCATCAAAGCGAACTTCCCTGCCCGCATTTCCTTCCGCGTGGCCAGCAAAGTCGACTCGCGCACCATCCTCGATTCGAACGGCGCAGAATCGTTGCTCGGCCGCGGTGACATGCTCTATCTCCCTGCCGGCTCAGCACGCCTGCATCGCATTCACGGCCCGCTGGTCACCGAAGAAGAGATCACCGAAGTCTGCGACTTTTGGCGCGACCAGGCGCAAGCGAAATATCAGGAAGAGCTGCTAGAAGCGCCCAAAGAAGAAAATGGCAAAAATGCCGATGGAACGGCCGACGCCGAAGGCGGCGACGATGTCGACGACGATCTGTACCAGGACGCGGTTCGCGTGGTTTGCGACGCCGGCCGCGCTTCCACCTCCACCTTGTAGCGCCGCTTGCGCATCGGTTACGGGCGCGCCGCGCGCTTGATCGACCTCATGGAAAAAGACGGCATCGTCGGCCCGCCCGACGGCACAAAGCCCCGCGAAGTGCTGAAAAACCGCAACTGGATGAAAGAATTCGATGAATCCCAGCAATAGCTGGTCCAAAGGCAGCTGTATGCGGATTCCGCTGTTCGCGGCGCTGGTATACGCATACTTCTGCGCTCCAATCTCGTTGGAACACAAAGCATTCGTTCAGTCCGTAACAACCCCCGCGCCCCACAATGCACTAGCCGACGGCTATGATCGGCCGCGCGACCCGGAGCAGGATCTGCTTTCGGCCGAGGGGGAGGCTAACAAATCAAACAAAAATATCTTCATCGTCGTCGGCGGCGAGTCGTGCACCTGGTGCCATATTCTGGACGACTTCTTTCACGAGCATCCCGATCTTGAGGCACTTCGCGACAAGAACTATGTTTTCATGAAAGTGAGCATGAGCCAGGAAAATCCCAACCGAGACTTTTTGTCTCGCTTCCCTTATATTCATGGGTATCCGTACATCTTCATTCTGGATGCGCATGGAAATCTGATTCACTCGCAAGCAAGCAATGTCCTCGAGGGCGGCCGAAGTTACAACGCAAAGCGCTTTCAGGAATTTCTCGAGCGGTTTGCCCCGAAACGCAGCGCATAGCGGTCGCTGTTTGACTCTTCCCCCTGCCAACTCTAGAATTGAACGACCTAATGCTGCCGGGGTAGCTCATTGGTAGAGCGCCGCCCTGAAAAGGCGGGCGTAGCCAGTTCGATTCTGGCCCCCGGCACCACCCGTTCGCGCCATCGCTTCATCCCCGAAGAAATCTACTTTGCCGTGAGCTAGATACGTGGTTTTTCCAGCCTGCGTGACGGGTTCGAGCGTGAATGCACCGAAGTGCTCCGCGAGAGCCGCCCGCGCCTGGTCTATGCCCTCTGGGTGAGCGATTAGCTTGCGGATGTCTGTGAGACGCGATACGGCAAAGGTTCGCAACTCGTCCAACGTGGAGCGCACCGATCCGGGCCGTGGTTCCAGTAGTTTGTCAGTGATGCTACGCAACTCGCGCTCTCGTTCTCCGATTGCGGCCGTGATACTCTGTGATCCCTGACCGTCGGCAATTGCCTGAATCAAGCGTGCAATCTCGGCCTCGATCTGCTGTTTCCGCTGCCGTAGCTGCTCAAGCTCGGCGTCAAGTTCCTCGAATCTTTTTCGAAGAGCCTCTTCCATCCGAGCGACCGCGTAGTCAATAACTTCGGTCCGCAGAACTGATTCGGAGAGTCCTCGCAACAAGCTTTCTTCAAGTTCATCTCGGCGGACAAGCAAGCGATTTCGGCACACCGAATCGCCTCGTTGGCGATGTAGCGAGCAACCGTAACGATCGGCGCCATTACGACCGCGCCCGCAAACCAGCGCGATACTTCCCCCACAAACACCGCACTTTAGGAGACCTGAGAACAGATACCGCTTGGGGCCAGCAGCCAAACCACCACCGTCCTTTCCAAACATCCGCTTAACCGTCTGAAGCCGGCGGCGCACCGCGGCCGCGAGGTCATCAGTCCGTGGCCGCGGCCTGAACACCCTTTTGCCCGTTCCAGGTACGCGAATCTTGCGACGCGTGTTCCAGGTTGTTTTTCCGGCATATCGAGTGTTTAGCAGGATGTGTCGGACAGAAGACACGCACCAAGAGCGACTGAATCGTCCTTTTTGCGGCTGCGGCGCAAGCACACCTTCAGCGTTTAGAGTGTGCGCGATTCGTTTCATGGAGTAACCTGACTCGGCGTACAAACGGTAGATGCGGTTAATAATCTCAGCCTCGCCGCTGTCTATCTCAAGCCGAGCACCATTGTCTCCAGTTTGACGGACTTGTAGCCAAAGCACCTACCGCCAGTGTGAAATCCCCTCAAGGCGAGCCCCTGCATCCCTCTGAGAGTTTTTGTCCGAGTTCGCGCCAATACACAGCATCAATGAGACCATGAACACCAATCAACAATTCCGCCTGCGAACTCTCGGAATCCACGCCTTGAGAAACCGCAACCAGGCGCACTCCAGCGAAGGTAAGCCGCTCATAGAGGTTGAGCCATCCGCGAGCTTGCGGGTCAAGCGGGAAGTATCATCGATGAGAATACAGTCAAACGGACGGCTGGGTGCGCCTGCCGCCGCTAGAAGTTTCTGCAGTCCTTCCCTTTCCGTGCTCGTACCGCTGATGGCTTCATCGGAATAGATGTGCTGATCCAACACAAGCCAACCAGGCTGTCGTGCTGCATAGTCGCGGCATTTCCTTGTTTGGTCAGAGATACTGGTTGGACTTTGGCAGTCAGAAGAGAATCTTGCGTATATGGCGCAGCGCAATTCTCGCACTTAATCCTCCCGGCGAGCCTGCTGCAACGATTGTGCCTCTGCACCTTCTGAACTGGCAAGCAGAGTTTTCGTGAATTCTCGGACCAACGCGGGGATGATCACTCGGTCAAGAAAATCTTTGAGGGCTGGATCTAGGGAGGCATGCGTCTCGCAACTGGTCTCCGACCTTAGAGGATCACGACTGCCCAGTGGCGCGAGAGGCATTTCTTCTTCTCAGACAACAAAACCTTCACCATGCACACATTCGGACGTTTGTGCTCGTGCCATACTTCGTCGAATTCGCAATTCCCCGCTGACAAAAACTAGGCGACTGCGGAGGTGGGAACCCACAGCTGCGGCACCAGTTTTTTCGAGCCTGCGGCGGTGGCCATTTACCTAGCATGGTGTATGTATATAGCATCATGAAAAGCACCTTGCAAACAAAAATAGAGTGCTCGATGCAGGAACTTGTGGCGAGGGCACCGCCTGGGAGGAGACGGAGTCTTTAGTGGACTCGACTACGCGGCGGGGAGAAACGGTGGCCCGCAACGTACACCCGCTACTCGCAATAGTGCCGCCTTCAGGATTTGGCGGGAAAGAAGTCCGCGACTTCGGCGGGATCTACGCCCGGGATCTGTCGCTTCGGAAGTGGTGGGATGGGATTACGGCCGTAGTGTTGATTCCACTTGGCCCAGGAACTTTGGTCGAAAATTCCCGGTGCGGGATTATCCAGCGCGGCTTTGAATTCCTCGTCACTGAAATACTTCTTGAGGATCTCAATGTCCTCATCCGTGGCGTATGTCATCGCATAGGTCAGGAAGCGCAATGGGAATTCCAGTGCTTCTTCTGGAGTGCCAAACCAGAAGATGCGCTTGGCGACCGCTAGTAGTTCGTCGCTGTGGATCATCGTCCCCTACCCCGCGAAGCCAATTCTCGTTTCCCAATGAGCACAGGAAGCTCATCTAATTTTACGCCTTTAGCCGCGCTCCGCAATGCATTCTGCACTGAAACGGGGAGTTTAGGCAGGTCCCCGTCCGCAAAGTAACTCAACGCTCGGAGCGTCGTTCGCGGCTCAAATTGGTCTCCATAAATGGCCTTAGCAGCAGCGAGAGCTTTGCTCAGGCTGATACCGTTTTCCAGTAGGGCTGCGATATCCCGATAGTCCTTTGCTTCCGCGCGTTTTTGCACGACGGCCATCTTGCATCCTGCAACGTCCAATAGGGAGGCAACTCTCACGTCGTTGTCACACGCCGTATCCGGATTCGATGCACGATTAAGCCCTAATCCTCCGAAAAACGACAACAGGCACTGGGCCGTTGCGATCAAGGACGCATGTTAGGGTGTTTTCGCGAAGCACCATGACCTTCGCGTCTCGCAGATACGATATTCGTTCCAATAAATTTTGTGGCTTAAAACTCGCATTCGCAAAGAAATCGAAATCTTCCGACACGCGATGCCCAAGTCTCAGAGCAAGAGCGGTCCCGCCGTAGAGCACAAATTGCTTTGGCGTCACCTTCAGTTCTCTCCAGACCGCGCGCTGCGGCGCAGGAAGAATGTTGAGTTTTGGAGAAAAGGTCATCAGATTTTCCAACGATCAATATACTCTTGCCGAGGTTCGCTTCACTTTTGTATTTGAGACCGCGCTAAGCGATAGGACTGCTATGACGTTGCCGCGTTCGCTTGCAACCAGCTGTAGTTGGAAATGAAGGTGTGCCTGACAGCTCCGTAACAATTCGCATCTTCCCCGTACAACTTGCGGCATGTGGACTTTCGCGTTTGATATCTGTCGCCGATAACGATTGTCGGTATCAGTGACCGATACGGACATGTTGCACGAGGTCAAGCACGATGGCAGTGATTCACGTCACAGTTCGCTGTGACGCACATTACAACGCAGAAGTAGATTTGAAGAAAAGGAAATGGGAGGCTAGGAACCGAGGACGCTTTCGAGGCCGGCTCTATTCCTGATGATAACAGTCGAACCTTTTACTTGCAGGAGCTGTTTCTTCTTGAAATCGGCGAACAATCGCGTCACGGTCTCTCGGGAGGCTCCGATCATCTGGGCGATTTCTTCGTGCGTGAGCGTGAGGGTGAGCTTCACCTCACCCTTTCCTTCGTCATGGTCTGCGGAGAGATCAAGCAGGAAACGAGCCAACTTCTCACCTGCGGAATGAGACAGACCAATCGTTCGCATTTCCGCGATGGCCGAATGGTGGGTTTCACCGAGCTGCTGCGCCACGCGCAGTGCTGCCTCGCCGTGCTCGCGCAAGAAAAGCAAGAAATCCTCGCGAGAGATGAAATTCGCCTGAGTAGGTTCGATTACATCGGCCGTCAGCTCGTAAGGTTTCCCCGTGACCGTCGCGGGCAGGCCCAGAACTTCTCCGGCTTCCGAGATCCTAAGAATGAGGCTTCTCCCGTCGGCAGACGAGGTGGACAGTTTGACCTTGCCACTGCATAAAATGAAGACCCCTCACGGTGACTGCGCTTCCACGAAAAGAGTCGCACCTTTCGGATAGGCCGCTGCCGAGGTGATGGCCGCCAGCTTCTGCACCGCAGGTGGAGGAAGATTGCAAAAGAGGCGATCCTCGCGGTGGGGGCAAGACAGGCAGCTCTCAATAATTTCTTGGCCGTAGGGCGCGCATGAGTTCACCGCCTCGGAGTATACCTCCCTGCCTACGCGACACAAAACGAAACCCGCTTGGCATACGCAGCCTTCCGTTTGATGACAACCAATTCGCATATTTTTGCCGGGACCGAAGGTTCCCTGGCTGTGATGGCCGTCACACTGCCGCGTGACGGGGATTACAGCAGCCCCCTCTCAGCTCAGTGCATATTTTCAGTTGCGTGGGAGGTGCAAAATGCAAAAGGATGAGCGCGACCTCTTGGAAGTTCTAAAGTTCGAACTTCAATTCCTCGAAGATGGAGGCTATGGGCGTTCGCCGAGAACTCCTTGGAGGCCTCAATATATTTTCGAAGACTCTCTCACTTGCATGAACTACGATTCCAAAGAGAATCCCGCTCCGTGCAGTGATTGTGTACCGATGCAACTGGTGCCACCCGAGCACCGCTCCGAGAAGATTCCCTGCCGCCACATTCCGTTCA
>QHYJ01000038.1:7352-12775 GCA_003223255.1 Acidobacteriota bacterium | reverse complement strand
GAAAACTTCTCAAAACTTGCTGCGGTAATAGCTGTTGTTGTGCTCATACCGCGTGAGATACACGCGCTGGTGAAAAGTTGCATGCAAAACATGGCATGAGTTTATTCGTTTCGGAAAAAGCGGAAACGTGCACTTGAGCAAAGCTTTGTGATGTCCAAGAGGGTCAGAAAGTCAATCGTTTTGAACTCGCGATCCATGGCAGGCTCCCCGCAAATTTGCGCCCCAATAGAAAGATAGGCTCGCAAAAGGCGAGGAGGGTTAATGCGTGGCGTCTCTGGAATAGCAGCTGAGATCGGAATCGTAAACCCATGCCGAGGGCTCGTCCGTAAAACAGGCTCAACGAGAAACTCCTTAA
This sequence comes from Acidobacteriota bacterium, assembly GCA_003223255.1. Lineage (GTDB taxonomy): Bacteria > Acidobacteriota > Terriglobia > Acidiferrales > UBA7541 > Acidiferrum. Next base: position 12,420 of record QHYJ01000038.1, on the reverse strand, counting down.
GCCTCCAATACATGTCGGAGCCTTCCTGCGGGCATTGCGAGGTCAAAGACGAACAGCCGACTAGGTATCGTGCGTTGCGCTGAAGTGCATAGCTGGCGATTCCGCGCCAAAGCAGCGTGAGAACTTCGAACGATCGATGATCTCGATGAATTGAGGCTCGGCCAAGCTCGACGATTGAATTCACGCTCACTGTAGTATCCGAGGTTGCTTCCCGCAACCCGGCCTGTTTGCAAGCGATAAGTACCCACCACTTGTTGACTCGGACGGTGCTCCACGATCAGGTGGTCGCAGGCTTTATCAAATTCATCGGTGTCATAACCCGCTTCGTAAGCACACTCCAGACTCTCGTTCAGCTCCAGATTGAAAACCAGAAACCGCAAACGGAATGCAGCTTCCCGGGTTTCTATATCGGGCGATACGACATTCGATACCGCAGCGATGAAGAGCTTCGAGCCGGCAAAGGATTTCAGATCATCGAGCTGAACGGAGCGGCGTCCGAAGCTACAAATATTTACGATGCGAGCAATTCGCTGTGGTCGGCCTACAGAACGTTGTACCGGCAGTGGAAACTGGTCTTCCAGATCGGGGCGGCAAATCAGATAAGGGGGCATCGCCCTGCAAGCCCGCTTGCGGTCTTGCGAGATTGGCAGGAGTTTTCCCGGCAGGCAATGGAGTATCCTCTAGCTGATTAAGAGCATGTGTACTGTCACCTTTGTTCCTTCAGAAGATGAGTACTTGGTTGGAATGAACCGGGACGAACTGTTCAGTCGTCCAAGGGCCCTTCCCCCGAAGGTCTTTGTGAAAGGTGCGATGGAGATGGTTTACCCGCGGGAGCCCTCCGGCGGGACGTGGATCGCCTGCAATAATCAGGGCAATTTGCTAGCGCTTTTGAACTGGAATGGGAGCTTGTCACACAACTTGGGCGAAAAACGCAGGACGCGCGGTCTCGTGATTCGCGAGCTCGCGGGTGAGCCCGATTTGCCCGCGACTGATTCCGCTTTTCGACGGATGAATTTGCATGGGGTGTTTCCTTTCCGTTTGATTGGGGTTTTCCGGAGCGAAAAGATCGTCAACGAATGGCGGTGGGACGGCACGGTCAAGCAGCTTCTAAGACTCCCCTGGGCTCGCAAACATTGGTTTTCGTCGAGTCTTTCGGATTCGCTCGCGGAAAAAGAGCGCAGGCGCGCCTGCGAAGCCGTAGCGGGAGAGCCCGCGGCTGGGAGCAATGACTGGATTCGCCGCCTTCATCGCTCGCACGTTCCCGGGCCAGGTCCATTCTCGGTTTGTGTCCACCGGCAGGATGCGGCTACCGTCAGTTACACCGAAGTGCGATGTAGCAAAACGCAGATCTCGATGGACTATCTCGACGGGAATCCGTGCCTGAAGACCCGTTTTGACGAGTTGGCAAGCCTTGCCGTGAAGGATCCGCTAGCCCACGACAACCTGCCCAAACTCCAAATTTGATGAAACTTTTGTTCACCTGCCTGCTCTTACCCCCTGTGCAAGCAAACTGCGGCGCGGGGTCTACGAAACGAGATGAAAGACAGAGTGGTTCTCATAACAGGTGCCAAGGGCGGTCTGGGGTCGTTCGTGACCCAGCGATTCCTTACAACGGGCGCGAGGGTCGTAGGAACGTCCCGCAGCATCTCCAAGGAAGATTTTCCCGAGCCCAATTTTGCTCCTCTGCCAGTTGACTTCACCAAACCGGCCGCCGTTCGCGAAGCCGTTGAAACGGTGGTCAGCCGCTTCGGCAAGTTAGATGTACTGGTGCACGTGCTGGGGGGCTTCGCCGGTGGCAAAACCGTCGCGGAGACCGACGATGCGACCTGGGAACAGATGCGCGACCTCAATTTGACCTCGGCATTCTATGTCCTGCGGGCCGCGATACCCCATCTTCGGAAATCCGGGAACGGCCGCATTGTCGCGATCGGAAGCTTGACCGCAGTGGAACCACACGTCGGCCTCGGCGCGTATGTGACTTTTAAGTCCGCACTCGCAACTCTGGTTCGCACGGTAGCGCTCGAAAACAAGGACGCGGGGCTAACGGCAAATCTGATTTTGCCGGGAACGATGGATACACCGGCGAACCGTAAGGCGATGCCTGCCGCCGATCCATCGAAGTGGGTGCAGCCAGGAGCCGTGGCTGATCTCGCACTGCTGCTCACGGAAGATCGCGCTGCACAAGTGACGGGTACAGTTATCCCGATCGATGGCACCAATGTATGAGCGAATCGCCATCTTGCTCGTTGACGCATTCTATCTTTATGCGGCTCTCGGAGCTGTCTTTGCACTCGCCTTCGTGACGGTCGGAGTAAAGCGCATCGATTCCCAAGCCAACGGCAGCGGCACAGCATTCCGGCTGCTCATCTTTCCAGGTGCGGTCGCGTTCTGGCCGCTGCTACTCCGTCGATGGATTGCAGGGAAGAGTGAACCGCCCGAGGAGAGGAATCCACACCGATGATTCAGCCTCTTCGCAAGACCCATCGCTGCATATTTCTCGCGCTCGCTTTGTTACTGCCTGCGCTCTTTCTGAGCGGCATTGCTTTCCGCCACATGTGGCCAGTCTCTCCAAAATCGACGAGTCCCGCCCTGAGCTCAGCTCCCCCGGGAGCGACGCGATGAGCCACCAATATCAAGCCATTGGTTGGAATCGCCAAAAGCGCGTCTACGACGTTGTGGTTCTCTCGGGAGTCATTCTCTATCGGCGTTTCTGCTTCTGCACGTGGTTTTATGCATCGGGCCGCTTTGCCGGCTGGACGCGCGATTTCTTCCCTTGCTGTACAACCGCCGCCATTTGGGAGTCGTCACTTTTCTACTAGGCGCGGTGCACGGAATCTTTGCGATCATTCAATTTCATAGCTTGGGGAATAAAAATCCACTCGTCAGCCTCCTGACTTCAAACCAAAACTTCGGGAGCGTGCCCGATTTTCCCTTTCAACAACTCGGTTTTCTGGCCCTTCTGATTCTTTTTGTTATGGCAGCCACCAGCCATGATTTTTGGCTGAGGAACTTGACTCCGCCCATCTGGAAAGCCCTCCACATGTTGGTCTACGTGGCGTACGCCCTTTTAATTGGTCACGTCACGTTGGGCTTGCTGCAATCGGAGACTAGCCCGGTGATGGCGATTGCAACCGGCGCCGGATTCGTAACCGTCCTGAGTTTGCACCTCGCGGCGGGATCGCGTGAGCGCGTGGTTGATCTGAGAAAACTGAATCCGGTCGGGAAAGGATTTGTTGACGCCTGCTCAGTGGAGAGCATTCCGGAGAAGTGCGCCGCAGTTGTCTCCGTGAGCGGCGAGCGTGTCGCCATGTTCAAATTTGACGGAAGGATCTCCGCGATTTCGAATGTGTGCCGCCACCAGAACGGTCCATTGGGGGAGGGCAAGATTATCGATGGATGCGTGACTTGCCCGTGGCATGGCTATCAGTACTTGCCGGAGACAGGAGCTTCGCCGCCGCCGTTTAAAGAAAAGATCTCAACTTTCTATACCGAAATCGTAAACGGACGCGTATGGATCCACCCCAAACCGAACCCGCCCGGTACTCTCGTCGAGCCATCGAGAATTCCGGACGCAGGAGTGCGGGCATGAATGAGTTCTATGTCGGGTATCTTCCAAAAGCACCTGTTGGTATCGCGCGCCGAATCCGGGCAGTAGTGGTGCTTCTGTTTATCTTCGCGGCGATCACAGCGATGGTATTTGCAAAGGTCCAACGCACATTCGCTCCATCGGTTTTCGAATACGGCAAAGTGGGCACCTTTGAAGGCACAATTGAAGCGACGCCGTATCCAATCCTGATTATGGCGCGGCCAGGGTCGACAGAGCCTAAGGCTTCACGGTATTTGCTGGTCGCGGAAGGCAAGCATGGCGCCGATAGCCAAGTGGCCGCGTTTACTGGAAAGAACGTGCAACTTCGCGGCACGAAGATCTATCGCGATAACCAGACGATGCTTGAGGTGGCGAGCGGCTCGATATCGCTGAAAGGTGACTCTGCGCAATCTGTTCCATCAAGCCAGGAACTAGGCGCTTTCGAATTGTCAGGACAGATTGTGGACAGCAAATGTTATCTGGGAGTGATGAACCCGGGAAGCGGCAAGGTCCATCGCGACTGCGCAGTGCGTTGTATCAGTGGAGGCATTCCTGCCCTCTTCGCAACGAATGATTTCAACGGTTCTCCCGCCATCCTCCTGCTTACCGACCTCGATCAGAAACCTCTTCCCAAGGAGTCCTTCCTCAACCTCGTGGCGCAACCCGTGCGCATCCGGGGAAAGGTTGTCAAAACAGGCGAAACGTTATATCTGAAAACGGAGCCGTCTGCCATTTTCCCGCTGCCGTAAAAGGGTCTCTCTCAAATTTTCTCCACTTTTCCCGAATCCCAGGATAGCCGGCCGTCATCTCATGCCTGTCGCGGATTAGCAGCGTTGCGGCACTTTTCAAGCCTGTTTCAGTCCAGGTGCACGGGCAGCTTTCGCTAGGAGGTTTCTTTAGATGGATGACATCTACAAAATCAACGTGGCCAAGACTGAGTTTCGGGAAGCTTATAACACCGGGGAAGTGGACCGGCTGCTTGCGGTATTCACCGATGACGGGTTTACAAGCATGTTCGAAAGTGGACCAAGCCAATTCGGTGGCCGGGCGCGTTCCAGCCTTCGTGAAGAGGCTGTGAAGCTGTTCGCCGACTATTCGGTGCAAATGAATGTCATCATCATTGACATCATCGTCCAGGGCGGCACCGCTTACGACTACGGGTGGCACGAGTTCACACTAAGGCCAAAGGATGGCGGCGAACCCATCCGAAAGCGGCTGCGCTACTTTGAGCTGTGGAGCAAAGATCCTTCAGGCGACTGGAAGATCGCCTTTCACATCAACAATCAGGACGTGCGCGAAGAGCTCGGCGGAAGCGTGAGCCACTGGTTCCTCCGCGAGGAGCACTCCGCGACGGTCAACTGATAGTCAGCTTGCTTGCACCAGTTCAGGTCTGTCGTTACTTGGCTTTAATCTTGTCGTAAAGGCGTTTGCTGAATCCTTCGGGCATCTGGTATTCGACACCATCACCCACCAGTTTCACGA
>QHYJ01000038.1:5771-7285 GCA_003223255.1 Acidobacteriota bacterium | reverse complement strand
TTGGAGATCTCTCGCCAGACCTCAAGGCAGCTTATCTCAATCACCTTCATTGGATACGGAGGGTCCCTTTTAGTTTCATGTGGCTGGCGCAAGCTGACCTTACCACGGCCTCAACTTCTCGTATTCCTGCTTGCCAGAGTACCAACTCCCGTCGATACGCGGCGCCAATGCGTCCCGCATCTGAAAGCGCGCCCGAAGAAGCCTTGTTTTGACACTGCCTTCCGTAATGCCCAGAACCTGAGCAGTTTCCTGAATACTTAGGTGCTGAACATCCCTCAGTATAAGCACTTCTCTGTATTTCGGGGGTAGGGAGTTTAAGGCTCGTTTCAACGCCTCACGTAACTCCTTCCGATGGAGTGTTTCGGATGGGATTTCCCGCCAGTCCGCATAATCCTTGGGAAAGTAGTCTCCTTGCTCGTCCGTCCGCTGCTCATCAACGGATTCGTAGAGGTGTTTGCGGTCCTTGCGGAGCTTAAGCCGCGCCTCATTGATGGTGATCTGGATCAGCCAAGAGCTGAACTTGGACTCGCCACGGAATCGGGAGAACAGCTTCTTGTGCCACTTCCTCGGCGTCTGCGGGATTATTAAGAATCGACATGGCGGCGGTGAAGACGCCGCGCTCACAAGGTTGTACCAGGCTATAGAAAGCCTCCTTGTCTCCCTGGCAGACGCGCTGGATCAACTCCGACTCGGTTGTTTCAAAGTTTGGCTTGGCCGTCCCTGTCGACACGAATTCCCGCCTTAACTAACACAAACTAAGAAATTTACGGATTACCCTGGAAGTCTCCATGTTTTTGCACTGTCCGATGACCTGAAAAATTCCGATGTACGTCCCCAAATGGCACTCTCGAATGCGTATCGGATGTGGGAACTTCCAGAAGGTCGCAACTATTTTCAAGAATTTTTCGAAGAGTCTAACCACGCGTTCGTGGGGATTTTCTGCTGATCTTTGTCACTTATTGCACCTATCCGAATCCTATCCCGCGTGACCGACACCCACATCTCGCCGGTGCCTGCTGCACAACGCAGTCCCACTAGGTCCTTGCCTACTGGCGATAACCCGGCATCGTTCACCCGTAGCGCTGGTTACGCGCTGTCTCGCCATTGGCCGGAATACTCGATGGAAGGTGCTGAACTCGGAACCTTCATGATATCCGCCTGTGTCTTCACAGCTTTGCTGCAATATCCCGCTTCTCCCGCCCTGAGGCTAATTCCCAACTCCCTTTGTGAGAAACGCAATCATCGGGTTCGCCATGGCGCTGACTGCTGTGTCGATCATTTACTCCGGATGGGGGAAACAGTCGGGCGCACATATGAACCCTGCGATGACCCTCACATTCTTCCGCCTGGGAAAGATAGAGCCCTGGGACGCTTTCTTTTACGTAATCGCGCAGTTTGCTGGCGGAGTAGCCGGGGTTGCGATCGCAGCGCTCTTTCTAGGGATGCTAGTAACACATCCTTCTGTGAATTACGCAGTCACGCGGCCAGGTCCTTTGGGGGTGAAAGTTGCGTTC
>QHYJ01000038.1:0-5760 GCA_003223255.1 Acidobacteriota bacterium | reverse complement strand
CGGTCCTTACCGTTTCCAATAACAAGAAGTTGGCGCGATACACCGGATTGTTTGGAGGAATCCTGATCGCCTCCTATATCACGTTTGAAGCGCCACTTTCCGGGATGAGTATGAATCCGGCGCGGACCTTTGCTTCTGCGTCCTTAGCAAGATCTTTCGACGCACTCTGGCTTTATTTCGTTGCACCTCCAATCGGAATGTTGGCGGCCGCTGAAGTGTATGTGAGGCTACGTTCTATCCGTGCGGTCCATTGCGCCAAATACCATCACAACAACAACAAGCGATGCATTTTTCGTTGCAGATTCTCAGAGCTTGAGGACCCGACAATCTTTGGAATCACGGAATAGGTTCGAATCATTCTCAGTGGAGGCAAACACGATGACGCAGGACAAGCACTACGACGTAATCATCATCGGAACTGGAGCTGGCGGCGGAACCCTCGTGCATCCACTCGCTTCCACGGGGAAGAACATTCTAATTCTCGAGCGCGGTGACTACGTGCGCCGAGAGAAGGCCAACTGGGATTCGCGTGCCGTCAATGTCGAAGCCAAGTATCAGACTAAGGAAAAGTGGCGGGACAAAGATGGCAAGCCGCTCCATCCGCACACCAACTACTACGTCGGAGGCAATACCAAATTTTACGGTGCTGCACTTTTCCGACTCCGCAAAGAAGATTTCGGGGAGATTCGCCACTTCGCCGGAATCTCGCCAGCCTGGCCCATCTCCTACGATGAGCTCGAACCGTACTACCTAAAAGCGGAAAGGCTCTATCACGTTCACGGAAGGCGCGGCGAAGATCCCACGGAACCTCGCGCGAGCGGCCCTTACCCGCATCCGGCAATCAGCCACTAGCCGCGCATCCAGCAGCTCAGCGACGACTTTGAGCGACTCGGACTGAAACCGTTCCATACGCCCCTCGGCTTGCAGCTCGACGAACAAAACTCCCATACCAGCAAGTGCATTCGTTGCGATACGTGTGACGGCTATCCATGCCTTGTGGATGCAAAGTCCGACGCGCAAGTGCTTTGCGTGGACCCAGCGCTGCGCTTTCCCAATGTAAGTTTGCTGACGAACGCATATGTGGAACGCCTGGAAACAAACGCTGCGGGCAGAGAAATATCGCGAGTAGTCGTCAGCCGCAATGGCGCGCGCGAGAGCTACTCCGCAGATCTCGTGGTGGTGTCCTGCGGAGCGATTAATTCCGCTGCTCTACTGCTTCGCTCTGCAAACGACAAGCATCCGCGAGGGCTGGCCAATGGCTCGGACGTAATCGGCCGGCACTACATGGGCCACACGAACTCAGTGATGCTCGCGCTCTCGAAGTGCCCGAATCCCACGCTGTACCAGAAATCACTCGCGGTAAACGATTTCTATTTTGGCTCGAAGGAGTGGAACCATCCGATGGGCCACATCTCCTTTGTCGCAAAGCTCGACGGAACGGCGCTCTCTGCCGGCGCTCCAGGCATTGCTCCAGGGTGGACTCTGGATCTCATGGCCAAGCACACCCTCAGCTTCTGGATCACTCGGAAGATTTGCCAGACCCAAACAATCGCGTCGCCGTTGACCGCGACGGGAAAATCGTTCTGCAGTACGCGCCGAACAACGAAGAACCGCACCGCCGCTTGCTTGCCAAGCTCAAAGAACTCATGCAGCAGCAAACCAAATGTGGCATTCATGGCCACGAATGTCATGAAGGACTGTTCGCGCGTAATTTATTCGTCGGTGACCGTATTCCACTCGCAGGCGTGGCACACCAGAACGGTACGATTCGGTTCGGTACTGACCCCAAGGCCTCCGCATTGGACACGAATTGCAAGGCGCACGAAATCGACAATCTTTATGTTGTGGATAGCAGCTTCTTCCCTTCCAGCGCCGCTGTTAACCCCGCGCTGACCATCATGGCCAATGCACTCCGAGTCGGCGATCACCTGAAACAGCGATTGGGCGTCACAACCTCCTTGGCGGATAACTCCCGAGTGCCGTCCTTTGCAGGAGTACAAAATGCGGTCTAAGCCACTCCAGGCGCTGCTTCTAGCTGCGGCGCTGTCCTTCGGATGGACGCTTCCATCATTCACCCAGGCAGCACCTCAGAGCTCTTCTTCAGGAGTAAAAATTCGCAGTATCGGCACCATTCTAATCACGGTGGGTGATATGGACCGATCTCTGGATTTCTATTCGCGCGTCCTCACATTCGAGAAGGTGTCGGACACGGAGCTGGCTGGCAACGACGTCGAGCACCTCTTCGGCGTGTTTGGGGCACGCGTGCGGGTGGTTCGGATGAAGCTCGGCGATGAATATGTCGAACTTGTGCAATTTCTCTCGCCGCGTGGACGTTCGATTCCTGTCGATTCCCGAAGCAACGATCTTTGGTTCAACACATCGCGGTGATCGTAAGCGACATGGATCGCGCCTATCAGGTTCTTCGGCAAAACAAGGTTGAACAGGCTTCCTCTGGACCGCAGCGCCTACCCGATTGGAACAAGAATGCGGGTGGGATCAAGGCCTTCTACTTTAAGGACCCGGATGAGCACCCTGTTGAAATCCTCGAGTTTCCTGAGGGCAAGGGAGATCCGAAATGGCATCGCGGCCCTGACCGCCTGTTTCTCGGGATCGATCACACGGCCATCGCCGTCTCGGACACAGACACAAGCCTCAAGTTCTACCGCGATCTGCTCGGCTTGCGGGTTGCCGGAGAGAGCGAAAACTATGGTACAGAGCAAGAACACCTTAATAATGTGTTCGGCGCCCATCTCCGAATCACGGCGCTACGCGCCCCAACCGGGCCAGGAATCGAACTCTTGGAGTACTTGAACCCGCGCGATGGGCGTCCCTTCCCTGTTGATGAGCACGCGAACGACATTATCCATCGAGAGACGATTTTGATTACACCGGATGCAGATGCAGCGGCATCACAGCTCAACGCAGCAAGAGTGAAGTTTGTATCTTCTGGCGTTGTCGCGAATCACATGCAAATGCTCGACTTTAGCAAGGCATTTCTCGTGCGTGACCCCGACGGCCATGCAATCGAAATTGCGGCTCAATGAGCAGTTTGGGAGCAGGAGTGTGGTTTTTGACGAAGCACGAAGATAAGGATGAACAGCCACTTTTCGAGGATGCGAATCACGAAAAACCGATACCGTTCACAAGTGAGTTGATTCATGAATTCACGAATATGCTCACTGCCGTGATTGGTTATAGCGAACTGGCACTTCACGCGATCGAAGATTCTCATCCGGCGCGGGAATGGTTGGAGAAAATTCGCAACCACACGAGGGAACTGGGAGCATTGCTCCATAAAATTGGTTGTTCTGAAGCTGTCGAAATATGGTGAAAAACTATGAACGCCGAAGAAAAGCGTCTCGAAGAAGCCAGGACACGCAAAGCGCATTGGAAGCGATGGGGTCCCTACGTCAGCGATCGCGCATGGGGAACGGTGCGCGAGGACTACAGTGCGACCGGAGAGGCGTGGGAATATTTTCCGCACGATCACGCTCGTTCACGCGCCTATCGCTGGAACGAGGATGGCCTTGCCGGGGTCTGTGACCGGCATCAATTTGTCTGTTTAGGTCTTGCACTCTGGAACGAAGCCGATCCTATCCTCAAGGAACGTCTCTTCGGCTTGACAGGCAACGAAGGAAATCACGGCGAAGATGTGAAGGAGTATTACTTCCATCTCGACAGCACGCCCACGCACTCCTACATGAAATTCCTTTATAAATATCCCCAGCGCGCTTATCCCTATGGACAATTGCTGGAGGAAAATCGGCGCCGTTCGAAACAAGACCCCGAATTTGAGCTGCTCGATACCGGCGTCTTCAACGAAAACCGTTATTTTGATGTTGTGGTCGAGTATGTCAAGGCCGCCCCGGAAGACATCCTCATTCGAATCACCGCGCACAATCGCGGACCCGAACCGGCGCGCGTGCATCTATTACCGACAATTTGGTTTCGCAATACCTGGTCCTGGAATAAAGGCCGGACTAAGCCGGTCGTAAAAAGAGTCGACGCTCTCGGCAAAATCACCACACTTGCACTCGAGCATCCTGAGGCAGGCAGGCTTTGGCTCCATTGCAAGGATGCGGCCGAGACCCTCTTCACCGAAAATGAAACGAATACGCAGCGCCTTTATGGACATCCCGGTCCAGCGTATGCCAAGGACGGCATCAACGATTACATCGTCGCTGGCAACAAGGATGCTATGAATCCAGCGCAATCTGGTACCAAGGCTGCCGCGCACTATTCATCCGAGATTCCGGCGGGTGGTAGCGTGACGATCAAGCTGCGCCTTACGAAAGAAAGCCCCGCTTCTCAGAAAAATCCGATCGACAGTGAATTTGATCGCATCTTCGTTCAACGCCAGAAAGAAGCTGACGAGTTCTACGCCAAGGTAATGCCGCCCTCTTTGTCGGAAGACGGATGCAACGTCCAGCGGCAAGCCTTTGCTGGACTCCTGTGGTCCAAGCAGTTCTATCACTACGCGCAACGGGATTGGCTTGCCGGCGATCCAGCGCAACCAGCGCCTCCCGAACAACGCAAGCGAGGTCGCAACTGCGACTGGTCGCACATTTACAACGCCGACGTGATTTCAATGCCTGACAAGTGGGAATACCCTTGGTACGCGGCGTGGGACCTTGCGTTTCACTGTGTTCCTTTGGCGCTCGTCGATCCAGATTTCGCGAAGGAACAACTCGTTCTTTTCCTCCGCGAATGGTACATGCATCCAAACGGACAACTGCCCGCGTACGAATGGGCGCTAGGCGATGTGAATCCTCCTGTTCATGCCTGGTCCGCATGGCGCGTCTACAAGATTGAAAAAAAGGCACGCGGCAAGGGAGACCGTGCCTTTCTTGAGCGGGTGTTCCAGAAACTCATGCTCAACTTCACTTGGTGGGTGAACCGCAAGGACGCCGAAGGAATGAACGTGTTCCAGGGCGGCTTTCTCGGCCTCGACAACATCGGGGTCTTCGATCGCAGCGCGCCGCTTCCCACTGGTGGCCATATTGAACAGTCTGATGGCACTGCGTGGATGGCTATGTACACCCTCAACATGCTGGCCATCGCCCTTGAGCTCGCCAGCGAAAATCCCGTCTATGAAGACGTCGCCAGCAAGTTCTGGGAGCACTTCCTCTACATCGCCAACGCCATGAGCCATCGCGGCGACGGTATGGACTCGATGTGGAACAGCGAAGACGGATTTTTCTACGACGTACTGCATCTCCCCAATGGCGAACGCACGCCGATGAAGGTCCGTTCCGTGGTCGGCTTGATCCCGCTCTTTGCGGTTCAGACCCTTGAGCCCGAACTCCTGGAGCGGCTCCCCAATTTCAAACGCAGGCTCGAGTGGTTTATCGAGAACCGTCGCGACCTGACATCCAACATCGCATGTATGCGTACGCCAGGAAATCGCGAACGGAGACTCCTCTCCATCGTTGACGCCGACAAATTGCGTCATGCTCTGCGCTACATGCTAGATGAAACCGAATTCCTATCGCCTCATGGAATTCGCGCGCTATCGCGGTATCACCTGGATAATCCCTACGTCCTGAGCGTCCACGGGACGGAACATCGCGTCGACTATCAGCCTGCGGAATCGAAGACCTCGCTATTCGGCGGAAACTCCAACTGGCGCGGGCCCATCTGGTTCCCCATGAACTTCCTCCTCGTGGAATCTCTCCAAAAGTTCCATCACTACTTTGGTGACGGATTCAAGGTGGAATTCCCAACCGGCAGTGGACAACTTTTCACATTAGCGGAAGTAGC
>QHYJ01000202.1 GCA_003223255.1 Acidobacteriota bacterium | reverse complement strand
AACGGAACTGATCGCCAGCAGCGCCCAAACCCTGGCGTACCTGAAGATCATTTGGCCGGCGTTGCTGTTCGGACTGCTCGTCAGCGCGGCGGTTCACGCCACGATTTCGCCGCGACGCTTAGCCATGCTTTTTGGACAAGGCAATCTGAAGCCGCAGCTCACAGCTGCAGCGGTCGGTGCTCCCCTCATGTTGTGCTCTTGTTGCGTAGCGCCGATGTTTCCCGCCGTCTACCGCCGGAGCCAGCGCCTGGGACCGTCGCTGGCATTCACGCTGGCAGCGCCATCTTTGAATCCCGCTACCCTTGCTCTGACGTTCATGATCTTTCCTCTGGCAGTTGCCGGGACGCGCTTGGTCACGGCCGTGTTTTTGGTGGTGATCGTTTCAGCGGTGGTCGCGCGCATTGCCGGAGGCGTACAGGTGCGGACGGCCGCCGTAGAGGAATTCGCAGAAACGGGAGACGCCGTGGGTGACATCCTACGGACCTACTTCCGCTCGCTCGCGCACATCACCGTAAGGACGGTGCCCTGGATCTTGCTCGGCATTTGGGTTTCCATGATGATCGCGAACCGCATCCCGATCGAGGCGCTGACTTCTGGGGGATCGAAGGTGCTGATTCTGCTGGTGGCGGCGACGGGAGCGCTGCTGCTGACCATGCCCTCCTTTTTCGAGATACCGCTGGCCTTGTCGTTGCTGGCCACCGGCGCTTCCGCTGGAGCGGCTCTGGCGGTGTTGATAGCAGGCCCGGCGATTAACCTCGCGTCGTTGCTGGTGATTGCGCGACAAAGTCACTGGAAGGTTGCGCTGTTAGTGGCGGCGGCCGTGTGGACCACCGCCCTTGCCGCCGGACTTTTGATTGGCTAGTATCTGTCTGCTTTTTTCGTCGGAAGGTGAAGTGTGGCGACTTTTCGACAATCACCGGTCAACATCCATGGGAACAGTGACGCTGTGCTTGCGGGATGGGTGAGAGAGGCTCGCTCGAGGACACTGGAGTTAGTGGCCGATCTGTCCGACGAGCAGCTCATGGGTCCGCAACTAAGGATCGTGAATCCTTTATTGTGGGAAATCGGGCACGTTACCTGGTTCCAGGAAAAATGGGCACTACGGCACGCCGGCGGCGAGGCGCCGATCCGTGCACACGGGGACGCGCTCTACGATTCGGCAGCCATCCCGCACGATACACGTTGGAGCCTGCGGCTGCCTTCGCGCGAAGACACCGTGGCCTACATGACGACGGTACGTGACCGGGTGTTGGAGCGTATCGAGCAGGGAAAACTCAGCGAACAGGAACGCTATTTCATCACGTTGGGCGTTTTCCACGAGGACATGCACACGGAAGCCTTCACGTACACTCGGCAGACTTATGGATGGCGTGCACCCTTTCTCCCCGGCACGAAGAGCCATTTGTTTTCGACAACGAAAAGTGGGCGCACCCGGTCGAGGTCCGTCCTTTCGCTATCGCGCGCGCGGCCGTGACGCAATCGGAATTTCTGGAGTTCGTCGAGGCAAAGGGATACAGCCGGCGGGAATGCTGGAGTGAGTCCGGGTGGTGCTGGCGCGAGAGCGCAGGCGCAGAGCATCCTGTGTACTGGAAGCTCGAAGCTGCGGGGCGCTGGTTGCGACGTAATTTTGATCATTGGGTGCCGCTGGAGCCGTATCGTCCTGTGCTGCATGTCAACTGGTGGGAAGCGGAAGCTTACTGCAACTGGGCAGGGCGCCGATTGCCCACCGAGGTCGAATGGGAGGTGGCCGCGTCCGCGGACCCATCGCACTTGGGCAAAGAACTCGCGGAGGGGAAGCGCCGCTTTCCTTGGGGCGACGACCCACCGGTGCCGGAGCGCGCCAACTTGGGGTGGCGAGCCATGGGCACGGTGGACGTCGGCGCACTGTCGGCTGGCGACAGCGCCTTCGGCTGCCGCCAGATGATCGGCAACGTCTGGGAATGGACTGCTAGCGACTTCGGCCCATACCCCGGATTCGAGGTCGATCCCTATCGGGAGTACTCGCAGCCCTGGTTTGGCACCCACAAGGTGCTGCGCGGTGGCGCCTGGCCAACCCAGCCGCGCCTGCTCCGCAATACCTGGCGGAACTTCTACACTCCGGATCGCCGCGACGTCTGGGCAGGATTCCGCACCTGCCGGCGTAACATCAACGAGTGAAGATCGCACTAATTACCCCTGCCCCCGCTCAGGTCCATACAGGGAACCGGACCACCGCGGATCGATGGGCGCGGCTCCTTAGCGAACTTGGACACCACGTGAACATTCGGAAAGACTGGAACGGAGAAGAATGCGACCTGCTCATCGCGCTCCACGCAAGGCGCAGCTTTCCCGCCATTCAGCGTTTTCGGCAAGAGCGCCCACACGCCCCGCTCATTGTCGCTCTGACTGGCACCGATCTCTATGGGGGCTTGGAGAACAGTGCGGAAGCGATTTGCTCGCTCGAGCTGGCATCCAGGATCGTGGTCTTGCAAGATTTGGGCGTCGAGGCCGTCCCTGAAAGCGCGCGGCGAAAAGTGCGCGTCATCTACCAATCTGCGGAGCACGCCTCCCCGCTCCCACGGCGCGAGGAGAGCTGTTTCCAGGTTTGCGTACTGGCGCACCTGCGAAAGGTCAAGGATCCTATGCGAGCGGCGTACGCACTACGTGAGTTGCCAGCTTCTTCCAGGATCCAGGTGAAGCACGCTGGCGCCATGCTCGACCCGGAGTTTGCCGCACAGGTCGAAACCGAACAGCGCACGAACCCGCGTTACCAATGGCTCGGACCTCTCTCACATGAATATGCCTTGGAATTGTTGGCCGGCTCCCAAATGCTGGTGCTCACGTCGCACCTCGAGGGTGGGGCCAATGTTGTCAGCGAGGCGATCGCCGTTGGCACACCGGTCATTTCGTCGCTCATACCAGGCTCGGTGGGTATCTTGGGAGAGGACTATCCAGGATACTTTCCCGTCGGCGACAGCGCTGCGCTTCGGGAGCAGTTGCAGCGGGCGGAATCCGACGACGGGTTTTATCGCGACCTCCAACAATGGGTCGCAAGGTTGCACCCACTGGTAAGTCCGGCCCGCGAGCGCGAAACCTGGCAAGCCTTATTGAGCGAGCTTAGCTGAAGAGCGGCGCTGCTCCCTGGGACAATGCCGCCGCCGCGAACGCCGCCTTCCAAATGGAATGATCGATTCTCTCACCAGGCGTGGTTTGCAAGAGACGAGATATGCCTGTACTCTGCTAATCCTAAAATCACCCAAAAGGAGCGCGGACTCCCTTGGCGCGATGGTTCCTCGAACCTGGGCATACGGCCGCAGAATTCTGCGCGCGCCACATGATGGTTACGTATGTCCGCGGGCACTTCAAAAACATCCACGGTCAGCTCAACTTCGATCCCGCAAACCCGAAGCGCTCCACGGTTGAGATCGAGATTGACGCCCGCGGGCTGTGGACGGGAGAGCCGGATCGCGACGCGCATTTGCGCAGCGCTGATTTCCTCGACGTCGAGCACTTTCCCACCATCACCTTCCGCAGCCGCGAAGTGACGTTGCTCGGCGACCACGATTACTCGGTCCTTGGGGATTTGACCATCCGCGGCGTGCCTCGCCCCTGCAAACTTCGCGTTACCTATCTTGGGCAGTGGCAAACGCCTTGGTGGGAGAATGGCGTGGACAAGGGCCCCAAGACTCGCGCGGGCTTCATGGCGACTACCATGATAAACCGCCACGACTTCGGCGCGAGCTGGAATGCACCGCTGGACCGCGGTGGGATGGCTGTTGGCGACTTCGTCGAAATCACCATCGACGCGGAGGCAGTCCTCGAGGCGGCTTAAGGGCGTATTTGCGGCCTCTCTTATATCGCCTTGAAAACTCCACTGAGCGCATGGCGTTGATCGCGGGCGGATGACGGGCAACTCTGACGTAACACGATTAGGTAAGGGTTGCCGACAATGTGCCCAGAATCTCACAGAGCCACGGTGCAAAGAATAATCGGACGCAGTTCGTCGCTAGCGATTGCATCTCGAGCGCTATCTGCGAGAGTGGCATGATCCTCCAATGGATCGCACCCCAATAAGCCGAGCGGTATCAGCCGTTTTGAAGTTGATGCAGCTTCTTCTCTCCGACTGGCATCGAATGAGTGGGGCGTGAAGCGCCGCAAGTAGAAACGGCTCTTGGAGCCTACATTGCCAGGCCTTCCAGTGATCCGGCCAATGCAATGTGAGGTTCAAGCGCCGGGCGCTGCGTCTGGAGTGGCCATGTCAGCAAACGCCAACGCCCTGCAACCCGCACCTCATTCTCAGCAAGACAAGGAATGCGTTCTCTCCTCCGCTCTGAGCGCCATCTTCCGTGGGAGATTCTGCCGGATTCTTCTGCAAAACCGCAACGCGCAAAAGTATGAAAAAGGAGAGACTCTCTACGATATCGGCCGCAAAGAAGGGTCCTTTTTTTTCATTCGCAGCGGCGTAGTGAAAGTTGGAACGATCACCGAGACCGGCGAGGAAGTCATTTTTGACGTCCGCAAGGCAGGCGAGGTGGTTGGCGAACTTTCCGCCTCTGCATCGCCTCGCACCGACCGGGCCGTGGCCCTCGAATTCACGGAGGCCGTCCCCGTTTCTTACGAAGAAATCCTCGAGACCATTCAAAAGAATCAACCACTCTTGCGCGAGTTAATCCAGTTGTTTTGCGATTCGCTCTTGAACGCTCACGAACAAGTGACCTCCCTCGCCTTTCGCGACACCATGCACAGGCTCACGAAAACCCTCCTTGA
>QHYJ01000032.1:12419-38124 GCA_003223255.1 Acidobacteriota bacterium | reverse complement strand
TTCGTAACCACTTTCACCGCCGCGCCGATTCCGTCCCGGTTACTCTTGGTCCCTTGCAGTGAAATGTCCAGCCAGTGTCCCGCGCCCTCCGTGCGGTTCATCCAAATCTCAGTGGGTTCCAGGAGCGCCGTCACCACGACGTCCATTCTGCCGTCGCCATCGAAATCACCGAAAGCGCATCCGCGGTGCCGCGCAGGTCGTGTTGCCGTAAAACCCGCCTCGGAGATCAGCGCTTGCCAACGGCCGCTCCGTCCCGGATTGCGGAACACTACGTTGTGCTGCTTAATCTCCGTCCCAGGCTTCGTCAGCGCCTCAACGTGCCCGCAACTGACGAACAGATCCTTCCACCCGTCGTTGTCAAAGTCGAAGAAGCCAGGACCAAAGCCGCCCAGATGCAGGCTTGCCTGACGCATCCCGCTCGCGCCGGTGATCTCTTCGAAGCTCTTTCCTTGGATATTTCGCCATAGCGGAAAGGTTTGGTTGTTCAAGGCTACTGTCGTGATATCCGGGTAGCCGTCATTGTCAATGTCGCGGAAGTCCACGCCCATCCCGGAAATGAATTGGCCGTCCTCGACGAGCGCCACGCCTTTCTCGAGCGCGACTTCCTCGAACTTGCCGCCAGCATTGTGGAACAAATAGTTGTAGTAAAGATCGTTCGTGACAAACAGGTCCGGACGGCCGTCCAGGTCGTAGTCGGCTACGCCAACTCCCATCCCTTTGCCGATGTGCTTGCGCAAGCCCCACTTTTCGGAGGCGTCTTCAAAGGTCCCGTCGCCCTTGTTCAGGTATAACTGGTTGGGCGAACCCTTGTAGAAATTCGGGCTGCAGTAGTCCCATCGCCCCGG
The DNA here is from genome assembly GCA_003223255.1 of Acidobacteriota bacterium. Lineage (GTDB taxonomy): Bacteria > Acidobacteriota > Terriglobia > Acidiferrales > UBA7541 > Acidiferrum. The sequence goes on along the minus strand of QHYJ01000032.1, from coordinate 37,279 downwards.
CAAGCCGCAAACGTGTTCCGTTTCGTAATCCCACTGAACGTAGTTGACCACGAAGAGGTCGAGCAAGCCATCGTTGTTCACGTCCACCCAGGCCGCAGCGATGGACCACAGTGGACCGTACTCGGGGTCGCGCCAATTGTCGAGCCCGGCCTTCTTCGTGACGTCCGTAAACGTCCCGTCCCCGTTGTTGTGATGCAGCGTTCGGCCATGCACGCCGGCAACGAAGAGGTCAGGGTAGCCGTCGTTGTCATAGTCGCCGACGGCCGCACCCATGTCGTATCCCGTGCCGGCGAGGCCCGCCTCCTTGGTAACATCCTTAAACACGCCTTTGCCTTCGTTGCGGAACAGCCGGTTTGAGAATTTCGACGCGTCCTTCTTCTGCGTCGCCATATTCGCGCCATTAGTGAGAAAAATGTCCGGGCGTCCGTCGCGGTTGTAATCGAAAACGGCCATCCCCCCGGCCATGGTCGAAGGAGCGTGCGGGCTATCGAGGGTCTCGTCGGTTTCCACACGAAAAGGCAGAGACTGTAGCTCAAATTTGATCCGCGGAGCGGAGACGCTAGGTTTCGGGGCCTGAGAGCACGGCAACGCAAGGGGCAGAAACGACCCGCCAAGAATGGAGAGCGCCTCGCGACGTGTAAGGGCCCGTGACTCGGAAAGTTTGAGAGAACGACCTCGATACGCTTTCAATGGCCCTCCGAATCAAAAAGAAGGAGAAAACACGGCTGTAAGGAGTCGCCACTACAACGCTTCGGCGTGATTGTTATTTTGTCATACGGGCAATCGGGATAGGGGGGACGGTTGCCCGTCCTCCGCTAAACTTCAACCATGATTACTTCTTCAAACTCCCTTTGCAGGGAGCGGGATGCCCCATCATGTGGACGACGCTCTACTTCACGCCATGTACGGTACCGAGCTGTCCCGCGTACGAACCGAACTCTAACGACTGTGAATATTCACAACGATTCCGCCACATCCAGTACAAGCGAACCGCCAGACGGCGTCCCATCGCTACCTTGGCAATGCTCTTGTGCCGACGCATCGCCAGGTGTATGTACCGACGTCGCCACTCTGGATTGATTCGTGCTGCCGCCTGGGCTGCCTCCACCAGCAAGAATCGCAACAAGGAGTTGCCTTGCTTGCTGATGTGTCCCAGCCGTTGCTTGCCGGCACTAGAGTCCTCACTCGGAATCATTCCCACGTAGTTGCCGATCTGCTTATCGCATGGAAAACGTTCCCAAGTTCCAATGATCAGCACGAAGGCCAGTGCCGTGAGCGGACCCACGCCAGGATGCGTCATCAGCCGCTGCACCTCGGGTCGCTTCCTGCCTTCCCGCTCGACGGCTGCGGTCAACTCCTCAATGGTCGGATTCATGCGGTCCAACAGCTCCAACAACTCTTGCCGGCGCCGACTGGCCCAGGGAGCCAACGAGAGCTTCTCTAACTGCGCTCGCCCTTGTTCGCTGAACAGTTTTTTCTTCCAGCGATAGCCCTCGTTCATCGCCAGCGCCTGCAGCTGATTCATGATCCGCGTGCGCATCTGCACTAACCGATGCCGGTGCCACAGCAGTTGTCGCAGATCTCGATTCTCCGGATCTGGCACCCAGATTCGAGGAAACCGATTTTCCAGCAGCAGCTTCCGCATAAGTCGGGCATGTTCGCGGTCGGTCTTCTGTTTCTTGACTCGCTTCGTCTTGATCTCCGCGGGGTCGCCGATCCATACCTCGAACCCCAACTCTGCCAGCAGTCGCTCGAACCAGCGTGAATATCCGGTAGCCTCCATGCCTACGCGCACGCAGATTCCTCGCTGCTTCAGGTCTCGATAGAATTTCTCTGCTTGTCCATCACTGTGGTTCAGTTCCTGTTCACCACACTCACCAGTCTCTTCCATTAAAAATGCCATCGTCTGAAAGCTCGGGTGGTAATCTACGCCTAATCATCATGTTCGGCTCCTTTCTCCCGAGCCTGCGGTCGTCGAACAACCACAGTTTACTCGGGTCAGGAGCCGACATTGTTATGCAATCATGCGGGTCCGCATACGGCGGTTCGGCGGGTTGAGCTACTTGTGAATAGCCGGGGTTTCGATACTGCGCGTCGCCAGATAACGATTCGGTCCCTTCGTAGACGTCCCTTGGAGCTTCACTCCTCCTGGCGTCCGGAAGGCCAACAAGGTTGGCTTTTCTGCCGCTGGTCGCTCCTGAGATCGCGCGATTTACTCGCCACTCCCTTCCGTTCGGGCCTTCCTCCGCTCTTCTGGAGTAATACGCCCTTTGCTGACTTCTGCGACATGATCAAGGTGAATTTCTTCACCTTCAGTCACGAATCCGTGACATGCCACAGACCTCCCGAGGTAAGTTCGACCGCCTTCGACGCGCCACCGCCGGATTTACCACCAGTGAGCTTGATGGATATGGGCTTCGCAGTCACTTGCCCGCTCGCCCGTCTCCTATCCGGTTCTTGTTCATCGGCTCGCATCTTTGCTCCGCGCTTCTTTCAGGCCCCGCCTCGCGGCGAGTGTTATTTCACCCTTGCGCTTCGCTATCACTTCACGTCCATCACGTTGTGAAGAGGACTTACACCAAGCTGTCAAACCTGCTCGGCACACAGGAAAAAGGGGATGGACTAGAGCCATCCCCTTTTCCCTTACTGCATGTTTTGGGGTGTGGGTTAGAAAATATACTTCAGCGCGAATTCCAGTGTTCGGCGCCCGACCGTGTAAGCCGGCTTGCCGTTGGTGTCGGGGTTCGTGTTGTTGCCGCCCGCCGCCGCAAAGGTTAGATTGATGTCGTTTCCCAAACCGAACTGCGGGTTCGCGTGGTTCATAAAGTTGAAAGCGGTGAACCGGAACTCGATTTTCTGGATCTCTCTGACCTTGAAATCTTTGTACATACCCAGGTCACTGCCAAAGTACGCCGGGCCAGTGATGTTCGGCCAGATGAGCGGTCCATTCACGCCGCGTTGATTCGGCGCCTGGAAACAATTGGGGTTGAAGTATTGCCCCGCGGACAAGCCCTTCGCAGGATTGCAGGTCAGATAAGGCTCCAAGGCAATACCATCTGTCCCCAGCATGTTCTGGTTGCTGAGCCCCCCAAAGGTTGCATTGAGGCCCTTGCCGGTCAAAGGCTGGAGCGGAGGGCCGCTCTGGTATTGCACCGTACCGGTAAGCTGCCACCCATTGACGACCTCTTGGCCGAAGAGGTTGTTGTGGATGGGGCTTGGCAGGTTGAGCACATAGGCGGCGTTAAAAATATGCCGTCGATCAAAGGCCAAGGTTCCGTAGTTATTCGCGAGCTTGAAGGCATCGAGCGCCGCACCGGAACCCTGTCCGTTGTCGTTGTCTCCGCCGCGAACTCCAAGCGTATGACTCCATGCATAGTTGACGTTGAACACGGCTCTGCCGGTCTGCTTCATCCACTGCACGATTAATCCGTTGTAATTCGAATAGCTGCCATGACGGGCGACGTAGAGCTGGTTGTAACCCCACGGCCTGAAATCCGGGATGGCACCTGAGGGGGGAGCCCCGGCAACACATGTCGCACTCGCCGCGCCCTGGCAGTAGTAGGTGATGCCGGTGACCGGATCGGGCTTGAAGAGCGCGCCCACGGGAATGTAGTTGATGTTACTCATGAGTATGCCGCCACCGCCGTTGGGGGAGAGGAACAAATCGCGGCTGCGGCTGCCTTGATAGGAGATCTCCAGAATGGAACGCCACGGCACTTGCTGATCGATGGTCACGTTCCAGTTCTGGGTGTGCGGCGCTTTATCATCTCCAAACAACATGCCTTCCACGTTCTGTGACGTTCTTGAGCCTGCAGTTGCTGAAGAGCAGGTGCTCAGGCTAGCAAGCGATGTGAAGGTGCAGTTGCTGCTGAAGCTCTTGAGCCCCAACGGTGCGTCCAGCAGGCCATTTGCTGTGACCTGGTTGTAGGAAACATTGTGACGGTAGATGCCGAATCCACCGCGCAGAACGGTGCGGCCATTTCCAGTAAGGTCATAGGCGACGCCAATGCGCGGATCGACGAAGAAGGGATGGGATGCCCAACCGGAAATGGGAACGTTGCTGTCGATGGCATGCCAATCAAAGCCCGCGAGAGCTGCACTGCTGCCCGCGTAGGGCTGCACCGAATTTGTCGGATTCCAGACCATAATGCCCTGGTTTTCGTTCGTCGGGTACCATTGGCCTTCGTGCTCAAAGCGGACGCCGTAGTGAATGGTCAACCTGGGCCTAACTTTCCAAGCATCCTGAGCGTAGAAATCGTGCTCGTTGTAGACCACATTGTCGACGAAATTCGTGCTCGCCTGGCTAAAGCCCACGGCGTGGCCGAGCAACATATCCGCATAAATGTTGTTGGTGGACTCGAAGGCCCATTGGTCAAACTCCCACTGGCCGACTGTCCCTCCGCCGCAGCAGGCGCCTTCCGTCTGCACGTTGGCGTAACGCGCCCAGAAGTACCCAAACTTCAACGTGTGCGTGCGCTTGGTCCAAGTGAAGTTGTCGCTGAAGTCCGGCGTATAACTGTCTTTGCCGGCGGCTTTGCCGTACCACGTTGGAGTCGTACCGAAGGAAGAAGCGTTAAATCCAGCCGAGGTGGTGGCACTGTTGCTGCCGCCGCCGCCGCCTGGGCTACAGCACCAACTCACGATGTCTGGAACCTGCGGAACCGGCTGTGCATAGGGACCCTGAACGTTGTAGCCGTAGGTTGTCGGGTTCGCCGCACTGGGGTTCTGCAGAGTGACCGGGTTGATGAAATAGGCGTAGCCAAAAGTGGCTTCGTTAATCAGCGTAGGGCTAAAAGTATATGTCACACCAAAACTGTAGTCCCGCGCGAGTTGGGCAGCGGGAGTCTGCGAGGGGTATGGAACCGCATTTGGCGCCCACCACCACAAGCCGATATTGTTGATATCGGTTTCCGGCTGGCGGGTGAAGGTGGCAAAGGCGCGCATCTTCGAAGTGATGTTGAAGTCGCCGCGAATGTTCATCTCGTTGCTGTTAATTGGAGTTTGGTCGAGAAACTGCGCATTATAGCCCTTGTGGGTAACAGGATCGATGGCCTGCAGCCCGCGCGCGCCGCCAAGCAGTTTCATGAGGATTAGCCCGTTCGGGTCAATCGCGGCGGCGGAGAACGTACTGCCCGATACGGGGAGCAGCAGCGACGCGCAATTCGAACTTTTGCTGTTATTGCAACTATCGTAGGCATTAACGGCCGCGGTATACGCAGCTGACGAGTAAGGGTTGCCGCTGGGGTCATATAGCGTCACCAAGCCTTGGTCAATTGCCCCCGTGCCCGGGATCGGCGCACCGTTCTTGTCAAGCTGTTCCCCGCAAAAAGTGTGGAAGTTCCAGTAGCCGCTTACGTCGGCACATGGGACCGTCGCGGAGTTTGACCAACCCGGGTAGGGTGCCAAGGTGCTTTGAGTAAAGTTGCCGGACATCATATCCGCGGTAGGAACGATGTACTGATGAAGAGCGCCCACTGGCTTCTGGTTGAGGTGCTCGAAACCAAAGAAGAAAAACGCTTTATTATGATGAGGGATGACGGGACCGCCGACGTTGAACCCTTCATACCAGTAATGATCAATCGGTTTTTTCAGCCCTTTGGCATTAAAGAAGGAGTCGTTCGCGTTTAGACTCCCGTTGCGGGTATAAACGTACCCTTCTCCGTGATATTGCGAGGTGCCGCTCTTCCCGGTGGAACTAAAAGTGACTGGCCCGTGGGCGTGCTCAGCATCGAAAGCAGAAGTCTGAATGGTCACTTCTTGGGTCATGTCCTGGTTGATGTTTGCGATTTGCGTTCCCTGGTTCCCAGCATCCGTAATCACCGAGCCGTCCATGATCAACTGCATGCCGCCGTTCGGCTGCGCACCGTTGGAAGTAAAATTCCCGATCGGGCCATTGTTGATCTGTGTGACAGCGCTGTTCCACTGCGCGTTTCCCAGCCCGCTGTTCATAGCCATCCCGGGCATCAGGCGAATCAGTTCCGCCGCGTCGCGGCCTTGGATGGCGATCTGGCTCACCAGCGTGTTGTTCAGGGTCGTGCTGGCGACGCCACTGTCCGTCGGAACCGGCTGCTCCGCAGCTGCCACCTCCACGGTTTCACTTACCGCGCCGACTTTCAAAGCGATGTTCGTGACGGAGCGGCTCTCCTGCTGATAGATGGTGAGACCTTTTTCCGTCCACGTAGAAAATCCCTTTGCCTGTACGGTCAGCGTGTAACTGCCCGGCTGAATCGCCGTAAAGGCGAAGAAACCTGTATCATTTGCCGTGGCAGTCTGAGATAAGTTGGTGCCTTCGTTCGTTAGCACCACCTTCGCACCAGGAACGGCTGCACCACTAGTATCCGCCACCGTGCCACTCAAGGAACTTGTTACCGTCTGCCCGAAGGTCGGCTGCAGGAAGAACAGCGCGACGAGAATCACTGCGCCTGCCATCACCGTAAAGAGGGAGAATACAAAGGACTGATCTCTGCTGGTTTGAGACACCCCAAACATAGAACCTCCTAAACCGCGCACCGTCCACGCGAAGCGCGCGGGCTCACTCTGAACTGAAGTTTTGCGAACAACACCACGGGTACCACCACAATGCAAGTGCGCTCAACCGCGTCCAGGGCGTAACGCCGGGAGCGCTTGCAACCGTCGATGGGGCAGACTTATTACTCAAAATACTCAAAATATCGATATTGTCAAGCGGAAATCGTAAACGTTTACGACCTTCTTGAAAGAGCGCCAGGTCAACCATAAAGTTGATGTCAAATGGCTTCCTGCAATGGGCCAGCGGCGCCCTGCGCGGTCAAACGGGGGTTTCGCGGTCCACTTGGTGCATTTTTTCTATGCCAGAAAAAATTGCAATCGTTTACATGGGCAGGCTGGTGGGCACTAAGAAACCGAGGACGCCAAGAGCCAGTACGACATTTTCTCGACAAGCGCGAGTTACGGAGCGTTACGGATCCGCGCGCGCACTTCGGGCTGGGCCCATTCAAAATGGTAGCTCGAAATCCGCTGGCCTAGCGGGGTGCGCCAAATGCTGAGAGATTTTACCGGCCGATCCGATGCATCGCATTGTGGAGCCATAAAGGCCGCCGATATAAAAGCGTCAGACTGCCGACGAGCAACAAGCTAAAAATGCCGCGAGAATTTCTTTTCACGAAGACGGCAGCGAAAGCCCTTAGTCGTAGTTGTTCGAGTGAAAGTCCGAAGAAGGCAAATCGCTTGCGGCGGATCCAGCGCTGGTCTGGTTTGAAGCTTGCTTTTCAAGAAAAAAATCTAGATTGCCAGCCATAACCAAGTGCGGGGCAAGCGTGGCACGGAAGGAGGGGTACTGGCCATGGACCAAGAATTCCTGCAGAACGCGAAACGCAAGCCTGCCCTGCATGTAGGGGCGCTGGTGGATCGTGGCGGTCACCTTACCGCTGCGAATTTGTTCGATGAGAGACGGAAATAGATCCGTGGCGATGACGGTAAGACGGTCCAGTAAGTGAGCGTCCTTGGCAGCCTGAATGACCGGCATGGAGGCCTCGGTAGTCACATAGATTCCCGCCAAATCGGGGTGGGCGGCAAACAGCTTCTGGCACTTGTCATAGGCTTCCGGCTCGACGTCATGGTCCTCGACAGGCTCGAGAAGAGACATCTCCGGATGCAAATTCCTGAGCGTCTTCTTAAAGGCGGCCAGCTTTTCGGCAGGTTCGGTGATGGCTAATGCGCTCATCGTGATCGCGACTTTCGCCTTGCGATTGAGAAATCTTCCCATCAGGTCGGCGGCCAAAGCGCCACTGGCCATGGTATCCACGGAAACGACCGCGAGCTATTGGAGTGCGGCGCATCGGTGGAGACGCAGACGACGGGAATTCTCGATCGCGACGCCCACTGTATCCAAGTATGTAAGGTGCGAGGACGGCTCGGAAAGAGGATGATGCCATCCGACTCGGCAGCAATGGCTGCTTCAAAGGCTTCTTCTTCACCCTCTCCTAAACGTGGAAACATGCGGAATTCAAGGTCCGCGCCATGCGTCCCAAGGGCTTGAGCTTCTTCTTGAACCCCCCTGCGGACTTCATCCCAGAAAGAGGTCGTCCCGTTCAGGGTGTTGACAGAAACCCGCAACTGCTCTTTTTTGCGAGAGGAGGCGGGCCGCCACGTTGGGACGATAACCCAGGTTCTTGGACACCTGCAGGACACGCATCCTGGTCATGGGGTTTACGCCGGGATGGTCGTGCAAAGCCCGGTGCACCGTGTCCGTGGATATCCCGAGGACATCGGCTATATCAAAAAGTGTGACCTGGCGGCTGGTACTCATCATGTCGCAGCCTGCATGTGCTCCGTAAACGATTCCGGTCTCCACTTTAGGCTCAAGATAACCAAAGGGGCGAGGAATTTTCTCCTGACGACTCGAAGAGCGAACATTCACTCCTACTTCTCTTCGAGAAAAGTCCTGCCGAACATCGTGGTGGCCAAGGGCGCTCCAAAGACCTTTGCGTCCCGCAGAACGTGGACACGCCGGAACTGGAAAAGGAAATCAGCGACGTTTAGGCTTTCGCAGCTTGGGGCCTCAAGGGTTTGTAACGTGGAAGAAGTCCATTCGAAGTGCCGCGTATTGGGGCATCGTAATTCTGTCGGCGTTATTGGTTGGGAGTGCTGGCCAGGGAAAAGATCATGGGATGGACCCCGGATTTTCATACGCCGACTTTCGCGGGCGAAACACTGAGCCTGATCTCTCGTTCCCTGGTTTCCTATCTACTCGGGCCTTTTGGTTGGCTGCTCGCTTGTTCCGTTGTGGGGCGTGAGGACGGAGGCTTTCGCACCGTTTCGGAGGACCTCGGCGGGCAAGCCGCTGCTTAGCCACCCCAGCACGGTCTGCTTTCCATGCTGCTTGACCAAAGCGGCGACGATTCTTTGCGCAGCGGCGTACGCTTTCTGCAGCTCGTCCCGGATGTCTCCGTGCTTCAGAATCTCCTCAATCTGGTCAGCGTTCAGCGATGACTGAGTGGCGTCAGGAGCAGCGGGATTTGCCAAATAGAGAGTCAGTCCTTCGCGAAACCACAGCGGCACGCCTCGCACCGCCCGCGCTTCCACCAAAAGATGATAGAACTCATGCCGAAGCGTGGATTCCAGGATCGACCGGCGGCGCAACTCCTCAAGCGGCTGCAAACGAATCGTCTGGCCGCGCGTCGACGCGGCCACCCATCCCGGTTGTCCTGTTGTATTTCGATAGCTGTCCAGACTAGAAAAGACTTGCAGCCTGACGCGGAACGCCAGCTTCCAACCTAGGTCGTTCTCAGCTTCGCGCAGCGTGCGCTCGGCCACCGGAAAAACGCTGGAATCCGATCCAGGGTCCACACTGATCAAATCAAAGCGCTCGTCCGAACGTTTCTGCCAGGTTTCTTTCTCGGATGCGACCACTTCGGTTCCCGGATAGTAGAAGCTCAAGATTTCCTTGTACGTTTTGCCTTCTCGCGCCATTTCTTCCGCGCCTGCCTGGCAGAGCCCTACGCCATGACCGGCGCCCCGGCCGGAAAGAACAATTCTTCCTCCTGCATTTCGAAGGTCGTACAAGTCGCTTCGAATGTGGTGCCACCCAAACACGCGATTCACCGCGAACCGCAGGGTAGATGCCGCAAGTGGGAAATTCGCGAGACTTCCTCCCGACAGATTCACGGTGCGCACCCTCCCGCTGCCGTTGCGTGAGCTGATTTCGAGCGTCTGCCAGTTCTGCGGTGGTTGCATACCTGACGCGCGGAGAGCTTTATCGATTTGCCCGTGCGTCAGCGTGGTTTCCCAATGGAGCCCTCCGGTCGTCAAGCAAAATGGGTCGGGATGGACTAAGAGGTAGGGTTCCGAAATCTGGGACCAGGTTTCGCTGGCGGCTGCCGTAGTGCCTCCGCAATTCTGGTGATAGAACGCCGCGGCCGCTTTGCCCTGATAGGAAACGTATTCTCCTTGCGTCGCTGCGGCAGCGGCACGAATCTGCTGCGTCACGCTTCTCCCGTAAAAGGCCTGGCAGTGTGTCGTGTCGCAGAAATCGAATCCTTCCCGCGAGTGCTGACCGGTGAACTTGTTTGCGTAACTTCTGGCGGAAACGGCCATCGCTTTCAGCGATTCCGGATTCTGAAAGACGCTGCTCTCGGCCATCAAGACGTGTTGCACGTACTGCTCCATGGGCATGGTGACAATAACAATCAGGCCGCCCGGAGGCGTTTCGATGCGCAGCGGAAAAGGAGAAGAGAAGGTCGGTCCATTTTCAGGCTGCAATTTGTAAATTCCGGTGATCAGGAATTCCGTCGAGGCGGTCCTGGCAGCGGCTGGTGTTGTGGCGCTCGTTTTCGCTGATTCAACCGATAATTGTTGGCCCGTCTGCTCCGGGCACGTCGGGCAGGATTTCCAGTGCAGATGCCCTTCGATGGCCATGACATCGAGAGAATTAGGAGGATGCGCGGAGTAGATTCGTACCTGGACATCTTGCGCGTGCAAGACAGAAGGGATAGCAAAGGACAAAAGAAGGAATCGGCCCCAGATTCTCACGGCTTTGTGTTTATCTTCGCATATTCTTGTGTTCTTTCAGAACGGATTGCGCAACCATCGCGGCGTCGAGTCCCCGCCCTTTACTTGCTTCCCAGCAAACTCTAGATTCTTCGCCGCCAGAATCTCGCCAGACTCTACGTCGATCGCCACGATGCTTCCCGCAGACCCGATTGAGACGCGGTCCACGACTCCGGTTTTGAAGTGACCCCCGAGGCGACTCCCTGCAGACGTGTTTCGGCTGTGTGCAAGTCCAAGCCCCGTGTCTTGGGCAAGCAAAGAGAGGGAAGCACGAACGGCGAAGCGGCGAAAGCAGGAGCCACGAGAGGAAAAACAGCATTAGCGGTGTGGCAACGACCGGACTGGCCACGAACGCTGCTTTGAAGCTCACGCGTCCATGTTAAGAACAAACGTAAACAGGCGTCGCAAAGACTGTAAACACACGCTGCGACAGGCTTACAAACAAGAGGAGGGCCGGCGAACCGGCCCTCTAAGATTGTTGATGGATTGTGGCTAGTTTAGAAGAAAACCCGCAGGCCGAACTCAATGTGCCGCGGGTCGCCGAATTGGCTGTTAAGCACGCCAAAATTGGTTGGATCCTGGAGACTCACGTCGGTAGATCCGTATTGGCCCGGATCGCGGAACTGCATATGGTTGAGCGCGTTGAAGAATTGAGCGTAGAAGGTGGTTCCGATGCGTTCGGTGATTTTCGTGGTCTTAGCGAGCGTAAAGTCCAAGTTCCAGCGATGCTGACCGTAGAGCGGGCCGAGATCGTTGGCTCGGCCGTCGATGCCTAGGATTACCGGCCGGAGGTTGTTGTATGCCGCTGTGGGGTCGGCGAACAGATTGACCCCGGAACCGCAGACACCTGGGGGCGGGCACGAATTGCCGTTGCTACCGACGAAACTTGAATTAACGTTGTAGTGCGGCGAGCGGCTAAAGTTTGCACCCGCTAGAGGCACCGCGCCCGAGCACCAGGCAACGTTACCTTGCCCGAACTCCTGGCAGGAACCCGTGTAAGTCTCCATTACCAGCCCGCTGCTCCACTGGAAGATCGGAGCAAATATCCAACCACCGATGACGTGGTCCAGGATGCTGTTGTTGGTTCCCAACCACTTCCCCTTACCGAAGGGCAGGTCGTAGGCACCGAGCATATTGAAGACCCACCGCGTGTCAAAGGGAGCTGGTCCGTAGTCGTACCGCAGGTCGAAGGGAACGGAGGGGTTGGCCTGCGTGTATTCCTGATTAATCCCCACCGTTGACAGCGTGTGGGACCAGGTAAGATTAGCGTTCAGCGTCAGGCCGTGACCGGTGCGCTTCTGCACGCGAACAATGCCTGCCTGATAGTTCGAGAATCCCGCAGTAGTATTTGCGAGCATCGAGTTGTAACCCTGAAGAGTGTTGGGGAGGGCTTTCCCAAAAGTAAACGGGCAAGGCACATTGTTAGGCAAAAGCTTTGAGGGGTTGCAAGTCGAGCCGGTATCCATGTCCTGGAACATAGAATACACACTTTCGGTAGGGATGTTGCCCGTCCCTAAGGGCCCGCCCCCTTCACTAACCTGAACCGCGCACGTATAAGTCGTGCACAAGGGCAAAGTGGATGTTGGATGAAGCGTATTGTAGTTGTTAATCATTGCATTGGTCGTTGTGAGGTACCCCGCCGGGAGGCTATTCTCGAAGAACGGCTGCGTACTGGCCGTCGTTCCGCCATTATCCGCAGCCCACAGGGCGGCATAAGCTTTGGCGAAACTCTGCCCGCCCCGGGTCATCATCCAAGGAACGTCGTTCAAGTCGATGCCTTGGTAAAGGTGCTTGGACCACTTGCCCACCCAGGCCGCTTCCACGATGATGTTGTCCGGCAACTCGCGTTGGATACCAATGGTGATCTGATCGTTCGCTCCGGGACGCCAATTGTTATCGAGAAAGGAAATGTTGGAGCCTGCGGGGGAATTAATCCCAGGCTCCGCCGGGATAGGCAGAGTCTGCTGCACAGTCGGGAAGGGCCCGGTGTTGCCATCCACACCCACGCGGAAGCCGTTGGTAGGATCGGTACCGGACCCACCGTAACAGTTGGTAACCGGCAAGCCAGTCCTTGGGTCAGGCTTGATACCAGCACCATTACACCGGATAGTTTGGCCGAAGCCGTACCCCAAAAGGGGCACAAGCACGAGGTCAACGCCGTTGTTCCGGTCGAAGATGCGGGAGTAGCCGGCCCGAAACACAGTCTTCCCCTGGCCAAAGACGCGCCCCAAGACTCCGGATTGGAACCTGGGGTTCCAGGCCACGGAAACGCGGGGGCTGAAGCCGCCATAGAAGGGTTGGAAGGGATACTTGGGATGACCGCCGACTGCGCCGATGGGCTCGAACCCGAGGACGGGATTATAGACCTGTCCCTGCAACGCGTAGTTTACCGTGTTCTGGAGGTATCGCTGGCTGGTAAGGATCGCGCCACTCGAGTCCACCATAAAGTCCTGCACGCCGTTGATTTCATAGGGCGGCAGCTGTGTACCCCACTCTAATCCGTAGTTAAGGGTGAGAGTCGGCCGGATTTTCCAGGAATCGTTGTAGTACAGGCTGTAACTGTCGATAATCGAGGTGTCCGAAAAGGTCTTTGCGCCGGTCAGGTGAAAGTCATTCCCGCCGCGTACAAATAGCTGCGCACCAGTCCCGAGAAAGCCCAGCGTTCGGGCGTATGCGGTATCCCAAGTGCCATTTAAAGTACTATCAAGCCCGGTTGGCCTGTAGGTCGAGGACATTACCAGTCCAGTGGCTTTGGTCAGCTGGTAAACCATGTCCGGTAAGCCGGCGACCACCTGGTCGTCGCGCACGTGGTGGTCCAATGAGTACCCTTGACCCAGTTGATGGTGTCGCTGTAGTTCCAGTCGTGGCCGTTCCACACACGATTGCGGGAGTTCTGCGTGTCCATGTTCAGGGGGCACAGGCAGCCGAAATGGGAGTCGGAGAATTCGATCCCCGCCGGAACGCCGGAGAGCGCATCCGTTACTCCTTGCCTCTGCCAGAACCACCTGTTGAGGAGGTAGCTGAAGTGAAACTCGTTGATTAGATTTGGCCTCAGGGTGCCGGTCAGGCCAGCCACAAGGTAGCGTGGAAGTGTCGGATTGCTCGAAACGGACTTGGGAACGCCGAGCTTGTCGCCGAGCAGTAGCCCACCAATATCGATCTGGTTGGTACTCGGAAGAATGTCATTATAAATTCGATAGGAACCAAAGAATCGCCACTTGTCGCCGAAGTCATGATCAACACGCAGCATCCCGTAATCTTCCCTTTCAGGAAGGGACAAAGCCGCACGGAAACCCTGCGTGTTCAGGGTGTCGCCGCCATTCTCATTGTTGGGAAGCGGCACGTATTTGCTCCACAACTGAGACACAACTGGGCTAATGCCTTTGTTGCGCGGGTCGCAAGTGGCCGTACCGCACATCGCGGTTGGGAGCATCGTGCCGATTTGGGGATCGTTATCGTTTGTCCCGACAGAGGGGTCGAGTGTCGGATTGGGATTCAGGTTGTAAGCCGTGACGACTTTGGTCGCCGGATCCCGGAGCTTGATGATACCCGCCCTCAAGGCAGCGGATGGGACCGTCCACTCCTCGACTTGCGCGGTTCCCGGAAAGCGCCGGCCCTCGTAGAAGCCGTAGAAGTAAGTCTTTCCTCCCAAGAACTTCCCCGGAAGTAGAGGTCCGCCTATACCGCCGCCGAAGCGGTTATCGTGAAACTTCACGATGGGGTTGCCGTGGCGATTGTTGTCCCAAGTGTTGGCGTTGAACAACTGGCTTTGGAAGTATTCGTAGGCTGAGCCATGAAAAGCGTTTCCGCCACGCTTGCTCTGCAGCATCACTTGGCCACCGGCGGAGCTGAAAAAGTCGGCGGTCTGATTGTTCGTGGCTACCTTGAATTCCTCAATGCTTTCAAGCGGCGTAGGGATGGCGCCTCTGCCGCCTATGCCGTTGTTCGTGTAGTTGTTGTCGCCCTCCAGATCGCTGGTGATATTACCGCCGTCTAGCATGTACGTATTTTGATCGCTCAGGGACCCAGCTACTTGGCCACCGTAGACGTCACCTCCGCCGGGCGCATAAGGAGCGGTTGCGGGCTGCATGGTCAGCAGTGAGGTCGCATCGCGATTGAGGTTGGGCATGGCCAGCAACATATCGTTAGACACCGTGCTGCCCATGGTAGCGTTCTCCGTCTGCAGCTCTGCGCCCGCCGAGACTTGTACTTCCACGGTCTGCGACATGGTGCCAACTTCCAGCGCGACATTTAGGGTCAGTTCCATGCCCACCGTCACCTTTTGGTCGGCCATTTTTGCCAGACGAAACCCCGTCTTGCTCACCGTAAGACCATAGACGCCGGGCGTGACGTCGACGAACACGTACCGTCCGGCATCGTTGGTGGTCATCGTTTGAGCGAAGCCTGTCGCTTTGTCAGTCAAAGTGACCGTCGCGCCGACAACCACCGCTCCTGTCGTGTCCGCGACCAATCCGTTTACAGTGCCCGCCGTCTGCGAATACAAGCCGGACGGCGGTATGGCAAGCAAACAGAATAAGGTACAGAGAAGCACCACCACTCGCTTACTCAACATGCGACTACCTCCTCATTGGACTTAGTCGGCCCGCTGGAGCTTCGAACGACCTCGAGAACCGAAACAGGGGACATGAAAAAATTAAGAAGAGAACCCACCCGCACATGAGCTTTTGGCATTGCAACTCATCTACCATCACATCCGACCGACACGTGACACCTATAAATTCTGTGCATTATCGGCAAATCATCTAAATCCGACATAAAGCGAATCTATGCTATTTCATACTTTCATACGGACTTTCATAGGTTGCACTCGCTCAGATTGCTTCCCAACAGACACAAATCCTGCCTCCCCGGAACAATTCGACCAGAACACGGCCGTAGCCTAAGGAAAGTTGGCGTCAGGGCCTTGCCGACCGATAAATTCCCCATTAGTAAGCGCTATATATTTCCACCGATGCGCTTTGTCAACATAAATATAAATCTGATCTAAATCTGATATCAGGCGGGTCAAAGTTTCCTTCCAAATCGGGTGTGCTAGCCTTCTTGATCCATTGGATAGTTCCAGTACTCCGAAAGGGGTAATGCTGTTTGCTTGCCCAAAGCTCTTCGGCACGAATTGTCGGCTTTGCGGAACTCTCCATTCGAACAGACGTGCCAGGACTTGACGGAAAACGCGTGGGATATGTGAAAGGATTGTACGTCCTGCCCGAAGCTCGCGGACGTGGCGTGGCGAAGAAACTTCTTCAGGCCTCGCGAGCTTGGGCGCATCAGCAACATTGTACTGCGTTTGCCAGCGATCGCGCGGACCGCATCATAATTGATCGCAGCTTTTCCAAGACTCGTAAGTGGAGTTTGTAGAGAAAAAAGCTCAGCCCAGAGTTCCTTGCAGCACTTCGCGGAGCAGTTCCTGCTTTTGCGCCGTGAGTTTCTTGCCCTGCGCCGTGAGGTAGAACACGTCGATCGCTTTGTGGCCTTCCGTATCGATCAGCGCGACTTCGATGTTGCAGCCCAGCCGCGCCAGCGCCGAACTCATTTCGTAGAGCAGCCCGGGATGGTCCTGCGTGATGATCTCCAGCAGAGTGCAATGCGCCGAGGAGGAATCATCGAAGCCGATGTGCGTCGCAACGGTCACTTTAGGCGTACGTCCCCGAAGGGACCTCTCGCGGCCCTTCAATAGCGGCTCCAGCGCCGCCTTTCCGTTCAGCACGTCTTCGAGGCTCTTCCGGAACCGCGCGATTTCACTGGGATTCAGCTCCAGCGTGCGGTGCAAATCCGTGAAATAAAAGGTATCCAGAATGATGCCCGCCGCGTTCGCAAAAGCATCCGCTTTGTTGATGTTCATACCCCAGCCGGCCAGCACTCCGGAAATCGTAGAGAACAGCGCGGGGCGGTCCGGCGTCAACAGCGTTAGCGCAAAGCCATGGCGCGTCGCAGCCACCTGGGTCTGCACCGGTTCTTCGCTGAGCTTCCGGTACAGTCCAAAGTGCGCGGCAATTTCTTCCGGAGAGTGAACCGCGAGATAGCGCCGCGGGAATCCTTCCAGGAACCGTTCAATTTCCTGGGTTGTGCCTCGGCTAGCGAACGCCTCAATGCGCCCCAATAGCGAGACTTCATCGTGCGCGTGAAGCCGGTCGCGGTCCAGCGTACGGCTGAAGTAGTTCGAGGTGGCCACAAACAACTGCCAAAGCATTTCTGCTTTCCACGGCGTCAATGCTTCCGGGTTCACGGCGTGAATGTCGGCGTAGGTGAGCAGGCACAATCTTTGCAGCCGTTCCTGGTTGGTAACGGACTCGGCAAATCCGGCGACGGTAGCAGGGTCGAAAATGTCGCGCCGCTGCACCGTGGCGGACATGTCCAAGTGGTGTTCAATGAGCGCCTGGATTTCCGCCCTTTCCTCTGGAGAAAGTTTTAAGCGCCTTGCCGCGCTGTCGAGCGCGGCAAGGCTTCCGGTGACGTGATTCTCTATGGGCATGCCTTTGCCGACGTCGTGGAGCAGCAGCGCGAGAATCAGCAAGTCGCGCCGTTCTGCCGTCTTCCAGAGCTGCACAAAATGCGCACCGCGCTCGTCCGGGGGATCGGCCAATTCCTGCAGGTGTTCGATGGTGCGCAACGTGTGCTCGTCCACGGTGTAGCGATGATAAAAGTCGCGCACCACCAGCGAATCGATCAATCCAAATTCCGGAAGCACTTCCGCGAGCAGACCCAGTCTTTGCATCGGGCGCAACGCCAATCCCGGATAATCCGAACCCAGGATTTCGCGCAATTTTTCCCAGGGCATTTCCGTGTTCTTCGGTGGCAGCTCCGGATGGATCAAAACGTAGCCGATACTGCGTTCTGCTTCACGGCTCAAAGGCGTGCCCGTGCGCGCACTCTCGGCAAAGAGTGAGTAAGTAATCGCGCGATCGGACAGAGCGGAAAGGTCGGTTACTTCCAGCAATCCATCGCGCCCATGGAAGTGCTTACTCTCGCCAACATCGTACTTTGCAGCGCGGGCGGCGTTGAGAAGCCGCTGCCGCAGCGTCAACGGAACCGGAGCCTTTTGTTCCAGATACCGCAGGAGTTGCCGGTTCAGCGTGCGCGCGTGGCGGAAGTACTGCCGCATCCAATCCGACGGCGTTCGGGCAACACCGTCGCCGATTCCCAAGGCGTGCTCCGCGGCTGCTTCCTGGAGTTCGTAGGTCAGCGTGTTGTCGTTGCGCCCGTTGGTGTAATGGAGAAAGCATCGGGTCGCACTCAAAAAATCCACCGCGGCGGCGCACATCTCTTCCTCGGCCGCGGTGATATTGCGAATTCCTTTTTTCTCTTCCGCCAGCTGACGCAGCCAGATGGTCGCCTGGTAATCGCGCATCCCCCCGGGTGAATCCTTCACATTGGGTTCGAGATGGAAAATGGTGTTGCCGTAGCGCGTCAAGCGGTCCCGCGTGAGCCGGTGCAGCTGTGCCAGTAAAAAAGACCGCGCTTGCTTTTCTGAGCCGGGAAGTACTTTCTCGTCCAGTCTCTCGAACAGCGTGGAATCTCCTGCCAGAAACCGGCGGTCCAGTAGCGCCAGATGAAATTCGGCGTTGTCTTCTTCAATGCGCTTGCACTCTTCGATCGTCCGGCCCGCCGAGCTGACGCGGAAGCCCAGGTCCCACAACGTGCGCGAGAATTCAGAGATCAGCGGCCGGAACTCCTGCTCGGTCCGTTCGCTGCCAAACAGAAAAAGGATGTCGAGATCGGAGTAGGGAAAAAGCATGCGGCGGCCATAGCCGCCAAGCGCTAGTAAGCAGAGTCCGTCCGCTTCCCGGTTCTGAACTCGCAATACGTCGCCAAAAATCTGCCGAACGTGATTGTCCGCCAGTTCGCAGATGGCCTGCAGCGTTTCTCGCACACTGGTGTCGGCTTCAAACTGTTGCCGGATTTTTTGCCGTTCCGCGTCGGCTTGCGGGCCGAGCACAGACAGGGGCGTAGGAGACTCTTGCATGTTTTTTCCAGGGCGGGAGGCCCGAATGAAATCCCGGGCGGGCAGCGGTTGTCACGTTCGGTCGCCTCGCGGTCAGGTTTCTTGCTGCCCGGCTGGGAACGACGAATACCTAGAGCGCATTTTCCCCGCGCTCCTCATTGCGAATCCGGATGGCTTCCTCCACCCTCGATAGGAATATCTTACCGTCCCCTATCTTTCCTGTCTTGGCGGACTTCAAAATCGTGTCCACCACGCGGTTCACCAGGGTGTCGGGCAGGACCATCTCTAATTTGATTTTGGGCAACAAGTCCACGGTGTATTCGCGGCCGCGGTAGACTTCCGTGTGGCCCTTCTGGCGGCCGTGGCCGCGCACTTCGGTCACGGTCATTCCCTCCACGCCGATTTCGCGCAGCGCGTCTTTCACGGATTCGAACCGCGAGGGCTGAATGATGGCCTCAAGTTTCATCATGGATGTTTCCGCTCCGCCCCCTGGCCTGCCCGCCCCGCGGTGTCATCCCGGGCGAAGCGAGGGATCTGCTTTTTCCCCTCATGCTGCTCCTCGACATAACGGAGAAATTAGAATTCTCCTCAATCTCTCAGGTCTCAAGGTTATAAGCCTCTTCGCCGTGCTGCGTGATATCCAATCCTTCAAGCTCATGCTCTTCTGGCACGCGCAAGCCGGTCAGCCTGCCCACAATCTTGAGCAGCACGATCGTTCCTACCAGCGCGAACGCCCATGCAATTAAGACTCCTACCAACTGGTTACCCACCTGACCCCAGTGGCCGTCAAGCCCGCCTACCGCTTTTCCCGCACCAAAGATAGGATTCACGACCTGTTGCGCAAACACGCCGGTGAGCAGCGCGCCAATCGTTCCACCCGCACCGTGCACGCCGAAAGCATCCAGCGCGTCATCATAGCCACAAGCGGCCTTGACCTTGGTGACCATCCCGAAGCAACACGCTCCGGCGACGGCGCCAATCACGAGCGCAGGCATCGGTCCCACAAATCCTGCGGCCGGCGTGATTGCTACGAGTCCAGCAACAGCGCCCGAAATCGCGCCCAACGCGCTGGCTCGGCCGTTCTTGATCCATTCCGCCGCGCTCCAACTGAGCGCCGCAGCCGCCGCTCCGAAGTGTGTCGCCACAAACGCGCTCGAAGCCAACGAACCCGCCGCCAGTGCGCTGCCCGCGTTGAAGCCGAACCATCCGACCCACAGCAAGCAGGCGCCAATGAAACTCAGCACCAGGCTGTGCGGCGGCATCGGCTGTTTTGGGTAGCCGGTGCGCTTTCCCATATACAGCGCGCACACCAGCGCCGAAACCCCGGAAGAAATGTGCACCACGGTGCCGCCCGCAAAATCCAGCGTCGGGAATCTTCCACCGAGCGATGCGTTCAGCACTCCGCCCTTGCCCCACACCATGTGCGCCAGCGGGGCATAAACCACCAGGAACCACAACGCCATGAACAGCACGGTTGCGCTGAATTTCATGCGCTCCGCGGTTGCGCCGGTAATCAAAGCCGGTGTAATCACCGCGAACATCAACTGGTACACCATGAACGTCGTCTGCGGAATGGTTCCGGCGTAATCGGGATTGGGCTCCGCGCCCACGCCGCGCAGGAATGCGTGTTCGAATCCGCCGATCACCGGCCCACTGCCGCCAAAGCACAGGCTGTAGCCCACGAGCGCCCACATCACGGTAATCAGCGCCATCAGCGCAAAACTCTGCATCATGATGGCGAGCGTATTCTTTTGCCGCACCAGCCCGCCGTAGAAAAGCGCCAGCCCCGGCCCGGTCATCATCAGCACCAGCGCCGCGCTCACGAGCATCCAGGCGTTGTCACCTCTTGATTTCGCCTCTTCCACTCCTTGCTCGAGCTCCTTCAGTTTTTCGCTTGTCTTTTGTGCCAGCTCAGGAGTTTCTAGCAGAAGGGTGGCGGTCAGAGAGGTTTGCCGGGAGATCAGAGAGGGCGTTGCGGCAGGGGTGGGCCCTTGGTCTGCTGGGAGTGGTACGGCAACAAGCAGGATGGTCCCGAGGACGAAGACGAGACTGAGACTACACTTCCACCCTGCATACTTCATAGCTATGTCCACTCCACTGGGATTCACCTGCCGGGGCCCGACACTCTTTCGCAGAGGGATTATACGCATCCCGCGCACGTGGCGCAGTTTGAAATTTTTCATGGTGGCAATTGATTTTTCTGATGCGTAAGCTGATGGCAGTGGCGCGACCGCTCCAGGAAATGCTGGCTAACTTCTCTAACCTCACAAAGTTATGACTACTTTTCCGCGAGCATGCCCTGTTTCGACATGCCGGATGGCCTCTGGGATTTCCCGCAAGCGGTAACACCGGTCGATGATGGGCTTGATTGGTCCTGTCTTCATCAACTCGCCAAGAAGGGTCAGATCCTCTTTGGTGATTTTGGCCCCAACCATGACGAACTCTTGGCTTACGACCCACGACATGACCATCGCCCTGAGCAAACGAGCCAGAAGGCCAATCATCCACCGGCCGCCACCATCTGCGGCTCCGACCATGATGTAGTTTCCCTTAGGATTCAAGACGCGCCGGAAGGCGGACAACGAATGGTTCGCCACGCAGTCGAAGATCAAGTCGTAACGCGGCCCACACTTGGTGAAATCCTCTTTCCTGTAGTCGATGACATGATCCGCGCCGATGGACCGCAGCATCTCTACATTTTTTGTGCTGCATACGCCGGTTACTTCTGCAGCGAACGACTTCGCAATCTGGACCGCGAAAGTACCTACACCTCCCGTCGCGCCGTTAACCAAAACTTTCTTTCCCGCCTGATTCTCTCCCCTATCTTCCAACCCGCCTCTCCGTAGCCCTTGCAATGCGGTCAATCCCGCGATCGGTATCGAGGCCGCTTGTTCGAAGGTCAAGTTGGCCGGCTTCAGGACCACTTTAGATTCGGAAGCGCACGCATACTCGGCAAAGGCCCCCTTGCAGCAGCCGAACACTTCGTCGTCGAGCTTGAATTGCGTTATGTTTTTGCCGACCGCCTCGACCTGGCCGGCCGCATCGACTCCCAGCCGCTTGTTCTTTGGTTGGCGCAGCCCGGCCCCGAGGCGAAGGAGGTACGGCATGCCTCTCATAAAGTGCCAGTCGTATGGATTGACAGACGCCGCGCGAACTTTGATTAGAACTTCGTCGTCTGCCGGCGTCGGCTTTTCTGTTTCCTCATACTTGAGAACATCGGGCGAACCGTAGTTGTAATAAACGATGGCTTTCACAGGAAACTTCCCTCTGGTGAACCGATTTTTCGAGCCTGCGCCTGACCCACCTCGCCCGCCGCGCTCACGCCGTCGGCTTGGCCTCCGGCGGCTCGAATCCGCAGCGCCTCCAGCGCTCGCGAGCCTTTTCGCGTTCTTCCGGCATCATCTGCTCCCACCGCTCGGCCATTCGCTGTCTCATCTTGGAACGCATATTGGAACGATGCGAGCCGCGAACACCAAGCCCCCCGAACAAGATCCGGCAAAGCAGCAGCAGTCCAAGCGCCTGCCAGAACGTAATTTGCCGCCAGCCGAACAGCGGCGGCAGCAGCCAATTCCAGAGATGCATCACCAGCTCTCCGCCAATGTACACGAATAAGATCATCGCGACGATCGCCAGCGGAGCCATCCAAATCCATCGCTTTCTCATCTTCAGTCCCTCCCTCTCCTAAATTCGTTGTAGATACTTCGCAGCCGTTCGCGCAGCTGCAGCACCGCATAACGCTTGCGCGAGAGCAGCGTATTCACGCTCACGCCACTCGCCGCGGCCATTTCCTTGAAGCTGCGCCCTTCCAGTTCGTGCGCCACGAAGACTTCGCGCTGCTCATCGGGCAGTTCCTCAAGCGCAAGTTCGAGCTCGTCCAAAAGCACATTGCGCACGTAGAGCGCCTCCGGCCCGGCATCGGGCGATGGCAGCAGGTCCTCGATCCGCAACAGCTCTCCGTCTTCGTCCTCGACCGCTGCGCCGCTGAAGCTTTCCGGCTTCTGCTTGCGGAAAAGGTCGGTGATGCGATTGCGGGCCACGCGAAAAAGCCAGCCGGTCACATGCTCAATGGGCATCAGTAGGCGATTGGCTTCTACCAGCTCGCAGAAGACTTCCTGCAAAATGTCCTCGGCGTCACGCGGATCGGGCACGCGAGGACGAATGAAGTTGCGCAGCCGAGACTGTTCCCGCTTGACGACTTCGGAGATTCGCTGATCCTGTTCAGCCATCAGCCACGGTTTTCTTAACGCCTGGTCCATCTACTGATGTAGACGAACAAGCGGGACGAATATTGTATGTAGGTTGACCAGCCACTATCCTTGCGGCTGCCGGTTCACGCCCTTAACCATCAGCCAGATGCCGGTGGTAACTTCGGCGACAGCCATCGGCGCCCAGCCATACTGAAGCACCCCTGCACTCCCGGGAAAGACGAGCGTGCCAAAGCACATGATGGGTACGAGGACGGAGGCGAACACTCCGAAGACCGACAGCGTTCTGGGGATATAGCTCGATTTGAAAAACAGATAAAAGAACAGGATGGAGCCGATGCCAAAGAAGGCCGCGCTGATATTGTAGGAGGCGAATCCCGCATCGCCCGTCAAACCTACTAAGGCCTGGGACTGCTCCGCCCCCAACGCCGCGATCGACTTTGGGGAGATGTAAAGACCCAACCTCACAAAGCCGCCCATCATCCCTGCGGCGCCGAGGAAGGATTCTCCGAGTCTCCAGTACATGGCGAGCTGCGCCAGAAGCGGGTCGACGGGCTTGAGCGTCACATAAAGCGCGAACGCCAGCAGCGCTGCGCTCATCGTCTCAATCAGCTCGAGGCACAGCGCGACTCGATACAAGTGTTCCGATGCGGCGACTCTTTTCGCTGTTTCGTCGAACGCCCCCGATCCAACAATGTGGGCGTTAAGGAACAGACCTCCCAAGCCCGTCATGATCAGCCAGAGAAACAAAAAGCCTGCAAGTCTCGCGTATCGGATCTGCGACCTGTCGATTTCGGAGCTTGTCATTTTCGACCTCTGGGTTAAATCTCAGCGCACAGACAGAGACGGTTTTGGGCCAGCCGCCAAGGACCCGTGTTCTTGTGTGTCTTTGCGAAGCGAACTCGGATGAGCCAGAAAATCAGCAGAATCAGTGGAAGAATGGTCAGAACTAAATACAAGGGTGCGCCAAAAATAGCCGGGGACAGGTGTTGCCCGATCCCCACTGCCGAAAGCAATCGCAGCGGGCGGTTCGAGGGCCCGAGAAAAAAAGATCCTGCCGCGATGAATAGCCCAAAAGACATGCGCCACAGATGCCGGGCCAAGCGCTTTGCTCCAAAAACACCGCCGCGCAGCCGCAGGCGGACGTCACCTGCAGCGGCAAGCAGAGCCGCGGAACCCAAGAAGAAGTGCATCCCAGAGGGGACTCCGTCTTTGGGCGGTCCCGGGGTACGCATCTTTTCGATGCCAGACATCCACGTGAGGCTACCGACCGTCAGCGGAATCAGAAGTGCCACCCAATCGTAACGGCTGGTTTCCCCTTCTCCGCGCCTGGCCGTCGGCCAGGCCGCCCCGATGAGATAGAAGGTTAGAATCCCGCCGCCTAGATTGTTGGGTCGATGCCTCACGATTGTCAGGTACACCGCGCCGGCGGCCATGGTGACCATGGATGCAACAAAGATTTTTCCGGCCAGGACATGCCGAGGGGACCCTTTCCGGAAGCACATCGCTGCGGTCCCGGACAATAGCCCCACGTTCCCCGCGCAAGCATAAGCAATCAATATGGGCGAATAGGACATTCTACCCCCTTCACTCTCCCGAGCGTCCTTCCATGGCGGGCAGCGAAGTGGGTTTTGCCCCAGTGGTCTTCCAGTTCACGCCATACACCAATTCCCACGACAATAGCGGTGAACAAATAAAGAGATCTCATCCTATACAACCGGCCCTTTGACAGTTCTCGGCCCATTTGTGTTCCTCCTGGAAAAGCCATGCGGGGTTAAGTGTCTCTTTGGCCTCTTCTTCGGCAAGGAAGTGAATCATCCTAGCAAAGAACTGGCCTGCTTCTGCCATCCCTGGACATTCACTCCCTTCGCCAGGAGCCACACGGTCAGTGCTCCTTCTCCGACGAGGCCGGGGAACAGGATGTAAGGAGACAGACGGGTCGCGAGCGGCGGGGACAGAAAGGTCAGCCAACCCAAACCGGCAAAGGCCATCAGGGCACCGAGAACGCGAGGCAGGAAGGTCGAACGGAAAATAAGGTAGCCGATCAGCAGGCAATAGAAGCCGAAAAATACCAGCGGGTTGATGGCCGAGGTGAAATGAAAGAGCGTGCTAATCGGTCCAATGGCGCATCCCGCAAGGCTGAACAAAGCAGCAAGTAAAGAAAAGCC
>QHYJ01000032.1:0-12389 GCA_003223255.1 Acidobacteriota bacterium | reverse complement strand
CGCGATGAGCCCTAAGGTGATGCCAAGCCTGCCGCCAACGAAAAAAGAGGGCAATCCCGCCAGGAAGGTAAGCAGATAAAACACACCCGCGATCCTAGCCTTGGGACGAGGGGCTGCAACGACACGATCCGTCATTGCTCCTCCTTTGCTATATCAACGCCGCGCGGAGGCCTCTGGAGCGACGGCGGAACAGACCGACAATGGAGTAAGTAACTCCACCCCAAGAACTACTCGTGTGCTTATTCCTATAGATCTAAACGGCAGGCGGCGCGAAATGTTTCACTTTTCTTTGTGGTTGGAAGTGTGAATGACGGGCTCTTGGCAGGTCACGTGACGGCCCTTCATTTTCATAAGAGTTTAGGCATGGCACCCACGCTGAGCGCCTGTAGATTCCTTCAGGAGCCAATTCATTCTTCCCGCAAGAGGATTGCGGGATCGATAGACAGAGCGCGTTGCGCGGGAATCCACGTGGCCACTAGTCCCAGCAACCCCATGGCCAGCACAACACCCGCCAACACCACCGGATCGCGCGGAGTCGCCTGATACACGATGGAAGCCAGTACGCGGCTCGCCAAGATTCCGAGCAGCAGTCCCACTGTGGAACCAAAGGCCAGCAACATGAGGGCTCGTCCCAGTGCCGCGCCCAACACTTGCTTTCCCTGCGCGCCGAGGGCCATGCGAATTCCCAATTCCCGCAGACGCTTGCTGACCGAGTAGGCCGCCATTCCAAAAATTCCGGTGACCGAGAGAATTGCGCCCAACGCCCCGAGCACTCCCAACGCCACGGTGGCCACAAGCGAGCCAAACAGGAAGAAGTCCATGGCCTTGGGCCACGTTTCAATAAAAACAGGCAGGCCTGCATCGAGGTCACGCAGCCTGCTCCTTATCTCCCCACCCAGTTGCCGGGGATCGCTACCGGAACGTACCAGGAGAAAGCTCTCGCTCGACGGCGATTGCAGGATCGGCAAAAACATTGCCGCCTGTGGCTCCTCGGTAAGGCTCGTATATTTTCCGTCTTGTACGACACCTACCACCTGGATGCGCGCTCCGTCTCGCGTCTTATAGTATCGGCCGACGGCGTTCGTCGGAGACGCAAGCACTTTGCGCGCAAACGTTTGGTTGACCACCGCCAAGCGCGGCGCGCTTTTATCCTCATGCCAGGTGAAGGCCCTTCCTCCCAGCAGCGGCACTTGCGCCGCCGCGAAGAATTCAGGAGAGACCTGGTACGTTATGGCCGTGGCGGCAGCATTGGAAGGACGTAGATCCGAAGTCTCGTCCGTAAACACCAGGGTCCTCGAGCTGCCGCAATGCGCCAAGGGAGGGCAATTCGCCAATCCCACTTCAGTTACACCCGGAATCGTTTGCACCGACTCGATCATGCGCTTTTGCATGGCGGGCACGGCATCTGAGGAGTAGGAGTAACCCGCCATTTCCAAATCTGTGTCCGCAAGGATCACGCCTTGCGGTTCAAAACCAAAACTGCTGTGCAGCGAGCGCGCCAACCCGCGCACGGCTACCATCGAGGACGTAATCAGCAAAGCGCAGATTGCAATTTGCACCGCGAGCAGCCCTTCTCGGAAAGTAATGCGGCGGCCTAGCT
Organism: Acidobacteriota bacterium; assembly: GCA_003223255.1. GTDB lineage: Bacteria > Acidobacteriota > Terriglobia > Acidiferrales > UBA7541 > Acidiferrum. Next base: position 10,789 of record QHYJ01000032.1, on the reverse strand, counting down.
TCGTCAGCGAGCCGGACTTCACGATTTCGTAGGGATCCGTGTGCAGCACCTGCCTGACCGGTACCGCCCCAAACAAGATACCGCTCACGAAGGCCAGCAGCGCAGCCACGGCGTAGACATTGGCATCCGGATTCAACGGCACATTCGTTGGAAATTGCGGAAAGGGATTCCACGCCACGAGTCTACGTAATAGCAAAGCGCCGCACGGAATCCCAACGGCGCCTCCGGCCAGCGAAATCAGCAGAGCCTCGGTGAAGAGTTGCCGCAAAATGCGGAGCCGGCTGGATCCCAGCGCGAGGCGCACAGCAACTTCCCGCGAACGATCGGCAGTGCGCGCCGCAAACAAGCTTCCCAGGTTGGCGCAAGCGGCCAGCAGAACCAGCCCTGCAAGCAGCATCAATGCCGCAACGAATGCCCGTATCGGCCGGCCAAACGTATCCCCATAGAGACCGGCCCGATCCAACCAAATATTCATCCTGCCGTTTTCTTTGGGATAGGTTTTCTGCAGATCGTCGCCAAGTGAGTTGAGATCGGCAACGGCTTGCGCCCGAGTCACGCCTGCTTTCAGATGTCCGATGGTTTCGAAAATCCACCAGCCTCCGCGCCGCTTCAGAGCGCTCTCGTCTTCGAAGCTCACCAGCGGAACGAAGAAATCGGGAGAGAGCAACAAAAAAGTTCCGCGAAACTCCGGCGGCGCCACGCCGATGATCCTGTACGAGCGCTTGTTCACTTTCACCGCACGGCCCACCACGCCGGGGTCCTCCTGAAAATGACCGTGCCAATAGGCATAGCTGAGCACGATATAAGGGGCGCTGCCAGCGCCGTGCTCGTCGGAGGCGTGGAAGAAGCGACCAAGATATGGTTGCATTCTCAAGACATCGAAGTAGTTTCCACTCACCTCGTAGAGCCACGCGCGGGTCGGGTTTTCACCGGTGTCCAGTCCCACCCGGTCCATCGTATAAGCGGCCAAACCGTCAAAACTGCGGTTGTGATCGCGGAAATCGAGATAATTGGGGTACGACAGCGCGCCCCGGCGTCCTCCATCAAATTGCAGTCCATAGAGGCTCTCGGACTGCGGTACGTTCACTGGGCGGAGCAGGAAGGCATTCAGGGCGCTAAAGACCACCGCGTTTGCGCCGATGGCGATTGCCAGCGTCGCAATCGCTACAACGGTGAAGCCGGGAGACTTGCGCAGCAAGCGAAGGGCGAAACGAATGTCCTGCCAGAGGCGATCCCAAAAGAGCCAGCGGCCCGATTCGTAGAAACGCTCCTGTGCCTGCGTCACGTTGCCGAAAGCGCACCGCGCCGCGGCTCGCGCGTCTTCCTCGCTTAAGCCGTGTTCCCGCAGCCGCTCCGTCTCCAACCGGAGGTGCGCTTCGATCTCGGCGCCGAAATCGCTCGTCTTGCGTTTCCGCCAGAACATAGCCTAGCCCCTCTCGGACTCTAGAATCCGCCCGATCGCCGCCGTCAATCGCTTCCACTTGTTCGTTTCTTTCCCCAGCTGCTTGCGGCCCGCAGCAGTCAGGGAGTAAAACCGCGCCTTGCGGTTGTTCGTGGAGGTTCCCCACTTCGCGGAAATCCAGCCGCGCTCCTCCAGCCGTTGCAGTGCGGGATAAAGCGCCCCGTGTTCCACTAGGAGTTCTTCGTCCGACGTTTGCTGGATGGCGCGCGCGATGCCTTGCCCGTGCTGCGGGCCAAAAATCAGCGTGCGCAGGATCAGCAGGTCCAAGGTGCCTTGCAGGAGTTCCAGCCGTTCGCGGTCTTCTTGGGTAGACATTTGACCCCAGCGTACCCGCGCTTGGGTAAGATGTCAACCCGGATTCCTACGGACGCTTTTCTAGGGTGGGAACCAATAGCCAATTCGGACCAGGTCTTCTATGAGCCGGTATCCCGCGGGACGATTGGCAATCACCACATCCTCACTTCCATCAATCGCGTCGCACCCAATTACTTTGAAACCTACGGCACGCCGTTGCTCGCCGGCCGCCCATTTTCTCGGGAAGATGAGGCAGGCCATCCTGTAGCCATCATCAACCAGGCCATGGTTCGCGATTACTTCGGGGATGGGGAATCCCCTTGGGAAACACCTCGCCTTTGATCTCGACAAGATTTCTTGTGAGATTGTTGGCGTGATTGGCGACGCGCGATACAACGAAATTCGCGAAGACACGCGGCCGACGATTTATCTTGACGTTTTTCGGGAGGGCCAAATCTCCTCGCAACTCACACTTCGCACGAGCCTGGATCCATGGCTCCCGAAGTTCGACGCATCGTGAACGACTTGCTGAAGACCGTGCCTATGGCGCGCATCACCACAATGGTTGAGCAAGTGGACGCGTCCATCGTCCCTGAGCGGCTCATCGCCACGTTGTCCGGATTCTTCGACTCTTGAACCTTTGACTCCTCGACCTCCGTCTCCCATTTCCCCTTTTCTGATTTCCGCGAGGCTCGTCTTTTCTCACGATTATGCAGGCGGAACACAAAGGGACTCTCTTTGCCGTCTTTTTACTGACAACTGAAAACCTACGACTTACCACTTTCTTTTCCTGCCAGCGTATAATGCCGTGCGGTTTAGACAGAGGCTTCTCGTCGAAGCCTAGACCCATGCCTTTCCTTCAACTGAAATAATTGGCTCAGGCCCGCGCTCATGATTGAACGGTTACCCATGGAAATTAACGTTCGCGAATCCGGCGCAGTTTCCATTCTTGAGGTGCATGGCCGGCTCACCATCGGCGAACCCAGTGAGCAGCTCTACGCCGCCTTGCAGTCGGTCGTGAAGAAGGGCATTCGCAAAGTGGTCGTCTCCCTGAACAGCACCCCGCAAATTGACAGCTCCGGCCTTTCCACGCTCGTTCGCATCTCCATCCAACTCGCGCGCGACGGTGGCGTGTTGCGCCTGGTCTGCGGACCCGGCCGCGTCCGCGATGCCCTCACCGTTACCCGCCTCGTCGAAGCCATCCCCACCTTTGACTCAGAATCCGCCGCCCTCGCCAATTTCGCATGAGCCTCTTGCGCACACGGCTAAGTTGCAATCTCAGAGAAAACATACGCTGTACACGTCGAGTTCACGCCTCTTACCGGCCATTTATAATAGTTGTTATCTGTTTGCTCGCCCTCATCTTTGTCCGCGCGCGCGTGGGCTCAGGAACCGAAGCTGGACGATCTCGCCAAACAACTCGGCAGTCGGAGCTTCAGGCGTACGCGTCGAAATTTTTTGTCACACAGGACGGGCGAGTCGCAACGGCTAAGGTGCTCAAGGCCCCCAACGAGGATCTCGCAAAAAAGGCCATGGAGGCAGTGCGTTCCTGGAAACTCAAACCGGCCAGGGGACCTAATGGAAGACCCGTCACTGCGATGGTTACCGTCGAAGTATGGTTTCGCATGATGAAGTAATTGCCTACCCGCCTTTTTTGAGTTCGGCGAGGACCAGCTTGGCGACTTCCTTCAAGGTTTCGAACACGCCCATGCCCTGAATCGCCACCGATTCCAGAACGGGCTCACCTTTTTTGCGAAGCTGCCTCGTCAATTGCGGAACGGGCATGGCGTTGGGCAAGTCGCGCTTATTCAGCTGCAGCACGTAGGGAATCGTCGCGAAATTCAGGTTGTGCTCGTTCAGGTGCTCCTGCAGGTTTTCCATGGTCTCGAAATTCGCGTCGAGGCGCTCTTCCTGGGAATCCGCCACGAAAACCACGCCGTCCGCCCCTTTCAGGATCAGCTTGCGGCTGGCTTCATAGAACACCTGGCCGGGCACGGTATATAAATGAAAGCGCGTTTTGAACCCGCGCACCGTCCCCAAGTCCAGCGGAAGGAAGTCGAAGAACAGCGTGCGGTCGGTCTCCGTGGCCAGGGACACCATTTTGCCTTTCTGGTTCTGTCCCGTGTGGTCGTAAACCCACTGCAGGTTGGCGGTTTTTCCGCCGAGACCCGGGCCGTAGTACACCAGCTTGCAATTAATTTCGCGTGCAGGAAAATTGATGAAAGGCACTTTGTCGTCGACCAGTGTCCGGCCACAAATTTAGCATACGCGGTGCAGGCAGGCCAGTTTTCCCGCCGCGTGTCTCCATCAGCACAGCCTTACTTACAGTTTCCGCGATTCTTACCCAATCTCCACGGCTTATTTTCCTCGATGGTGCGGTTCGGTAACCGCCCTCGCACTCCAATCGGAGGCAGTTAAGTTCTGCGTTATTTACTTTCGAGTACTACAGCCCCAGTTTGACGCGCGCATCTGCCTCTGTTAGCATGCCTTCCATGGCCAAAGTGCGAAAAGCCTCCGGAGGGCCGGCGCGGCACTCCCAGAGGGCTGGGCACGGTTCCTCTAAAACAATGAAAAAGAAGACCTTACGAACGCCTCCGCCTCCGCAACGCGGCGGCGTTGAACTGGTCGATCCCCGCGTGCAAGCGCAACTCAAAACGTACGATGAGGCCCTGGCTCTCTTTCATCAGCAAAAATTCGCGCGCGCCAAACAGGAACTCGAGGACGTGCTCAAGGGTCCCAGCAAGGAACTCGCCGACCGCGCCCGCGTGCACCTCAAGATTGTCGAACAGCGCATGAAACCCTCGCACGAGCAGAATCCGCGAAGCGCCGAGGACCACTACCAGCGCGGCGTGGCCATGATGAACATCGGCCGCTGGGATGAAGCGCGCGAGAGCCTCGACAAAGCGCGCAAAGCCGCGCCCAAAGCCGACCACATCCATTACGCGCTGGCTGCCCTTGATTGCCTTACCGGCGAAGCCGACTCGGCGCTCGAGAATCTCAAGATCGCCATTCAGTTGCGTCCGGAAAACCGTTATCACGCGCGGAACGACGAAGACTTCGCCTTCCTCCAGGAAGATCCGCGCTTCACCGAACTGCTCTACCCGGAAAAAGACGGCTTCGCCAGTTAGAAACCGTGACTAGTGACGGGTGGCGACCTCAGGCTAATAGAGATTCTTCTCCGGCGAAGCCGGAATCTGCGAGCTGATAGCAATCGGGACTGCCTAACCTCTGTCGTCGCGCATCTCGCTGAAACCAAGCGTCGAGTCAAGAATGGCACTTTTTTGGTACCGAAGTGTGACTCCCTTCTTCGGCGTCTCCTCCAGAGCGTACCGCGTTGAATTCGTTCCTGTAGAAGAAACAAGGCATCCGTGTTTCCGCCGAAAATGAAAAAACACGCCTCCCCGACCAAAGCTTTCCCGCCCGGCTTCCGCATCGTCGCCTTGGGAGGGGGCACGGGACTTTCCACCTTGTTACGCGGGTTGAAAGAACGCGTTGTTCGGCGTCGCGATGAACTTGCCACTGCCGAGCGCCCGATCTCCGATCTCGCCGCGATCGTCACAGTCACCGATGACGGCGGTAGTTCCGGCCGGTTGCGGCGCGAGAACCGCATTCTTCCTCCGGGCGACATTCGCAACTGCATGGTGGCGCTCTCCAAAGACGAAGCGCTGATGGGGCGCCTGTTTCAATACCGTTTTCACGCTGGCCACGGTTTGAGGGGGCACAATTTCGGGAATTTGTTTTTGGCGGCGCTCACCCACGTTACGGGTGATTTCATTGAAGCGATTCGCGTAACGAGCAAGGTGCTGGCGATTCGCGGGCGCATCTTTCCCTCGACGCTCTCGAATGTTCACCTCGTCGCCACGCTCGAAAACGGCCGCGTCGTTCACGGGGAGACGCGTATCAGCGCGAGCCGCAACCCCATTAGGAGGCTCAGGCTTTCACCCTGCCGCGTGCGCCCCCTTCCGGCGGCCATCGAGGCCATCGACCATGCCGACCTGATTCTGATGGGGCCTGGCTCGCTTTACACCAGTGTCTTGCCGAATCTCCTGATTCCGGAGATTGCGGCAGCTATCGCGCGCTCCAAGGCTCCACGGGTGTACATCGCGAACTTGATGACGCAGCCGGGAGAAACAACCGGCTATGGGCTGGCGGATCACCTTTGCGCCATCCAAAGGCATGTGCCGCGACGGGTGATCGATTGCGTGATCGCCAACCGGCAGGCGATCTCGCCCGAAGTCGCGCGGCGTTACCGCGCAGAAGGCGCCGCGCCCGTCGCCATAGACCTACCCAAGCTGTGGAACCTCGGGTGCCGCGTCATTCTGGAGGACCTGGTTGACGAGCGCGGGGTCCTTCGGCACAACACCCAACGGCTCTCGCGGCTCCTCCTCGAAGAATTCCTCCGACAAGAGAAACCGACGTAAGGAACTATGGACGTAATGATTTAAGGAAGCCACCTTAGAGGGCTTCCAGCTGATTCTTGATTCTCCCGGTTCGCATCAGGTGCCTGCCCTCTTTTGCGTAAGGGTTGATTCCAAAGAGCTTAGATTCGCTGTTCGTCGGAGCGAACCAGCCGCACGACCATCTCGCTCAGTTCGGGACGCCAAGCCGAATCGACTTTCTCAGGATGCATTTCGCCGTGAGCATATAGGAGGGGAACAGAAAAGTCCAGTACAAACTACAATTGTTTAAGTCTTATGGTCTTAAATGCCAGGACAAATCTACCCTGTAGTTTAGGGAACGGCAAAGAGCAGAGGTTGGGTGGCAGAATTTAGAGGTTAGAAGGCGGAGCTCTGATTGGACGGGGTCGGCCAGAAGATAGAGACGAGTCTGAAGACCCCGACTTGCAAAATCGGCATAGGGAGAACGGTTGCCCGTCCTCCGCAGAGTAGGCCCGGGGAATTGCACCCCGAGGCCGAGTCGGCCCGGGGAGTTACACCCCGAGCCGCTCACAGATTCCGGACTTGGTGGGAGCCTCCTCCTACAAGACGGCTCCGGAGGGCCCTCCTCCATCTTTCTACAGCATGACGATTTCTCGTCTTCTTGACACAACCTCTCACTGAACCGGACTTAAACCTCTCAGCTTATCCGGCTCGTGCCACCGTCGGAAGACTGCCGTCTTCCACCGATATCGAGTTCCTCCGGTTGCCCGTTGACTCGGATCAGTACGGGTAACCTGCTCCCTTTGCTCCTCGGGAATTACCCCGGATCAACGCTCCTATGGAGCAGTCCGCCCCTGGCTTGCGCATTCGTACTTTCGGCCTCGCGGGATTTCCGCTTGCGCCTTTTCCCTTGCCATCGCAAACCAAGTTCTCAAGTTCCGTACGAAAGCCCAGACTAGAGTCACGCCCCCTGTACACCGGACATCGCACGGCCAGTAAGTAGGTTGCTTCCGTGCTCCTCCCGGCCCTGGCAGGCAGTTCCGGTTTTGATGTCGTCCGAGTGGTGTTTCGATGCGTAGTCGGAGGTTCATTTGCATTCGTCTCTCTAATCCCTAGATGACGTGATCTGATGTCACGCCTTTTAACTGTGACGTTCACCACCGCAGCTTTTGACCGAAGCAGCTCGCAGCTGTTTGAAGCCTCCCCCTACAGGGTGGCTACGAAGGGCCCACCTTCATCTTTCGTACAGCATGACGCTTGCGCGCCTTCTTGACACAACCTGCCACACCACCGGACATGCGGGATACGGCGGTTGCGTAAGGTTGAGCCCTTCGCGGCCGGAGGTTCGATTCTCTTTCGCCACAAGGGCTTCGCCGCTCGACAGGTTTCCGTTTCGGCTTCACCGTCTTCTGATCCTGCCAAGCTCAGCCGTAGCTGATTGGCTGATTGGCTGGCGCCATGCCCCTATGAGTCCAACGTTCTACTACTCGCGCTTACGGTTTGGGCCTTCCTCACTCGTGTGAGTAATATGCCCGCTGCTGACTTCTGCGGCAGGATCAGGGCGAATTACTTCGCCCCGGTCACGAGTCCGAGACGTGCCGCAGATCTCCCGCGATAAGTTCGACTGCTTTTGATACGCAACCGCCGGATTTACCACCAGCGTCCTGATGGATCCGGACTTCGCGGTCACTTGCCCGCTCGTCCGACGCCGTAGGCCTCTGATCCAGTTCTTGTACATCGGCCCATATCTTTGCTCCACGCTTCCTTCAGCCCCCCCTCATGGTGACGCCCTTGCGCTTTGCTACGCTTCAACTCCATCAGGTTGGGACGGGACTTTCACCCGTAGCTGCCGACCATGCGCGGCGTACAAGCAAAAGGCCCCCGGCATGGTCGGGGGCCTTCTTGGCTAAAGGTTTCTTGTTGTGTGGCGGTTAAAAGATGATCTTGGCGACGATCTGGATGTTGCGGGCTTCGCCCGGGCCGATCGCGGGAGCGCCGTTGAAGTCGCCAATGGTGTCGGTGACTTGGCCGAAGCCGCTGGCAGTCGTGCAGATCCCTGTTGCCGTGGTTGCTGGGGGTATTGGGGCAGCCGGCGCGCAAACGCCGCCGACGGAGCCAACTCCGGATGCAAGGTTGATGCGATTCAAGAGGTTGAAGAAGTCTGCTCGAAGCTGGACTTTGACCCGCTCGGTGATTGGGATGTTCTTGATAAACGACAGGTCCACATCCCCAAAACCCGGCCCGGTAAATTTGTTTCGAGAGAGGTTTGCCGCGCCTGGGCAGGCTGTCGACAGCGCCGGGTTCGTATTCGAGAGGCAGAACGCAGCGGGGTTCCACCATTGCTCGCCAAAGCTAGGATCGAACGTATGGCTGACCGCTGCGTAAGGATTGCCGATTAAAGACAAACCCGAAAGAGTTTCATCGGAGGGTTGCCCTCTATGCCAGTTCATCACACTGCTGATTTGCCAGTCGTTAAAGACGCGCTTTGTGAGGCCAGACGCAGCCCAAGGCGCCTTGGGCACATCATACGTGCCACTGATGGTGAAAAGGTGTCGAGTGTCGAAATCACTGTTTCCATAATCCGCCTTAAGGTTGAAAGCATCGTCCAGAACTTGACCGCGGTACTCGCTGATTTCATCGAGCGCATGCGACCAGGTGTAAGCAAACTGCGTGCTTAGCCCGCGCCATGCTCTTGTCCGGAAAATGGTTTGTAATGCGTTGTAGTTGGACGTTCCAATGGTGTTGAGTTGCAGGATATTGCCGAAGTTCGGGAATGCACCGCCTTGATTAATGTTCGAGACGATATTCAGCTTGCGTCCCTGGGTGCCGACATACCCGATCTGGAATACGGCGGAGTTACCAAAGCCCTTCTCCAACTGTAGGTTGTAGTTATAGAAATACGGGGTTCGGAAGTTCTGGCTGACAGAATAGAGGTTGAATTTCGGAACCGGGCTGACCGGGTTACCGTTCGAATCTACCGCCGTGGCGCAGAGAGGGTCGGCACACTTAATGACCCCAGGAAAGATTGAAGCGCCTCCGGTCTGTGCGGCATCCCAGTTGTAACCATCACGCGAGAACGTGGAGACGGGCGTCGCGCCAAATGGATTCCCCTGAATCCCTGAAGGGGCCGCGACGGGCGGCCGGAAATCCAAGAAGGGGTTCAGGTTAATCTGGTCATAGAACACACCGAATCCACCGCGCGCTACGAGATCACCTTTCGCAGTGGGCTGATAAGCGAAGCCGAGTCGAGGGCCGAAATGGTTCTTACCGGGGTTGAAGAGGGGATGGCTGCCATCTTGCACCACAAACCCAGAGCCGGGAACAAAGTTTGCTATGTCTTTCTTGTCGCTCTGCATCGGACCAAAGTATTCATAGCGCAAGCCGTAACTAAGGTTGAGCTTCTTGGTGATCTGCCAAGAATCCTGGATGTACGCGTTGAAGGCGTTGACATGGACAAAGCGCTCAGGGTCACCGACAACAATTGTGGAGCCGCAGGTAAAGCCATTGTTGACGTGGAGGGCGTCGCTGCACGAAGAGACGTCACCAGCGAGAAAGTCCGCAAGCGCTTTTGTCAGTGGAGTTTCTGTTGCAGTGACCGGATCTCCTGCCCAGGGGCCGGCGGAACCGTCAAAGACAAACTTTCCTGTTCCGCGGCGATGATAGAACTCATTGAGTTTCCCGTGGCGAAATTCGGCTCCGTAACGGAACTGGTGCTTTCCCACGCTGTAGGAAACGATGTCGGTAAAGTGCAAGGTCAAGTCGCTTCGGCCCTCGGGTGGAGTCAGACCAATTTGTTCAAATCCCCCGGAACCGCCTTTGGAAGGGGGCGCGATGATGATATTGGGAGCCCCGTGGATGGGCTGCCCGTGGGCGGTCGCGTCGGGGCTAAGGAATATTCCCATGGCCTTGGTATCAAAGCTATTGTTGTTGTCGTGGAAGAGCTGGTTGAAGTAGCTGGCGCCAAAAAGGAATTGATTGGTCCACCTCGCTGACAAGGTGGAGTTCAAGACTGCGCCGTAGTTTCCGTCGTGGAGTGGCGCTACCTCAAAGTAGTACGCCAAATTCGAGCTGGCCGTTCCCAGGGCCGGGCTGCCGCCCAGTGGAGCAGTCTGGTTGCCTTGCCCGATGATGGCATGGAGAGAAAGATGGTGTTTGTCGCCAAGCTGCTGATCGAGCCGAGCTACGCCGTTGTAGCTGTATCCGAACTCGGAGCTGGGGCTGAAGAAATTGCCAGCGGTGGCGGGGAGGCTTGCGATGCTCGAACTCCCGCTCCTGGGCCAGAAACCGCTCGTGCCAATGGCGGTCTTCGATGCAGCACTTTCCGTAACGCCATGCGCAGCCAGGACAGCAAGAGCTTGATTCACCCAGGCATCTGAAGGTTCTGTCGCAATTCCGGAGAGACCAAATACGAAGTCATTCTTCTCGTAACTGACGAAATAGAATGTTTTATTCTTAATGATCGGGCCGCCGAAGGAAAATCCGTAGTTCTCGTTGCGCTCTCTGGGAGCTTTCGTGAGCTCGCCAGCGGCGGCGCAAGCAGCAGCGCCGAGAGTGCAAGGAGTAAAGAAGGGCGAGGGCTCAGCGAAATATTCGTTCCGATTGTAGTAATAAAGTGACCCATGAATGTCGTTGGTCCCGGACTTGAGGACAATGT
>QHYJ01000031.1:55973-72854 GCA_003223255.1 Acidobacteriota bacterium | reverse complement strand
AAACTGAGATAACCGCATGGTCGAAATCAATGTTGGCTGATTTGCGGGCCAAAGGCATTGACGTAGATATCGTGCCTGTCTGAAAGACGCAGCCCTTCCCAGTAGTAGAATTCTCTCAGGAGGAGCACTTCATGAAACAGCGGCGCTTTCCGCGATCACCTAATACCGACAAGGGGCCATTCATCGCTAGTCGCCTACCCATACGCAACAGATTTCATCCCTGGGACTGTCCGTGGGTCGCGGAAATGGAATTGAAGATGCCGCGCTTAATGATGCACCGTAAGTGATTGATTCCGCGCAACAGGACCAGTGTGGACTAGATTTGCTAAACCGCTGCGGTTGCGCAGCACTCCTGCGCGATGTGCCTGCGATTTGCCGAACGAGAGACGCGACCTACTCTGTGGTCACCGTTTCCGTCCAACTTCGTCCACTTCAAGAGCAGGGTAAATGGTCGTGGAGTCCCGTAAGCGACAGATGCAGACTTAGATGTTTTATACCGCCCTCTTCGGGACCAGGGGGTCGGTCGCTGGAGTTGCCGTTCTGCTCGCACGTGAATCTACGGCAAGCGAGCCGCTGGTTGCAAGCGTTCGGAATGTCGAACCTCAGGTATACTTACTGCTTCAGAACGAGGCAGAATCAAGATGCAGCACGACCGACCAGATTTCCCGACCATGGAGCAAGTCGAAAAGGCCAATCACGAGCAGCTTGCTCGCTGGTATCGCTTCCTACCTTCCGGCGATACCAAGGAACAGCAGAAGATCATGGACAGGATTGCGGAGCGATTCAAAAGGTTAGGCGGCATGACTCCGGCCCTGGAGAGAAAGATCGGTTTCTGAGCCTAATTTTTGCTACCGTCTTGCTACCACTTTTGCGTATTTTCTGGATTTCGGGGTTGCAGCAAACGCTTTGTTTATGAGGGCTTGAGAGGATTCAAAATAAATCCTTGGGATGCAATAGGTTGCGGTATCGAAAAAACGCATTCCAACGCGTCCCAACAACAAATTGCGTTGGGTATAATCCCACCCTCTCCGCCAGAAAGATCCTTTCCTGAACCTGAATGATCCTCCGCACTGTCGCTCAAGTCCGCCGCATTTTCCTGATTCTTACCGGGTTCACGTTGCTGATCCTGGGAATCATTATGATTTTCACGCCTGGTCCAGGCACGCCGGTAATCTTAATGGGCTTGGGTTTGCTTGCGGCGGAGTTTGTGTGGGCGCGACGGGTGATGGAGCGCATCAAACGCGAGACCGCTCGTCTGAAAGACGCATTTCTTCGGCCAGAGAAGTGAACTCTCGGGCAGCTCCTTCCGGGTAAGAGCGCGAGTCGGCGCCTAAGCCCACAACGCGCCCTCCACAAATCCTCCTTTAGGACCAAATCCCCGACTGTGCGGTTCGCCGCTAGATTCTTCTTGACTCTCTCGTTACGGAAGGGTTTAGGCTGCATGAAACGTAACAAGAAGAGGAGGAGACCTTGCTAAGGATCGGTGAATTCGCCCGGCTGGGAAATGTCTCCATTCGAGCCCTGCGGTTTTACCACGAAGCAGGTTTGCTTGAGCCGTCGCATGTGGATGCGGCGACCAATTACCGGAGCTATGAGCCCAGGCAACTTCGGGAACTGCAAGACATCCGCCTTTACAAGGCCATGGGACTCTCCCTGGCGGAGATTCGCGAATTGCTGCAAAAACGGCCTACCCCGGCTGAACTGAAAGAGATTCTTCGCGAACGACGGGCTCTTTTGCAGCGGCGCATCCAAGATGACCTGGGATGCCTGGCAAGAATCGAAGCCCAGTTGCAGGACACTGCCATGGGAGACAACCCAGCAAGCTGGCGGATCGAGTTGCGGGAGATTCAGCCCGTGTGGGTTGCTGCTGCCCGAGAAAGGCTCCGGTCTTATGAGGAAGCCGATGATCTGTTTGCAGAAATCGAGCGCCGAATCCGTCCCGAGTTGGTGACAGGAAAGCGCGCCGCGCTCTGGCACACTTGCGCGAAGGACGGGCCGCAAATCGATTGCGAAGCCTTACGATTCTTGAAACGTCCGGCGAGTCCCACACGAGGAATCCGCGTGTACCAAATGCCCGCGACTCGCATGGTGTCGCTGTTTCACACGGGCAGCGACCAAACCATTCCGCGAGTCTACCAAACGCTCCAGGCTTGGCTAAAAAAGAACAAATTCGTCTCACGCGGACCCAAGTGGGAAGTTTACTGGCTTGAGCCTGTCCAAGGAAACGAAGAAGAGGCTTTGGCCGAGATCCGGCTTCCGGTTCTCCAGCGCGGCGAATGCAATCGCGCTGCGTGAGTCAGGCCGCGCGGCAACGGGAGAAGAATTCCCAAGACCGCAATCAGGTAAACAAGACCGCCTATGCGAGCCGTGTCAGTCGGCCGATGGGCGTCGCTATTTCACATTCGTGTGACTTTTGCATTCACTACACCTCGCCGGTTTGACCGGCGCACAAGGAGAACAAGCCAATGAGTCATTTGGAAGATGCCGTGCGTTTCATAAAGTCGGAGAATCTGCCGCCGTCGCCGGGGTATTCGCAAGCAGTGGACATCAGGCGCGGGCGCATCATCTATGTAGCCGGCCAAGTGGCCCTGGATCGCTCCGGCAAAGTGGTGGGCGAGGGAGACCTGCGCGCCCAGGCACAGCAGACGTTCGAAAACTTGAAAGCCACGCTGGAGGCCAGCGGCGCGAACTTCGGAAATGTAGTCAAGCTGAACTACTACTTCTCGGACATCACGCAGCTTACGGTGGTACGCGAAGTGCGGGATAAGTTCATCAATACCGCAAATCCGCCGGCAAGCACCGCGGTCGAGGTCAAGCGCTTGTTCCGCGAGCCATTCTTGATCGAATTGGAAGCCGTCGCCGTCGTGCCGGAATAACTGGCGCGGTGCGGTTTCTGGTTAAGAGGAATTCAGGGAGGGAAAGTTTTAGCGACTCGTTGTGTGCTAGACGGTAGAGACGAGGAGGATGCAGCGCTGAGTACCAATCCGTAGAATAGATGCTGCTTGCCCGCTAAGGTTTAATGGTGGCACGGAAATGGGGAGTTATATGGCGGAAGAATGGCAAGGCAAATGGGCGCTGGTTACGGGCGCGAGCGCGGGGATTGGAGTTGCCCTCGCGGAAGAATTAGCGCGGGGCGGAACGAATCTGGTCTTGACAGCGCGGCGCAAAGATCGCCTCGATACTTTGGCGCAGCGGCTGGCTTCCAACTACAAGGTGCAGACCACAGTGTTCCCCGCCGATCTGGCCGATCCCACCGCCCCGGGAAAGGTTTTTGCTTTCACGCGCGACAAAGGAATTGAAATCGATCTGCTCGTCAACAATGCGGGCTTCGGCAAATACGGCGAATTCCCTGCCGTTGATAAAGAGCGCCTGCTAGAGATGGTTCAGGTGAATTGCGCTGCCGTGGTGCACCTGACGCATCTCTTCTTGCAGGGCATGGTCGCGCGACGCCGCGGCGACATCCTTATTCTCGCCTCGACGGCCTCTTTCCAAGCTGTGCCGTACATTTCCACTTATGCTGCGACCAAGGCTTTCGATCTGCTGTTTGCCGAGGGGCTCGCGGAAGAAATGAAGCCCTACGGTATTCGCGTTTGTGCGCTTTGCCCAGGCTCTACGGAGTCTGAATTTCATGCCGTGTCCGGACAGCAGAAGTTCCGAGGCCGCGCGGAAACTGCGAAAAAAGTGGCGCAAACGGGTTTGAAGGCTCTGGCTGCGGGAAAGAGCTACGTCATCTCGGGCCTGGGGAATTATCTTGGCGCACAGGGGGAACGCCTCGTTCCCCGCCGCTTCGTCACCCGCACCGCCGCGCGCCTGTTCAGGCCCCAAGAAACCTAAGGGCCTCGGCACACGACAGCCAATAGCAGATACCAGCCTAACTTATTGTGATACAAGGAGTTAGTGGCCTTCCCTTGCACCCCTTACCATGGGAACTTATCCCTGCCCCCAAGGGAATGTACATAGAACGCCGGGTAGAGCGTCCTATCAGGAGAGATGAGCATCGCGGACCAGGAAAGAGACGACGTGCTGCTCCGGCGCGCCGGCAAAGGCGACGAGGACGCCTTTGCGCTCCTTTATCGGCGCCACCAGGGGGCGCTGTACCGCTTTGCGCTGCGCATGAGCGGGAACGCTTGGGCCGTCGAAGAAATTGTGCAGGATGTTTTTATGACGCTGATGCGCGATCCGAAGAAGTACGACGCCGCCCGCGGGACGCTCGGCGGTTTTCTCTACGGTGTTACGCGTAACCGCGTCCTGAAGCATCTGGAGCGCTTGCCGCGGGAAGTTTCCCTCGAGGAAAAGACCGAAAATGGCGCGGCCGCTGGAATTGTTTTGCAAGACGCTTCCACCCCTGCCGTCCAGGCAGAGAAGCGCGAACGCGTCGAACTGGTTTGGGCGGCGGTCCTGGATTTGCCAGCGGAGTTTAGGGAAGCCGTGGTCCTTTGTGAGCTTGAGGAAAGGAGTTACGAAGAAGGCGCGCAAATGATTGGCTGTCCAATCGGCACGATTCGCTCGCGGCTGCATCGCGGGCGCGCTTTGCTGATGGCCCGGCTGGAAATGCTGCGCGATGCGCCTCGGCGCGCAGGCCTGACACGGAAGGCAGGTGCGGCGAAATGATTGATTTTGGACGGATGAAGGAAGTGTGCAATGACGTGCGATGAATTTGAAGCAATTGGGTTAGATGCGGAGCGCGACGCTTCGCTGACGGAAACGCAGCGCGCCGAGGCAGCTGCGCACGTGGCTTCCTGTACACGCTGTTCGGCGCTCCGCGTTTCGTGGGAAGCCGCCCGCATTGAATTGCGGTCTCTTGCAGTGGCAACTGCCGGCATGAATGCCCCGGCGCGCGTTGAAATGCGTCTTCGTCAGCAGTTTGGCACGCAGTATAACACCCCCAGGGTGCGTCGCACGGCGGTCGTGGCTGCCTGGGCGCTTGCAGCCGCTGCAGTTGTGGTTGGTGCAGTGAGCTGGGTCAACTGGCGCAACAGTCAGCGCGCCAATCTCACAGACAAGTCGAACAGCCCTGTTGCGAATCCGGGTACGGCGGAACAAAACGCTGCACCAGATTCACCAACGCTTATGGCGGATAACGAACTGAGCGATTTCACTTTCCTGCCAGGCGTTTTGCCGACGGATACCGATGACGCGACCATCCTCGAGGTCCGCATCCAGCGCGGCGCGCTGGGCGCCCTGGGCCTACCCGTGAATGAAGACCGTGCCGCCGAATGGATTCAGGTTGACTTGCTGGTTGGGAATGACGGACTACCGCAAGCCGTCCGCTTGCCAAATGAAATGCGCGAATAGTTTTTCATTCGGGAGAGAAGAGGAGAAGAAAGAATGAACCGCAAATTGTCGGGAAGCGCGATCCTCGGGTGCGTGCTTATGCTCGGTGCGGGATTCGCTGAAGCACAGCAGGCGCCTCCTCCACTGCCGCCTCACGCCGCAGGGATGATGCAAGCCGGGCCGAAAGGCGAATTTCCGCCACCTTTCGGTGAACGCATGGAGTTGTTGGGTTTCGGCGGGATGCGCCAAGGCAAAGTCGTTACCGGCGCGCCGTTCAGCGCCATAGCTGTTTCGGAGACCACGCAAACTCTCGCGGACGGCAACCACCTCTCGCGGAAGACGCAGAGCAATGTTTTCCGCGACAGCCAGGGCCGCATTCGACGAGAAATTACGTTTGCAGGCTTCGGGCCCATGGCCGCCCAATCGAAATCGTTCGTGGTCATTAATGATCCGGTAGCCGGCACGACCTTCCTGCTGCATCCTGACCAGAAGACCGCTGAGAAAATGGGCAAACCGTTCGCCAGGATGAAGGGGGCGATGCAAGACAAGATAGAAGCACGGCAGCAAAAAGAAATCGCGAATGGCAATTTGAAAAAAGAAGATCTCGGCACGCAAACCGTCGCGGGAGTGATCGCGCAAGGCACGCGAACTACACGCACTATTCCTGCAGGGCAAATCGGAAATGAAAAGCCGATTACGATTGTCCGCGAAAGCTGGTATTCCAACGATTTGCAGACCGTGGTGATGAGCAAGCGCAGCGATCCGTGGTCCGGCGAAACTACCTACACGCTTACGAATATTCAACGCGTGGAGCCAGAAGCATCGCTCTTCGCCGTGCCTTCAGACTATACCGTGACGCAAGGTCATGCTGGAACGATGGGAAGGATGCGCCGCCATCAGGCGCCACCACCCGCGGATAACTGATTTTTCGATGCTTAATGCACCGTAGCAACGATCTTCTCTCCTGAAGACGGCACGCCCTTTTCGCTGCAACCCCCATCGCCGCGGAAAGGGCGCCGCCGTTTCTCGAGGCCGAGAAGTAAGGAAGCAAGGAGCTGGGGAAAAACCAGAGGCCTGTAAGATGCATGCACGATTATTTGTTACTGGCGTGTTGCCGACTATGGGGATACCAGAGCGCGGTCGAGGAGTTCCACAACGTGGAGAACGTTCTGGTTCGTGTGGTGGAGGGCGACTCCGGCGCGAAGCTGCAGGATGCATCCGGGGTTGGCGGTGACAATGGTATGCGCCCCCGTAGACTGCGCGTGACGCATTTTGTCGGCCAGTAATTGCAACGACGTTTCCGTCTGAGTGACGCTGTAAGTTCCCGCCGATCCGCAGCAGATCTCCGAGTACGGCAGTTCCACAAATTCGAGATGAGGAATTGCGCGCAACAAGGTGCGCGGGGCTTCGCGGATTTTCTGCCCGTGCAGGAGATGACAGGAATCCTGATACGTCACGCGATGGCGCAGCGCATAGAGCTTGGCAGTGAGACCGAGGTCCCCGAGAAACTCGCTGACGTCGCGCGTTTTCGCCGCAAACGCGCCAGCCTGCAGCGATTCAGGTTCATCCGATGAAAAAAGATGATCATATTCTTTTAGCGTGGAGCCACAGCCGGCGGCATTGGTGACGATGGCATCGAAATCGTCGAGCCGAAACGCCGCAAGATTTCTGCGCGCGAGTGCGCGGGCGGCCTCTCGGAACCCGGAGTGCGCGGAAAGCGCGCCGCAGCAAGTTTGTTCCCCTGGTACCACGACTTCGCAGCCGTTGGCGGTAAGTACGCGGACGGTGGCTTCCTGCAACTCGGAAAACGTCACGTTGGCGATGCAGCCGGCAAAGAAGGCAACGCGCGCGCGTCGCGGACCAACCGAAGCAAACGTCGAACCGATGCGGCGGAAGAAGAATTCATCGTCGATGCGCGGAAGAAGACGGTCGCGTTCGGCAAGGCCAAGCAGTTTGAGAATGCCGATGCCACGCGCGATGGCCTGCAGGCCGGAACGTTGATAGAGACGGAAAAGCCGGGCTGCGTCATCAAGGAAATGGGGAGCGGAGAAAAACTCCTGGAAAAAGAAATCGCGAGTGGCGCGAGCGAGCCAGGAGCGTTCGTAGCTGCGTTCGATTCGAGCGCGAGCATGCTCGACGAGCTTTCCATACTCCACGCCGGAGGGGCAGGCTGTTTCGCAGGCGCGGCAGTCGAGGCATTTTTCGATGTGATCGACGAACCCGTCGCTGATACGCGTTTCCACGTGCGCCTCGCCGGTGAGTTCGCCTTGGAAAATGTGGAACATCTGATGGATGCGGCCGCGGGGCGAATCAGCCTCGAGATTCCACAGGCGATAGGTAGGACAAGCGTTGAGGCACAAGCCGCAATGAATGCACCGCGTGTAGTCTTCGTACACCGGCGCGGGGCCTGAAATAGAAGATGACGGCATGATGTGCCTTGCCAAGCAGGATGATTCTACGGAAGTTTGGCGGACGTGGCGAGCGCCACACGGTTGCTCTCCTGCGGCAGCCAACCCCCCTACCACTCCTTTGGAATTCTGAAACCCGTTGCTGCTGCGGATTCTACTGGGGTTGTTGAGGTGGATTCGGCTGCGGGTTTGCCGGGTTCTGCGGGGAAGGCGCCCCCGGCGCCCCCACTCCCGGGCCCAGCCCCTGTCCCAGGCCAGTGCCAGTTTGCAGGCCGGGTTGGCCAATGCCAAAGGTATCCTTCGATGGGTCCCAGATGAATTCGAAGAGGCGGTAATTCTTGCCGTGATCGTAGACGATCACCGATTTCTTGTTGATCTTGCTGCCGACCCCGATGATGTTTCCACCCATGATCGTGGGCGCATCCTCCGTGGGAATCGGAGTATCGGCATCGGTTCCTGTTCCCTGGTCCGCTGAAACGGGCGTGCCGGTTGTCGCTGGAGCGTTCTGGGGATTCGCAGGATTCGTCCCGGGGTTTGAGGAGCTTGCCTGCTGTGTTCCGGTTTGCCCCGGTTGGTTCAGTCCGCCAACCTGTCCGATCGCCTGCCCCAGAACCGAACCGAAACCACTGTTGGGGGCACCGGGCGCTGCCATGCTACTAACTGGAGTACCGATTCCCGGCATTCCCGGTACGCGGCCAAACTGGAGATTCGTCTGAGGCGGCTTCAAGCTGCCGATGAGCTGCCCGGCGGGACCAACGTAAATGAGCCTCCACGAACCATCCTGGGTGTTCATGGGATCTTTGTAGGCCTGGCGCATGAAACGCAGCGACCCGATTTTCGGCTTAGTCAGGTCGTCGATACTCGTCGGAAAACGTCCCATTTTCCGGTAATACAATTTCACGCCACGCGCATAGTGCCGTCCGCGCCAAATCATTTCTTTCTCTTTTTCGCGCTGCCCTTCCGTCTTAATGTTTGGAGCCACCATCGTGGCAAGGATAAGCAACATGGTGGTCATGAAAATCACCAGCAATAGCGCATATCCTTGCTGGGTGTGCTTCCGCAGATTGTGTCGGCTCCTCGAGATCATTGCGACGGACCTCCCTGTTCCTCAACAAGAGGCGCAGTGCCCGTGCGTCCGGAAGAAAGCTCTTCAAATTCTAGATTTGCGTTGCCAATTCGGAGAATGCGAAAGCGCTTCAAAAAGATTTCGCCCTCGGCCACCACATACACTTCTTCGCCGTCCGTGAGGAAGGCGCGGCGGGATGTGCCGTTAGGCACCGTGCCGAAGCCATAGAATTTCACGTTCGCGGGCAAAGTCACCGGAGGCGGAGGTGGTGGCAGCTGCGGCCCCGGAATCTCGGTTTTCTTGTTCGGGGAAGGAGCCGACTTCTGCGGAGCTTGCACCGGGCTGAATGGATTGCGACCGGAACTTCTGTACTCCGTCCTGCGTGCGCGCTCGATCAAATCCATGCGAATCTGAGGATTATCAACGCCAATGACCTGATCGTCCTTGATACTGGGAGCATCGGCCTTCGCGGGCTTGTCGTGAAAATTCCAGAGCCACACGACGGCCGCAACGAGCACCAAGACCAGGAGAATGCCGACTTGTTGTTTCTGCTTCACGCCGCCGTCCGAAAATACGTTTTCACGTGCAGGCCGACTTTGATGACATTGGCCGGCCCTTTATTCCCACCCGGCGGGGCCAGCGTCAAAGACTCTACTTCATAAATATTGGCGGAACGTTGCAGTCTGTTCAAGAAAAGAATCACGTTCTTGTAATCGCCTTCAATGGTTGATTCCATGGCCACTTCGGTCAACCCACGCTCGGGAACCGGAGTCGGCTTGAAAGAGGTACCCTGGAGAGTGACACCGCTCTTCCTGGCAATTTCACCCAACTCGGAAGTGACCGAAGAATACCCGGAGCTGGCCGGCAAAAGCAGCCCTTCGAACTTCTCGCATTCCCGCTGGGTGTTGGGCATGTCTTCTCGAATCTTCTGCGCCCGCGCGATGGGAGCCTCCAGCATCTTGAGCTGCTTTTCCTGTTTGAGGAATTGCTGTTCGGTGGTGAGCGGTTCGGAGGCCAGCTGGAAGCTATACGCGGCGAGCGCGAAGTCGGCAGCCACCAGGCAAATTACTCCGCCCAGGATGATCCGTTTGCGAGTTGTGAAATCGCGTGGCATCAAGCTCCCGAATAGAAAGTCGATAAGTGAACAACTTTTGCGTCGGTGCTGGCGCCAGCTCCCGGTATGACTTTGACGTCGCTGTGGATCTGCACGTCCGAGAATTGCTTGGAAGTTTCCAGGGCCCGCAGGAATTTCAGCTTGACCTCATCGTCGGCCGCACCAAAGGTCAGATTCAATTCCACCTGTCCGGACACCTGCTTGGGCTCAATGTTGATGATGCGCGCGCCCCCTGGCAGAATGTGCTCCAAATCCATGAACATTTGCGTCCAATTAAAACTGCGCACGGCAATGATGCCGTTAATGAACGCGGCGCGCTCTTTAAGACCCTTGATGTCTTTCTGCTCAAAAAAGCGCTTCAGGTCGTTGCCTTCCTCCTGATACCTGGCATACTCGCGGCTAATCTTCTCCTTGCGCGCGCGATCCTCGGCGGCGGCTTCGCGAACTGTATAAACATGCCATCCCAGCGCGACAAAAACGATTGCAGCGACGAACGCTGAGAAGCCAGCTCCCAGGAGGAAGCGCCGGTGCGACTCCAGTGGTTTGGTCGCCAAATTGAGCCGGACTCTCATTCCTTCGTGTCCCTCGTCTCCCCAAATCAACTTTAGCCGCGGTGCAACATCCAGCCAACCAGGCCTTCCAGGTCGCGGTCAGCAAGCTGCCTCGCATCTTCTTTGATGCGTCCCTCCGCGTGCGCGGAACTCAGTAAGGACTTCACCTCGCAGTGAAATTCCTGCTCTAGTAGACCGGAAAACTCCCCAAGGCGTACGCCGAGGCCGGCGATGCGAACTGAAGAAATTCCTTCCTGCCAGGTATCTTGATAGTAGGCGGCAACCGGGAAAATCTCTTCCAGGAGCATCTGCGGTGTGAGGCTTGCACCATACGTAGAGAGGTCGGTGCAACGATAACTGCAAAGCAGGGCGGAACGCACAATGGCCGTGGTCAGGACGGAACCCGAGATGCGCGCGAATAAAATCGGCCGATCGCCCTCCAACAACGAAATCGCTGCGAGCGAGGAGCTCAGGACCACGCCTGGCTGCAGCCCGACGCCCTCAACCAAAGATTCGTACTCGCGAATAATGCGGAGCCGCGCAAGGGCCGTAACGATATCCACGCCTATCTCCCGCGGAGCCTGCCGAAAATAAGAAATGATAGTTTCGTCCGCTTCGAACGGCACGCTTTTCTTCAGCTTCCACCGCAACAAGGGAATCGCTTCTGCTGAAGAACGCGGGAAATCCTCGAAATGCTGAACAAATACGCGAATCACCGGGTCGGGCAGAAGTAAAGCCACGTCTTCGGGCCGTATGCGCAGCCGGTCGCAAGCTTTAGCCACAGCCGCCTTGACGACCGCGGAATTTACGAGGTTGGTCTCCACGGCCGAGGGGATGACCGCTCCGGGCGGTAGCAGTTCGACAGCGAAAGCGTCCAGCGATCCGGAGTGCCCCCATCTCGCCACCGCGATGCGATCCGAAGTAATTTCCATGGCCACGGGAGGGTGTGGAATGGCATCGAGCCAGCTCGCCATCCGGCGCGCGAGCCCGCTCTTGTAAATGCCTTGATGAACCAATGCGGCGCTACTCAACGAAAGTCACCTTATTGATTTCTTTGATGGTCGTAATGCCAGCCCGGACCTTAGCCAGCCCGCTCTCGCGAAGCGTAGCCATTCCTTCTTCCCGCGCAGCTCGTTTGACTTCGGAAGTCGGGCGCCGGTCCACAATCATTTCGCGGATGCGATCGCTCAGATCCATCAATTCACAAATCGCCGTCCGCCCGTGGTATCCCGTGCCCGAGCACTCCAAACATCCAACACCTTCGACCAATGTCCCGTTTCCCCACACGGCCGGATCGAGGCCGGCTTCTTTCAAATCTTCCGGCGTGTAATGCTTGGGACGCTTGCAATTCGGGCAGATCACGCGCACCAAGCGTTGCGCCATGATGCAGTTTAATGCAGAGACAAAGTTGTACGGCTCGACGCCCATATTGACGAAACGGCCGATCACATCCGTCACGTTGTTGGCGTGAACGGTAGTAAAAACCAGGTGCCCCGTGAGCGCCGATTGGATAGCGATTTGCGCTGTCTCCTGGTCACGAATTTCGCCGACCATGATCTTGTCCGGGTCGTGCCGCAGAATGGAACGCAAGCCTCTGGCGAAAGTGAGGCCTTTTTTCTCGTTCACGGGAATCTGCGTAATGCCGCGAACCTGATACTCAACAGGATCTTCAATGGTAATGAATTTGTCCTCGTCGCTCTTGATTTCATTGATGGCCGCGTACAAGGTGGTGGTTTTTCCGGAGCCTGTGGGGCCGGTGACCAGGACCATGCCATAAGGTTCATGAATGTAGCGACGGAGACGATAGAGCTCCTCGGGCGAGAAGCCCACCACATCCAAAGTCAGGTTCGCGAATTTCTCGGAAAGCGTTTCTTTGTCGAGGACGCGAAGAACCGCATCCTCCCCGTGACTGGCGGGCATGATCGATACGCGCAAGTCGATGAAGCGGCCTTTGTATTTGACGCGGAAGCGGCCATCCTGCGGGACGCGGCGCTCGGCAATATCCAGTTCGCTCAAAACCTTGATGCGCGAAAGGACCGTGGAATGGTGCTCCTTAGCGATAGGCTGCATGGCGTGCTGGAGAACGCCGTCAATGCGATACTTGACGGCAACTTCTGTGTCGCGGGCCTCGATGTGGATGTCGCTGGCGCGCCTTTCGAGCGCTGTGAAAATGATGGTCTCCACCAGGCGAACCACCGGGCTGGCCGTGCTATCGCGTGTCAGGCGATCGCCGGAAATGGTCTCTTCGCTTTCCTCTTCTTCCTTGGGGGCCTGGAGAGCAAACGCTTCCGTGGCTTGTTCGAGAACGCGCTGCGACTGCTCGGTGCGTTTCAGCACATCGGCGATCTGGCGTGCTGTCGCAACTCGAATCAGAAGTTTCTTTCCGAGTAACAGAGGCAGCTCGTCGCTGCTCTGAACCAGACCGGGATCGGCCGCGGCGATGGTCAAAAGGTTGTTATGCGTCTCGAGGGGTACGAAGTTGTAGCGGAACATGAGGTCTGCAGAGATCGTGCGAATCAAATCCGGGTTAATGCGCTGTTCTCGCAGGTCGATGAACGCGTACCGGTATCTTTCGGCAAGCTTGCGAGCAAACTCGCGTTCCTGCTGCTCATCGGCGGCGGAAGGGCCTCCCGCAATTATGTTGGCGTGTTGATCCGTCGTGGCCATAGTCCCTACTTTGCCCCGTTGATGGAGAACGAAAAGATGGGCAGATAAAGTGAAATCAAGATGAAAGCAACAAACAGTCCCATGATGATAAGCAAAACCGGTTCGATGACGGCGACCATGGCAGTTAAGCGCAAATTCACTTCTTCCTCATAAAACTCGGCGACGCTGTTTAGCATCGGGGAAATCGCGCCGCTGGACTCACCGACTTCGATCATATCCACGGCCATTTCCGGCATAACGCCTTTGGAAGCAAGGGCGGCGTGCAACGACTCGCCCTCGCGGACCATTTGCGTGGCGTGAGCTACCGTGGATTTCAACAATTTGCTGGTAATTGCCTCCGTGGCAGTTTGCAGTCCCGCCACGAGAGGCGTACCGCCAGTCAAAAGAGTGGAAAGGGTGCGGGAGAATTGCGCAACCTGAAACTTCAGCAGCGTATCTCCAACGATCGGTATGCGAAATTTGAAGCGGTCAAATGCCGTTCCGCCTTCTTCGGTACGGGACCATAGAAAAACTCCTGCGGCAACCAAAGCCAGCAAAGCGATGAAAGCGACGAAGTACAGACGATATTCGACCGTGAGCGCGATCAACACGCGCGTGGGCGCCGGAAGTTCTACGTTCAAATCGCGATAGAGAAGCGCAAATTTCGGGACTACCCCAGTGACCAAGTAGGTCACGATGACGATAGCAACGGTGATCAGCAGGACCGGATAAACCAGAGTGGCGATGATTTTCTTCTTCACGCCGGTGCTAACTCGCTGGTAGGCGATGTAGTATTCCATTACGCCAGGCAGGTTGCCGCTTTTTTCCCCCGCCAAAATCGCCGTGGAGTAAACCTTGGAAAACACGCCCGCTTCGTCGACCGCTTCGGAGAGCGACTTACCCTCCCGTACTTGATCTCGGATTTGCGAGATCACCGGCCGGAGTTTCGGGGAGGTGGCGCGCGTAGCCAGAAGATCCAGCGCGCGCAAGATAGGCAGACCTGCTTTGATCAGGGTATTAAACTGCTGGTTCAGAATTAGAAAATCCGAGCCGCTTACTTGCCGACCAGTTTTGCGGCGAACCAGACTACCAAGACGCCCGCCCCGCGATTCGACCGAGTAAACATACAAGCCCCGGTCCAAAAGCTTCTGGCGTGCTTCATCCAGAGTGTTTGCGGCCTCGACGTGCGAGAACACACGCCCATCGGCATCCGCCACGCGACAGACAAATTCACCCATACACTTTCAGTTTACCTCATCTAGATGATATGCGTAGGGGGTCCTGGGGGTTGGCCGTTCCTCACTGGAAAGGGGAGCCACTCCTACGGGGGAGTTTATGGATCTGGTGTCCTCCGGGCCGCCAGTTCCCCATCCACAATAGCAACGCCTGGGGGAACCTGGAAGCGGAAAAACGAGTCGTCAACTTGCGGATTCCATTGCCAGTTTGCGAAGCGGAATTCGATCCCCACGCCTCCCGGATCGTTTACCAAGACTCGCACGAGTTCTCCAGAATTTTCACCGACTTCCAGATACGCAATATCCCGGGCCTCGTTTAAGCCTGCCTGGCTGCCGGATTCACCTCCTTCTGTTGATTTAGACGCACCACGCAGCTCACAGTAGAGCATCAAATCCGCGAAATATTCCGGAGCCGGTTGCTCAGCAGGCCCTATTCTATTACAAATCCGGCTCAGCTTCATTTCTCCAGCGAGCAAGGCCAGGGGCGTCCGCCAATCGCTGCTTTTCCTTGCCGGAACGCGTGTAACCGTGTGGTCTGCGGGCACATAAAACCAGGCGTTCTTGCCATCGACCAGAAAGACGTTCTTCTCCGGGGATTCGTATTCCCAGCGCATCTTGCCCGGACGGAGGAAGAACGCCTTCCCAGCTTCCATGCGGGTCAGCCGTCCATTCTCCCTGTAGCGCTCCAGGAAAGTGACCTCAAGCCGGGTGGCGCGCCGGTATCTTTGCTCAAATCGGCGCAGAACAACCGCAATAGGAGTTCTTGCAGCCGGGCGCGATTCGGCGATGTTCTGGCCCCAGAAAAACGGCCAGGACAAGAAGGTCAGGAGTGCGCACGCTTCGATTTGGTGAATTCCTCGCAAGCCCTCCCAGTATACCAAGGACCCCGACCCCTTAACGGAAAGGGACACTTCAACCCGCAATGGCTATCTCCGAGTCGAGCGGAGTAAAGTGCTGCTTAGTGAGAGCTAATTGCCGACTGGCCCCGAAGTTCCGGGAACCGCCGCGCAAGACCCTGCGGCCAGACCAATCGGCGCGGCGCCCGGGGTGACATACTTGATTACGCCAGAAACCTCGGCACAGAATGCGCGCACGTCAGTCGTTTGCACCGCACTTGGCGTGGCGTTAGCTTCATAGCTGTTATAAACGCCGCCGAGCAGGTTTGTCCCTGCCACCGCAAAGATATAACATAACCGCTTTTGGTAAAGGGGGCGACACTCAGCAGGTCGTCAATGAGACAAGCGTTGGCTGCGGTGGCTCCCGGCGACGCATGCGGCTGACGGTCCCCCCAGATTGGCCAAAGTGGATGCGTAGCCAACTGCCCCAGCTCGCGGAATACAACGCTTCTGCCGTGACGATCTGTCGAACGGAAGAAACAGCGCTGGACTCATTCGCCGCGATCCTGGACCTAAATAGATTCGGAATAGCCACAGCGGAAAGAATCAGAATAACCAAAACCACCACCAGAAGTTCGATTAATGAAAATCCCTGCTCTGTCCTCCTGCCCTTCCTCTGCTTGCACCCTCGCCCGTGTCTATTCATGGTTTTCTCCCCAACTGCCCCAAGACCCGCGACGCATAGTTACCCGGTGTGCGAGGCGACGAGAAGGACGACGCGGGCAGCTTATATCTAAGAAGAGTAGCCCAGCCGGAGCAGCAATTTATACCGTCCTGAGGGGCATACTTTCGCGGACAACTGGGCAGGCAGGGATTCCCCTGGTCACCGCAGGAGTTTTGTCGAGCGTTAGTTACCCACGATCAGGTTTGCCACCGTGCCGCAGGTTCCCGCAGCCGTTCCGATCGCAACGCCAGTCGTGTTCGAGCGAAGCACACCGGTCTGGTCGGAGCAAAACGCGCGCTTCCCTGTCACGTCTACCACCGACGGCGTCGCATTCGCTTCAAATCCGTTGTTGACGCCTCCTACCGGCGTATTAGCGATGGCCGCAAACACATAGCCGCTCTTCGCGTAAGGAGCAACACTCAAACTCTGGTCAATAATGCAAGCGGTGGCCATCGTCGCGATCAGGCACGGTGGGGGGCCTCCAAGATTGTCCAAAATGGCTGCGTAGCCAGCGCCCCAGCTCGAAGAGTAAGTTGTTTCCGCTGTGGTAATTGTGCGCAGGGAAGCCACTGCGGACGACTCGTTGGCCGCGATCCTGGAGCGCAGCAAATTTGGAATGGCGATGGCCGCGATGATCAGAATGATGGCCACTACGATTAGCAATTCGATTAGCGAAAAACCCCTCTGCTTCTTCATAGCCTCACCTAGAGAAAACTCCTCCTGCGGGGCTTCTGTCTGTCTAAACCTACACGAGAGGAGCACGCAAGATGCCAACGCAAGAACCACTCGTACCATGCCGCTCAGGTAGTTAGTTAGTTAGATTCCAGGCTTTGTGGCTTCTACCTTGGAACAGCAGTCCCTGCCCAAAAAAAAAGGGAGGAAGCGAAACTTCCTCCCCTTTTCCAGAAAGCTAGCTAGAGTTAGTTGCCGACTGGACCCGAGACTCCAGGAGCTGTCGCAATTCCAGCACAAGATCCCGCAGCTACTGGCATGTTAGCAGGGGATGGGCTAATGAACTTGAGCACGC
>QHYJ01000031.1:54738-55940 GCA_003223255.1 Acidobacteriota bacterium | reverse complement strand
CACCGTGCCGACCAGGAGAGTCCCGGCGGCGTTGAACGTATAGCCGCTCTTGGTCGCCGGCGCAGGGGCACTCAAAAGTGGGTCGATCAAACAAGCTGCTGCTGCAGTCGCCGCGACGCAAGGGGACGGTCCGCCCAGGGACTGCAAGTCGATAGCGTAACCGCTGCCCCAACTTGAAGAATACGTCACTTCTGCGGTGCCGATCGTGCGAACCGAACCCACGGCGGACGATTCGTTGGCCGCGATCTTCGAACGCAGCAAGTTCGGGATGGCGATGGCCGCGATGATCAGAATGATCGCCACGACGATCAAAAGCTCGATAAGAGAGAAACCCTTTTGCCTCTTCATGAAATCTCCTTAAGAAGTAATCACGTTCATGCGCACACCGCTTGGGAAAAGCACGGGGCATGCCAATGCTCAGGATAAGGCCCTTCCTGGCGCAATATGAAAAGCAAGTCTTTTAATTTCGTACAGTTAAAGGCAAGAGGAGACGTGTGCAAATTCAGACGCGGGGCCGTAAAAATGCGATCCAGCCCAATTGATATGCCACTTTGTGTCATTCCCAAAGGTCGCAAATGGTCATGCGAACGCCCGCCGCAACCCGCTCCAACTGGCCGCCCTGCAGTTCTCTAGGACGTGCCTTTTGTTGCAAAGCGCTCTACAAAGAAGAAGGGAGGAAGCCAGGCTTCCTCCCTTTCATCTAGAAAGCTAGGTAAGAATTTAGTTGCCGACTGGACCCGAGACTCCAGGAGCTGTCGCAATTCCAGCACAAGATCCCGCAGCTACTGGCATGTTAGCAGGGGATGGGCTAATGAACTTGAGCACGCCAGTCTGATCGTCGCAGAAGCCGCGTACGCCTGTGGTTTGCACTGTGTTTGGCCAAGCAGCTATTTCGAAGCCGTTGAGCACCGTGCCGACCAGGAGAGTCCCGGCGGCGTTGAACGTATAGCCGCTCTTGGTCGCCGGCGCAGGCGCACTCAAAAGTGGGTCGATCAAACAAGCTGCTGCTGCAGTCGCCGCGACGCAAGGGGACGTTCCGCCCAAGTTTTGCAAATTGGCCGAGTATCCGCTGCCCCAGCCCGAAGAATAGGTCACTTCTGCGGTACCGACCGTGCGCACCGAACCCACAGCGGAGGACTCGTTGGCCGCAATCTTGGACCGCAGCAAGCTCGGGATGGCGATGGCCGCGATGATCAAAATTG
>QHYJ01000031.1:0-54683 GCA_003223255.1 Acidobacteriota bacterium | reverse complement strand
TCGCCTTGGTTGCCACAAGGCATTTCTTGCTGGCATATCATAAACAAAACAAAGGACTTAATGGATTACGCAACGAGTGGCAATGTAGCCTAGGCCACTCTACAGGCCAAACAGGCGGTTTTGGTCGACGGTTTTTGTCCATCCAAAAAGGCACAATGCGTCAGTGGGTTCGGTGACACGCTTCAGCTAGGATCTTGACGCACAAAAGAATCTTGAGCGCCGCGATGAACCGTTCTACAAGCTGTGCTTCTTGGCGTAGTGGCGGAAGGAGCGGTAAGTGATCTTGAGAAACTCGGATGCTCGCGTGCGAACGCCCCCTGCCTTCTCCAAAGCAGCCTGCAGGTAAAGGCGCTCCGTGGCGGCGACGACCTTTTCAAAATCCACGCCCTCATCGGGTATTTCGATTCCCTGGCTTGCTCTGGGAACAATGGAAGAAGCCTCTCCATAGCCAAGGATTCGCTCGGGAAGCACACGCACTGAAATCTCTTTGCCTGTTTCCAAGGCCACGGCGCGCTCCATGGTGTTTTCCAGCTCTCGGACGTTCCCAGGCCAATCGTAGGCTTCGAGCTTACTCATCGCTTCGGGGGAGATTCCCTCGATGGGTTTCTCCATCGTTTTCCGGAAGCGTTCAAGGAAATGGCGCGCCAGGAGAGGAATGTCCTCGCGGCGTTCCCGCAGAGCCGGGACCAGGATGGGAATCACGCTGAGGCGGTAATAGAGGTCCTCGCGAAAACGGCCTTCGGCGATCTCCTTCTCGAAGTCCTTGCTTGTCGCGGCAATGATGCGCACATCCACGTCCGACTCTTCCGTACTGCCGATAGGGCGGACCTTGCCCTCCTGGAGAACGCGGTACAGCTTTACCTGCATGGTTAGGCTCATATTGCCAATTTCGTCCATGAACAGTGTTCCGCCGTGCGCCGCCTGGAACAAGCCTTTGCGGTTCTCGTTTGCTCCCGTGAAAGAACCCTTCATGTAACCGAAAAGCTCGGACTCCAGGAGAGTCTCGGGAAAGGCGCCGCAGTTGATGGTGATGAACGGAGCCTGGGAGCGGGCGCTGTTTTCATGAATCGCGCGGGCCACTAGCTCTTTTCCCGTGCCACTCTCTCCGGTAATCAGGATGCGGCTCGACTGCGGCGCAACGGTTTGAATCAAATCGAAAATGGCGCGCATCTTGGGGCTCTGCCCAATGATGTTGTCGAGCCCAGTGAGCCGACGCAACTCCCGCCGCAGATAACCTGCTTCCTTTTTCCACTTAAGACTTTCACTGACCTCTTGAACGGCGCGGCGCAGCTGATCGATATGGTTGTGATCCTTGATAACGTAGCGATCGGCGCCGGAGTTGAGAGCAGCGATGGCGGTATCGAGCGCCGGGAGCGCGGTCATCAAAACAAAAAAAGAATCCGGCGCAATTTCCTTTGCAAATTTCAAGAGATCGACCCCATCTTCCCCAGGCATACGGATGTCAGAAATGATGATGTCGAAGATCTGGGATTCAAGCTTGCGCTTGGCCGCTTCCACGCTGTTGGCGACTTCCACGCGGTGCCCTTCCTTGCGAAAGGTAATCTCCAGGAGCTCGCAAATGGATTTCTCATCGTCCACGACGAGGATATGGGGCAGCTCCCGCCGGGTTTCCTTAATTGCTGCTTTCGTCCCCTGCATAATACCTCACGCAACTCGCGGCAATTCGACAATAAATTCTGCGCCGCGGTCCTTCTCCGAGATCACACTGATTTTTCCACTGTGCGCCTGAACGATTTGATAGACAATCGATAACCCCAGACCCGTGCCTCCTTCAAACCCCGATTGCAACGGCTCAAAAATTTTAGCTCGTTGCTTGGCGTCCAGACCAACGCCGGTATCCTGAAAGGCAATGCGCAGCCAGAACGGGTAGGGTTCCAGCTTCACCGTAAGCGTGCCACCGGTCGGCATAGCGCGGAGGGCGTTATCGCAAAGGTTCCAGAACACCTGTTTGATCTTGTTCGCATCCACGCGCGCGCGTAATTCCTGACCGTTAAAAGCTCTAACAATCCGGTACTTGGCTCCCACCTCGGGCTTCTTCTCCATCAACATCAGTGTCTCGTCGAGAAGACCGCGGACATCCGCCTCCTCAAACTGGTAGGTCTTTTCCCGCGAATAGTTTAAAAAATCGGTGATGATATTGTTGAGCCGTTCCGACTCTCGGCTGACAATGTTAACCAACTGCTTCTCGTCCTCTTCCAGCGGAACGAGGCGAGCCAGTTCTTTTACCGCGCCGGCCATGGCCGTCAAGGGCTGCCGGATTTCGTGAGCAATAGCGGCGGAGAGACGCCCCAAAGCGGCCATGCGCTCTTTTGTTGCCACTTCCTGCTCCAGCCGGCGCAAATCCGTAAGGTCCTGAAAGTTGAAGACAAATCCGCTCCGTTCTTCTGTTCCCAAACGAAGGGGCGACACGCTAATCCCCAAATAGCGCGCCTCTCCCTGTGGGGTGCGGAAATCGATCTCTTTTCTCAGAGCAAGTCTCTCGACATTTGGATACTGCCCGGGAAGCCAAAAATCCTGGTTCATCTCCTGGAGCTTCTTCCCGCGCACATCGGCAAAGCGATATCCGAGAATCTGCTCGCCCGTGCGATTGAGAAGCAGAATGACTCCGGCGAGGTCGGTGGTAATCAACCCGCCTCGCATCGAGTGAATGATGTCCTGAGTGAAATCCTGGAGGCTGAGAAGTTCCTCGCTCTTTTCCTCGAGTTCCCGTCCCTTACTCCGGAGGGAGTGGACAAGCAAACTGGTCAGATAGGCAACTGCCAGGAAACCCAAAAAATTCATAGCCAACCAAGTGCGCAAATTCTCCACCGACGGCAGGCCTGTGGATGTGCGTGGGAGTTTCCCGGTATAGGCCAAAAGAGTCAGGGCGGCAAGCAGAGAGAAGCAGATGGCAGCATTCAAAAATGCCACTCTGCGGGAAAAGACGATACTGCCTACGATGATGACCAACAGATAGAGCGAAATGAAATAGCTTTCCTGCGATCCAGTCAGGTAAACCAGGAGTGTCACCATCACGACATCCGTGGCCACCTGCACCGCACCATGCCAGGATGCCTGCGGTAACCATCGCAGCAGAATCAGGTGGAGGATTCCGAGGGTGATCCACAAAATAATCAGCGTGAGAAAAAACCGGTTGGTGCTCAGACCCGGCACATATTGGGGCCACACGACACCCACAGTCAGGATGAGCGTGATCGTGAGAAGACGGACACGCGCCAGCCATTCCAGCCATGCTCTCGTCGCAAAACTCTGGTCCATGGTTTCCCCGCGCCCACATCGTACCTTTCAGGGCATTCCCAAAATCCTGGCAGGAAAAACAGAGGGCGGAGAGTGCTCGCCGCCCTCTCGAGAGGTTTGCGACGTGCGGGCGCAGCCCGGTTAGTGGTTGGCCAGCTTTCCGATGAGCGAGAACAGCGGCAAATACATGGAAACAACCACGCCGCCCACCACCAAACCCAGAAATACAATCATGATAGGTTCGAGAGCGGTTAGCAAGTCCTTCACCGCCGCATCCACTTCCTCTTCATAGAAATCGGCGATCTTTTGCAACATGGCGTCCATGGCGCCCGTCTGTTCGCCGACCGCAATCATCTGCGTGACCATGCCCGGGAAAACGTCGCATTCCTTCAAAGGCTCGGTCAGCGACTTGCCCTCTTCGAGCGACTTTCTGACCTTTATCAATGCCTTCTCAACAACCGCGTTGCCGGCCGTTCTGGCAGTGATGTCCAGACCTTCCAGGATTGGCACGCCGCTGGAAATCAGCGTTCCCAAGGTTCGGGTGAAGCGGGCGACAGCGATCTTTCTCATCAGCAGGCCAAGAACAGGCATTTTGAGGATGATCGTGTCCAGAACAAAGCGGCCTTGCGGCGTCCCATACCATACTTTCAGCCCGAAAATGCTGCCGACCATAGCCACTAAAATCAGGAACCCGAAAATGCTGCCAACAAAATGGCTCATGGCGATAACGATCCGGGTAGGAAGCGGAAGATCCACGCCCAACCCCGCAAACAACGTCGCAAAGATGGGCACGACCTTCCAGAGCAGCAGAGTGATGACACTCCCGGCAACGGTCAACACGCCCACGGGGTAGACCATGGCGGATTTCACGGCTCGCTGGAGCTTGACGTTCTTTTCGATGTAAGCCGAGAGCCGCTGCAGAATGGTGTCGAGAATACCGCCCGTTTCGCCCGCTTCCACCATGTTCACGTACAGAGCATCAAAGACCTTGGGCGAGCTGCGCATCGCCGTAGAAAGCGTGGCGCCGCCTTCCACTTGAGCGCGCGTGCCGGTCAAAACTTTTTGAAAGATCTTGTTCTCCTGCTGGCTCGCGAGAATCTCCAGGCACTGCACGAGCGGCAAGCCGGCATCAATCATGACCGAGAACTGACGTGTGAAGATGGCCAGCTCTTTTGCGGAAACGCCGCCGCCAAACGTGGGGATGTTGAACTCCTTCCCCTTCTCCGTCATCTTCGTGGCGGTGATTTGCTGACGCTTCAGGATGCTGGCCAGTTCCGTCTTGTTCGTCGCGGTCATCACGCCGCTGACACTGGAGCCACTCCGGCTCGTTCCTTGGTATTTGTAATCGGGCATGAGATAGCCTCCTAAGGTTCCTCGATCTTCTTGGCTTACGCTTGTTCCGCCAATTTTTAGCGCCTGACGGCGACGGGGGTTTTCGCCGCACTGCCTGAAGTTGTTGCCACCCCACGGTTGATCATGTCTTGTAATTCATCGGGATTCGATGAACGGGAGAGCGCCATGTCCAGCGTGATCAGTTTGCTGAAATAGGAGTTTGCAAGCGCCTGGTTGAAAGTCTGCATACCGGTTTGGCCGGTGCCCGTCTGCATCGCAGAGTAAATCTGATGGATCTTGTCCTCGCGAACCAGGTTGCGTATAGCCGGCGTCGGTACCAGGATTTCCATAATCATGACCCGGCCACGCCCGTCGGCGCGAGGCAGAAGCGCCTGACAAAGAATCCCCTCCAACACCATGGAAAGCTGCGCGCGGATCTGGGGCTGCTGGTGGGCAGGAAAAACGTCAATGATACGGTTGATCGTCGAAGCCGCCGAGTTCGTGTGCAGGGTCGCAAACGTTAAGTGACCCGTTTCGGCGATGCGCAGCGCCGACTCGATGGTTTCCAGGTCGCGCATTTCACCGATCAGCACAACGTCCGGGTCTTCGCGCAGCGCCGCGCGAAGCGAGTTTGCGAACGAATGCGTATCGGCGTGGACCTCGCGCTGGTTCACCAGGCACCGCTTGTGGTTGTGCAAAAACTCGATCGGGTCCTCGATCGTAATCATGTGCTCTTCGCGCTCGCTGTTGACCTTGTCCAACATGGCTGCGAGCGTGGTGGATTTTCCGGAGCCTGTCGGCCCGGTGACCAGCACGAGTCCGCGAGGCTTATCGCAAAGCCCTCTTACTACGGAGGGTAGGCCGAGAGCGTCGAATCCCTTAATATCCCATGGGATGGTGCGGAATACGGCGCCGACGGCACCGCGCTGGTTAAAGCAGTTTCCGCGAAAACGAGCCAAATTCTTTAAACCGAACGAAAAGTCCAGCTCCAGGTTTTCTTCGAAGCGGTGTTTTTGCGCGTCGGTCAACACGCTGTAGGCGAGAGACTTGGTATCTGCGGCCGTGAGTGGCGGCATGTCCAAGGGACGGAGTTTTCCATGCACGCGAACACGCGGAGGGCTATTCGTAGTGATATGGAGGTCGCTGCCCCCCATTTCGATCATCTTTTTCAACAACTCACTGAGCGTAATCCCAGCCATCAGCTATCCTCAATTCTATAGAACCGTCTCGCGCAGAACCTCTTCCATGGTGGTCTGCCCTTGCGCCACTTTCAGCAGGCCGCTACGACGAAGCGTGATCATTCCTTGCTCGATCGCTTTCTTCTTCAATTCCAGAGCGGAGGCACCGACAAGGATGAGCTCGCGCAACTCGTCGTTGATTTCCATCACTTCATACAAGCCGGTGCGGCCTTTGTAACCGCGTTTGCCGCAAGTGGTGCAACCTTTGCCGTGATAAATCTTCGTGGTTTTTGCCTCTTCCGGCGTGAACCCGGCATCAATCAGCGCTTGTTCCGGGACCTGCAGCTGTTCTTTGCAATTTGTGCAAATGCGCCGCACCAAACGCTGGGCGCAGATCAAGTTCACGGAAGTGGCCACCAGAAACGGCTCAATTCCCATGTTCATCAAACGGCTGATGGTGGAAGGAGCGTCGTTGGTGTGCAGAGTAGATAGCACCAGGTGGCCGGTCAAAGCGGCCTTGACGCCGATTTCCGCCGTCTCGAAGTCGCGGATCTCACCGACGAGAATGATGTTGGGGTCCTGGCGCAGAAAGGCTCGCAGGGCTGCGGCGAAGTTCAACCCGATCTGCTCCTTCATTTGCACCTGGTTGATTCCGCTCAATTGAAACTCAACCGGGTCTTCCGCGGTCATGATGTTGGTGTCGACGGTGTTCAAGGTGGCGACCGAAGAATACAAAGTGTTCGTTTTCCCCGAACCAGTGGGCCCGGTGACCAGCACCATTCCGTAGGGCTTCAGGATGTTCCGCTGGAATTTCTCGAGGGAAGCCGACTCGAAACCGAGCTTGGTCATGTCCAGGCGCAGGTTTTCCTTGTCCAGCAACCGCAAAACAATCTTTTCGCCATAGAGCGTGGGGACCGTGGACACGCGAATTTCCGCGATGTCCAGCTTGGCCATAATCTTCATGCGGCTGGTTATGGCATCCTTCAGACGCATCGGCGGAGACATCACCGTCTGCAGTTGCCCGTCAACACGGAAACGCACGCGCAATTCTGTCTCATAGGGCTCAACGTGAATATCGCTGGCGCCGCGCTTCACCGAATCCGTCAAAATCAGATTGACGAGCTTGATGATCGGTGCTTCTTCGGCCGCCTTTTCCAGCGTAGCGGTGTCCAGCTCGGACTCTTCCGCGGCCAGTTCCAGTTCCTGGTCCTCTTCCACCAGGTCTTTCATCAAGTTGGTGAGTTCTTCCGTGTTAGAAGATGGGCCCCCGTAAAAACGCGTAATGGCATCGCCAATCGCTGCTTCCGACGCCACCACCGGTTCCACATTGAAACCGGTCATGAACTTGATGTCATCCATTGCGAAGACGTTCGTGGGATCCGTCATGGCAATGGTGAGAATGGAACCGACGCGCGAGAGCGGAATGACTTGGTACCGCGCGGCCGTATCCTGCGGAATCAGCTTGATGACGTTGGGATCGATTTCGTAATACTTCAGGTTGATCGAGGGGACGCCGTATTGCCGGGAGAGCACGCCGGTGATGTCGTCATCCGTAATGAAGCCCAGTCTGGTCAGGCAGCTCCCGAGCTTGCCGCCATTGGAGCGCTGAAACTCCAGGGCCTTCTGCAGCTGGTCCTGCGTGATCAGGCTTTCTTTTACCAGTATTTCGCCGAGACGGACGGACATCCGCAGCACTCCCTTACGGGCTTGCACCCAAGGCCAACCTTAACAAAGGATGATAAGGAGCGGAGCCAGAATTTCGTGAGCCGTTTTGAAATGGCTACCTGTCCGCGCGGGCAGGCTTTCTGCTCGTGCAAGTACAGGTGGAAATCTTGACTTGCCTCCTCAGGGTGCTATCTTGCCAGAGATGATGAATCAGCGTACTCCGGGAACACATTTTCTTCAACGGCGAGCGCAAGTGACCAAAACGGTCAGGTCGGAATGCAAAGAATTCGGCTGCCGAGACAAAATATCTTGCTTTACCCCGGCTTGTGAGACTGATTAGCCAATGAGCCATTTGAATTCCAAACAGCGTTGGGGCCTGGGCTTCGGCGGAATTCTTCTCACCCTGTTGCTCGCCGCCGTGTTTACGTTTGGTTCGCTCGACGTGCCCTTCCATCCAAAGACTTGGCGCGAAGTGCTGGCCCTCTATGCGGTGTCCAGCTTCGTCACCGCCGCGCTCCTGGTCTTCCTGTTGATTCTCGGCCGCACCACACTGCGCCTCTGGGTCGAACGCCGCCGGGAACAGCTCGGCGCCCGCTTCAAAACCAAAATGGTTGTCGGAGCTATGGCTTTGTCTCTTCTCCCCATCGTATTCATGTTTATCGTCAGCTATTCCCTCATCAATCGAAGCCTGCTGCTGTGGTTTCCCAAGCCCCTTGAAGATGCTTCGGAAGAGATGCAAAAGCTCTTGATTGATCTCGGTCGCGGCCAGTTGGCCCGGCTTCGCGCCCTGGCCTTGCAGGTCCAGTCGGAAACACAACAGCCCGGCGATGCCTTTCTGCAGCATGCGTTCGCGAAAGGTGCGGATGCCATCTGGATTCTCGATCAAAGCGGCAATCCCGTCCGTGGCGGGATTGTTTGCGACAGTCAACCGGAGGATCGCCGGGGAGCCATCTGCATGCAGCCGAACGTGTCGGGCGAGTATCTGCGTTCCCTGGAGAGCGGCGTGGAAGTTTGGCAAGCGGAGGGAAAAAACTATTTCGGCGCGCGAGTGTCAAATTTGAAAGACGGAAAACCGGAAGGCTTCGTTTTAGCAGCCTACCGCGCGAGCCCGGGCGTGCTGACGCGCCTCGCCGCCATTCAAGCGCAAACTCTCGAATATTATCGGGCGAAGCAGGACCTTCGAGCGCTCAAACGCCAGATGCTCCTCATCCTTCTGCTATTCACCGTCCTCTTGTTGTCTTCCGTGATGTGGGTGGCGCTGTTTCTCGCCAAGCAGGTCACTGTCCCCATTCAGGCGCTCGCGGAAGGCACTCGCGAAGTCTCTTCCGGCAACTTTGATTACCAGGTCCCGGAGCAGGCCCAGGACGAACTCGGCGTGTTGGTGCGCTCCTTCAACACCATGACCACGCAGCTGCGCGACAGCCGTGCGCAAATCGATGAGTTTACCCGAAGCCTCCAGCAAGCCGTGCAGGAGCTCGAGAGGCGGCGACAATTGATGGAAACGGTTCTCGAAAACATTCCCACGGGGGTGATTTCGCTGGACAGCTCAGAAACCATTCTGCGCATGAACACTTCCGTTTCTCGAATGTTCCGAATCGATGGAGTGGGGCTGAAATCGCTCGAGGAATTGCTAGGTGCGGACTCTGCGCGTACCGTTCAGCATTTGATGCGCAGATCCCTCCGCATGGGAGTCGTGTCTCGGGAAATGGAAACGGTGGTTGGAGGGCGTGTATTGCATCTGGCCGTGACCGTAAGCTCCCTCGGGCCGCGCCGCGCAAACACGGGTTAAGTCCTGGTCTTCGATGATCTGTCCGAGTTGCTTCGCTCCCAAAAGACTGAGGCATGGCAGGAAGTGGCGCGGCGAATCGCGCACGAAATCAAAAATCCCTTGACGCCGATACAGCTCTCCGCCCAGCGGCTCTCGCGATTCCTGGAGAAACGTGATTCCTGGCAACAAGGATCTGCCGACCCAGAATTGACCAAGCTCGTTCAAGAATGTTCCCGCTTGATTGAGCGGGAGGTTTCTACGCTTGCCTCCTTGGTCAACGAATTCTCCCAATTTGTGCGCTTCCCTGCAGCCAAACTCGCTCCTGCAAGCGCCAATCGAATCGTCCAGGAAGCAGTCGAAGTCTTCTCCGGAAGGCTGGATGGCACCTCGCTCAAGACAAATTTGACCGAGAGTCTCCCCATGGTGCGTGCGGACGCCGGTCTGCTGCGCAGTGTGGTCGTGAATCTCATTGACAACGCGGCGGAGGCCCTGGAGAACTCCTCTTTCCGAGAAATCGCGGTTTCAACAAGGGCACTCGCCGATGCAGAAGCCGTGGAAATTTCTGTCGCCGACACGGGCCGAGGGATCTCCCCTGAAGATAAAGACAAACTCTTTCTCCCCCATTTTTCCACCAAAGACCGCGGAACCGGCCTGGGACTGGCTATTGCGGCCCGTATCATCGCGGAGCACGGCGGCAGCATCCACGTCGAAGATAATTTTCCCGTAGGTTCGCGTTTCGTCATCGAACTGCCCGTCGCGGATTTAACGTCTGCCACCGTTGCGGACCACAATGGGTCCAGTGCCGCCTTATGACGCCGCGCCCCCACGTTTTGATCGTCGACGATGAAGCCGGCATCCGCGAGTCGCTCTCTTTGATTCTCAAAGACGAGGGCTATCAAGTGGACGCCGTTGGATCCGCCGAACAAGCTTTGGAGCGCTGCGCGTTTGGCGATTTGGAAGTCGCGCTTCTCGACGTCTGGCTGCCCAGCATGGACGGCCTCGAAGCCCTCAGCCGCATTCAGGCGCTGCCTCACCCGCCCGCCGTCATCATGATCTCAGGCCACGGCACCATCGAGACCGCGGTGCGCGCCACCAAGCTTGGCGCTTTCGATTTCATCGAGAAACCTCTTTCGCTTGAGAAAATCATTGTGCTGGTGCGTAACGCCATTCAGCAGCGGCGCTTGGAAGAAGAAAATCTCCTTCTGCATAACGAGTTGGGCCATCGCTACCAGGTCATCGGCGACAGTGTGCCCATGAAAGCTCTGCGTCAACAGATAGCCGTCACGGCCCCCACCAATGGCCGCGTCTTGATCTACGGAGAGAGTGGAACGGGCAAGGAACTAGTGGCCCGCACCCTGCATGCCGCCAGTCTTCGCGCCAAAGGCCCGTTCGTAGAAGTGAATTGCGCGGCTATCCCCGAAGAGCTCATCGAGTCCGAACTTTTTGGCCATATCAAAGGCAGCTTCACCGGCGCCACCGAGGACAAGATCGGCAAATTCCAGAAAGCCGATGGCGGCACCCTGTTTCTGGATGAGATTGGCGACATGAGCCTGCGCACGCAATCGAAAGTTCTCCGCGTTCTCGAGGAACAACGTTTCGAACGCGTAGGCTCCAACGTGGCCTCGAGCGTGGACGTGCGCGTCATCGCCGCCACCAACAAAAACCTTGAGCAGGAAATCGCTCGCGGCGCTTTTCGCCAGGATCTCTTTTATCGTTTGAACGTCATCCCCTTTTATGTTCCGCCGCTGCGCGATCGTCGGGAAGACATCCCCACACTAGCGAACTATTTTCTGAGGGAATTCAGCTCCGAATACGGCAAGAAAACTCGCGAAGTCAGCGATGCCGCCATGGAGATTCTGCTGCGTTATCCGTGGCCCGGAAATGTCCGTGAGCTTCGCAATCTCGTGGAACGTCTGGTCATCGTTTGTCCCCAGGCGCGCATCGAGCCGCATCACCTCCCTCCCGAATTATTCCGTGGCGCGGCCGAAAGCCCGCACCATCCTTACTCGACCCTGCACGAAGCACGCAGCGCCTATGAGCGCGAGTTCATTCTTCGCAAACTGCAAGAGCATCGCTGGAACATGACGCAAACCGCCACGGCCCTCGGACTTGAGCGCAGTCATCTCTACCGCAAAATGAAATCTTTGGGAATCGCCGCACCGGATTGAAGTCGAGAGACGTTAACTAAGTCGGCCAGGAAGTAGTTCTTCCCTCCTTGTCTGAGCGCAATTCGTGTAGAATCTCGGCAATCTTGGGTTGCCTCTCGAAACACGGAAAGCTGGGAAATAGGGATTCTTTCTGTCATTCTTCACGGAGAACCGTGTTTCGTGATGCCGGGTTTCCGAATTTCGCACAACGACGCTCGTTCCAAGTTTAAGGAGCCCCTTTGAGAAAAATTGCGTTGGCTCTGTTTATCCTCTCAGTCGCCTTGGTCCCCTCTGCCGCATCGCAAACCATCACCAGCCAAGCAACCTTTTCGTCCCGTCATTCCCTGCAAGCGTCACAGGCGCCCACCTTTTTCCCACGAAACTGGATCCGCGGCTATACGGATTTCGCCGTGGCACCATCGCACAATGAGCCTGATCTCGGCCGCTGCATGTTTCCGCAGCCTGCCAGCGCCGGTGGAACTACTTCGCAGTGCACGGCCTACGCGCGCTACATCCTCAGCGGATATCTGGAGATCCAGCCCCTGGCCCGCACCGCGGCTCGGCATCTCTTTCTTTTCTTCGAGCCGCGGTTCAGCTTCGGGCGCAACATCCCCCAGCTCAGTTACCAAGCCTCTATGGAGCCGATGGCCTATGATCGCGCGGTAGGGGCGGCATTTGAGTTGCCGAGAAATTTTCAACTGCGGCTTACCCAGCATCAGGTGGACTACCTGGGACGTTACGGCAGTTGGCTCGGCCCGGCCGATCTTCGCACTACCGGCCCTTACGGCCTCTATACTACCTTCTCCGTCCGCTGGACTTTCGGGGGATATGGCCGCAACGGAGCGCCCGCAGCTTATTAAGCTCTGCAAAAAGAGTCGCTCCTCCATGTGAGACTTGGCTCCATCGAGAGTGAGCCACCAAGAGTGTTTCCTCACTCCTCTTCCTCGCCGCTGCTGCCCCCTAGCTCTTCGAGTTGATGGCGCCAGTCCAGTTCTCTTACTTTCTGGGGATTTTCGCGCCAGCCCGGCGCCACTTTGACGTATAGGCCAAGATAGATTTTAGCGCCCAGAATCGCTTCCAGTTCTTTCCGCGCTTCGGTCCCAATCCTCTTGATGGTTTGACCTTTGTGGCCGATCAATATTTTCTTCTGGGAATCTCGCTCGACGTTCATGAGCGCTTCAATCCGCAGCAGCTTGGGCGTTTCTTCGAACTTCTCCACGAACACCGCCAGCGCATAGGGCACTTCGTGATACATCACCTGAATGGCTTTCTCGCGGATGATTTCTGCCGCCAGGAAGCGTTCCGGCTGATCTGTTACCTGATCTTCCGGAAAGTACGGCGAGCCTTCGGGAAGGTGATTCAGGATTTCCCGGAGCAATTCGTCGCATCCCGAACCCTTCAGCGCGGAAATGGGTACGATGGCGGCAAAATCGAAGGCTTTTGCGAACGATTCCATCATTGGCAATAGCTTGGCCTTCGGCAAGCGATCGATTTTATTCAGCGCCAGTATGGTTCTTCCACGAAACCGCCGGGCTCTTTCCAACAACAACTCGTCGGCTCGGGGCTCTGAGCTGCTCGCATCGAACATCAGCAGCAGCACATCGATTCCTTCCAGCGCCGCCGCCACTTCTTGCATCATTTGCCTGTCCAACGCGGATTTCCCTTGGTGCAAGCCCGGTGTATCGATGAATACAATCTGCCCTTCCGGCTGGGATACGATTCCCTGGATGCGATTGCGGGTGGTCTGCGGCTTCGACGTGACGATGGCAATTTTCTGCCCAACCAGCCGATTCACTAGCGTGGATTTTCCCGCGTTCGGCCGCCCGATAATGGCAACAAAACCGGAGCGAAACACCTGCTTCTTCCCTGCGTTTTCTTTTTCAGGCATCAGGGCTTGACGATCGGCAACTCCAGCGCGCTGGGATGCTCCGCATCGTGAATCAGTGTGATGTGGGCTGTCCTCGCATCCTTCCCCGTTTCCGCCGCGACGACTCCCCCGCTATTGTAGTTTTTCTCTGTGCCCGTCGAATTGATGCTGCTCACCATCAACCGCAACCGGCTTCCTTTTGCAATGCGCCGCGAAAAGAACAGGAAATTGTCGAAGACATATTTTTCTGTGGAGCCCTCAGGCACGGTCTTCGCTTCGCGAAGTGACTCACGATATCTCGCACGCATGGATGCGCTTGTGAGCTCTATCGATCCGCCATCGGGCAGAATCTCGAACAAATCCGCTTCCAGATCAGTGTCTGGGACATCCATCTTCAGCCACAGCGTCAACTTTGCGAATCCCGTGACCTCCGTGGCTTCGCCAAACGGTTCGCTGTGATACATCACGCCTTCGCCGTACAAGTTCATTGCCGCTCGCTGCGACGTTAGCGGATTCGGATCGTCTTCCGGTTCCGCGACGCCAGGCCGTATATCTAGCGGATCGTAGGTCCACGAATCTGTTGCAGCCCCAGCGCGCTGTTTTCCCTCGTTCAGTGCGCCTGAATGAAATACATCTCCCGCCACGCCATTCGAGCCCAAATAAAATGTCTTCGCCGCGCTCGCAATGCTCTCGAGAGTGTCTGCGTATTTCCACTCTTCCGCGCCAACAAGATAGTAGGCCACGCGCTTTTTCAAAAATTCCGGCTTTGCCCCGCCCTTCATTGCCCAGTCGTACCACTCCGTATGCAGTTTATTGAGGTCAAGAACGCTCGCCGTTCCGAATTTCAGTCCGCCTACTTCCGCTTTCGGCGTGCGTGTACCAGCATGGTCCCACGGCCCAATGATCAGGTAGTGCTTCGCTCTGGCGTCCGCCGTTCCGTATCGCATATGCCGCTTGTAATACGTGAAGGCGCCGGGCTGATCCCCGTCGTAATGTCCGGTGATCGTCAGGATCGGCACACCGATTTTCTTGTATTGTTCGGGCGAAGGCACCATGGCGTCGTAATACGCATCGGGAATCGCATGCGCCACCCATTTCTGAAATACCGCCGAAGGATTTCCCGCGAGCTTGTCGTAATTCTGAAAGGCGGCGTGCGACCTATACATCTCGCGCGCTTTGCTTGCCCAAAAACCGCTATTTCCAAAGAGATTGCTGTTGCCTGTCACTCCGCTAGTGAACGTCAGCCATTGCATATCGTAGGGGCCGAAAATGTTGTACTGGAACGGAAAATCCACGCCGGGATGCGCCGCCGCCGCGGGGACGATGGTGGCCAGATGCGGCGGAAACTCCTTAAGAACCGTCCATTGGTCAAATCCCGCATACGAACCGCCCCACATGGTCACTTTGCCATTGCCATAGGACTGCTTGGCCAGCCATTCCACCACGTCGTAACCGTCATGGCCCTCATTCGCGAACGGCTCGAAGTCTCCTCCCGAATTCCCGCGTCCCCGCACATCCACCAAGGCGTACACGTAACCATGTTTCGCGAAGTACACGGCGCGGTCGGTGTACGAATCTCCGATGTACGGTGTGAACGTGAAGATCACCGGCAACGGCTCTTTTTGCCCGTGCGCAGTGAACACTGTAGCATTCAGCTTCACGCCATCGCGCATGGGAATCTTCACCGCCCATTGCAGGTCCACAGTGGGTTCTTCT
The DNA here is from genome assembly GCA_003223255.1 of Acidobacteriota bacterium. Taxonomy (GTDB): domain Bacteria; phylum Acidobacteriota; class Terriglobia; order Acidiferrales; family UBA7541; genus Acidiferrum. Next base: position 39,752 of record QHYJ01000031.1, on the reverse strand, counting down.
GCCGCAGGCTTCTGTTGCGCGAAAATCTGTGAAGCGCCGATCGTCACAAAAGCAGACAGGAACGTCGCCGCCGCAGAAAAACACCTCAATGTCACTTGGAACATCTCTGGCCCTCCACACGGAGATGGATTTGCTTGCGTCGTGGCCCTTGAACCCACCCGCTCTGCCAAGCCTACTTCTTTGTGGGAACCGCTCTCATCTGCTTGCGGATTCGCACGCGCAATACTTTTCTCTGGTTTGCCTCAACCACTTCGAACCGGTGCCCTTCCATATCGATTTTGTCTCCGGATGCCGGGACTTTGCCCGACACATGACTAAGAAGGCCTGCCAGCGTGGTCACCGTTTCGTCCGCTTGCTCACCAAAATGTACGCCCAACAATTCTTCCACCGCATCAATCGCCATGCTTCCGCGCATGACCAATCCGCCGTCCGGTTCACGCACCACGTCTGGCGCGAGCGGCTTCCCGTTGTTGCCGCTCTCTCCCACGATCTCTTCCACCAGATCTTCAACCGTAGCGATGCCCGCCACGGTGCCATGCTCATCGATGATCACCGCCAGCGCGTGCCCCTTCTGCCGCATTTCGCGCAACAGGTCCGACCCAATTTTCGTCTCGGGCATGAACAACACGGGTCTCACCAGTTCTCGCACTCTTCGTTTGGGCAAATCCGCATCCGCAATTTGTAAAAGGGCTTGCGCAAAAACCACGCCAAAAATATCATCCAGAGATTTCTCATAGACCGGAATCTTGCTAAATTTGGTTTCCACGACCTTCGCGTGCAACTCCTCGAGCGTAGCCTCCGCCGAAATCGCCACGATGTCCGGCCGCGGCGTCATCACTTCGCGCACGCGCTTGTCACTGAATTCCACTACCTGCTCGATCAAGTCCGCTTGTTCCGGCTCGATGATGCCTTCTTCTTCCGCCGCCTCCACGAGCGCCTCAATTCCCTCCTCCGTGCGCCGCTCTTCCGTTTTCTCCGCTTCCTGTTCGGAGATTCGCGCCAGCGACTCCGCCCCTTCGAGGAATACGCGCACCGGCCAAACCAGCCACATGCAGCCTCGAATCAGCGGCAGAAGCGGAAGCAGCCAGCGTCCCGTGGTGCGATAAAGCAGCATGTCTGGAATGAAGTGCATCGCCAGGACCACTTCAAGAATGACAAACACGCAAAACTCAATCAGCGATTCCCACGTCCCTGACACAAAGTACACCACGCCGCGCGTCGTCTCCAGCACCAGAAATGCCAGCCAAAAATGTCCAAGAATGCGAAACGTGCGGCCGGCGCTGCGCCGGTTAATTTTCAGCTTCGGCTCGATTTCCGCTTCGAAAATGTCCAGATGTTCGTGAACGCGTCCTGTGGTCATGCGCCCCAATTCGCGGTAAATCAGCGTCACGTAGGAAAAAATGGGCAACGTAAGGCCCACCAGAACGACACTCAGCACGTAGAGCCAGTAAGAAAAGACAATAGCTAGGCCCCCTTGCATGACCGTTAGCACACAGAACCGAATTGGATTCATCGCGTCAATCCGAAATGCCTGCGCAGCTGGTGCTCAATCTTATCCATTTCGCCGTGGTCAGTTTCATGGTCGTAGCCCAGCAAATGCAAAAGGCCGTGCAAAATTAGCACGCGAAGCTCACCGGCAATAGGACGGTTCTGCTTTTTCGCGTAACACCGCGCCGCCGCCGGCGAAATAGCGATATCTCCCAGATATTCATACTGCCCGGAATTCGTCCCGCCGGTGTGCGATCTGCGCGGTAATCGCCTGGTCTTTCCCCGCGCGACGACTGGAAACGACAGCACGTCGGTCGGCCCCTTTTTCTTGCGGAATTTCTGGTTCAATCGCGCCATGGCCGCATCGCTCACCAGGCAGACTGTCACGTCCGATTGTTGCAGGCCGAGTTCCCTTTTTACTCGGCGCAAGAACGATTCTAGCGAGCGCCGCGCCACGCGCACTTCATGCTGCTGGTTCAGAATCATCCTTGCTGGATTTCTTGCTCGGGTTCTTTCCCGGACTCTTTCGACGCCTTTCCGTTCGCGCCTCGCTGCGGATGCGCCGTTTCATAATCTTCATAGGCACGAATAATCTGCTGCACCAGGTTGTGGCGCACCACGTCTCTCTCCCCAAACTGCACCACGCCGATGCCCTCGATCTTGCTGCAAACTTCCAGCGCTTCAATCAAGCCGCTCTTCTTCCCTTGCGGCAGGTCGATTTGCGTCACGTCTCCGGTGACCACCGCTTTCGAATTGAAGCCCAGCCGCGTCAAAAACATTTTCATCTGCTCGCTGGTGGTGTTCTGCGCTTCATCCAGAATCACGAACGAATCGTTCAGCGTGCGCCCACGCATGAAAGCCAGCGGCGCCACTTCGATGATGCCCTTTTCCAGGAAACGCTCCAGTTTGTCCGCGTCCAGCATGTCGTACAGCGCATCGTAGAGCGGCCGCATATACGGGTCGATCTTCTGTTGGAGCGTTCCCGGCAGGAACCCCAGCCGCTCGCCCGCTTCCACCGCCGGCCGCGCCAGGATGATGCGGTTCACCTGCTTGGTCAGCAGCGCACTGACCGCCATAGCGACCGCGAGATACGTTTTTCCGGTGCCACCGGGACCCGTGGCGAACACCATGTCGTGCTTCTCGATCTCTTCCATGTAGTGTCGCTGATTCGCGCCCTTCGGCGTAACCTGCTTCTTGCCAAACGATCGCGCGCGGCTGTGCTCGAACATGCTACGCGGCGATTCGTGCGGCTCTTCGGTCGCCACGCGCATCAGCGATTTCACTTCCGACGACGAAAGCCTGCGCCCGTGCCGGGTCAAGTGGTTGTATTCTTCGACGATCGTCACCGCGCGGTCTACGTTGTCCTGCTCGGCTTCGATGGTCAGCCGCGTGTCGTGCAAATGCGTCCGCACGCGCAGCGAATCTTCGAGCAGGCGCACGTTTTCATCCAGCGTGCCAAAGAAGGGTTCAATTTGTCCGGAAATGTGAACGGTACGTCGCATCCAGTTGGAAGGTTCTCGGGTTACCGGAACCGGCTTGCCGATAGGATTCCTCCTCGCTGCACATTGGCGCTTGGCGCCCAACCTAGGAGAAACTCTTTACACCCTAACGCAGCCCTCCGCTGCGGTCAAGACAAAGGACCATATCTCCAATCTTCCGCAGGTGACTTCCAACAGGTGTTACTGTCACTGACTGGCCGCTCTCAATCTTTCCGCTCATGCTGTTCCCACGCGGCCGGAACTTGACCATTTCCCGTCGTTCAAGGGCCTCCATGTACTGGTTGGCCCAACCCGCGATAGCTCCGAATCTAATCCGCGGGTACGGCCCTCGTCTTGGCCCACTCGCGGATCGATTGCACTTCTTCGGCGCGCGTCACGCTGAGCGGCTGCGTGCCTTGAATCTCTGCCAGCAGAATTTCTGTGTTCAATTGCTGTTTCGCATTAAACGCCGTGTACAAACCCGCCACGATCACCTGCTCGATTTCCGCGCCGGAAAACCCTTCGCTTGCGCCCGCCAATTTTGCCAGCTCGAATCCCGCCGCGTCCCGTCCGCGCTTTTTCAAGTGCAGCCCAAACAACGCCGCGCGCACTTCGGCATTCGGCAAATCCACGAAGAAAATTTCGTCAAACCGCCCTTTGCGCAGCATCTCCGGCGGCAACACGGTAATATTATTCGACGTCGCTGCCAGGAATACGCCGCTTTCGCGCTCCTGCATCCACGTCAGCAGCGTAGCCAGCAGCCGCTGCGACAAACCCGCGTCCGCGTCTCCGCTCGATCCCGCCGATGCAAAGGCCTTCTCAATTTCATCGATCCATAACACCAGCGGCGCCAATTTCTGCGACAATTCCAAGGCTTTGTGCAGCCGCCGCTCGCTCTCCCCCACATATTTGTCATAGAGCGCGCCCGCATCCAGCCGCGCCAATTCGAATCCCCACTCCCCCGCCACCGCGCGCGCTGCCAGACTCTTTCCGCAACCCTGCACGCCCATAATAAGTACGCCTTTCGGCGGCACCAGCCCGAACCGCCGTCCTTCCGGAGTCAGCGCGTTCTTTCTCTTTGCAATCCAATCGCGAAGATGCCGCAATCCCGCCACGTCCAAAAACGAAGCGTCCCGCCGCACCGTCTCGATCAAACCTTCGGTCTTCAGCGCTTCGCGTTTCGTTTCCAGCACCGCATCGAGCAGTCCCGCGTCAGCTTTGCCTCGCGCGAGCACGCTCTTGCGCAGCGCTCGCAGCGCTTCTTCTTCCGGCAAACCCGCCAAATTCTGCGCCAATTGCGTCAGCGCCGGGGCATCCAGCGCAATCGCAATGCGCTGCTCGCGATTCAGCTCCGCCAGCACCTGCTTCACTCCGGGCAGCAAATCCTCTGCCTCCGGCAATCCCAGCTGGAAGGGCATGGCCTCGCCTTCCAAGTCCGCGGGCAGCTCCATTTTCGCTGCCGTCAGCACAATCGAACGCCGTACCGTGCGAAACTTCTCCGCCAAGTCCCGCAGCCGTCGGCAGATTTTGTCATTCTCGCAGTAGCGTGCAAAATCCTTCAGGAAAAAAATCCCGTCACCCTGAATCAGTGCAATATTGGCAACCGCCTGCTCCGGGCTGTCCGTGTGGTAGAGTGGCGCTCCGTGCGCCTTCGCCAATCCGGTGGTGACACTCCATTCATATAGCGGCACGCCCAACTCCGTCGCTGCTTCCATCAGCAATGCCTCGAGTCGCTCCTCTTCCGGCGTCTCCACCGTGATGATCGGGTGCCGCGAATTGATGAGCAACCGCAACTCGTCGTGCTTGTTCGGCTGCTTCGGGCGTGTTGCTCCCGAGCCGCTCACGGTGACGGCAGGCCTAAGAGGTTGCTGTGGCATCGGCGTTCCCGGTGGACATTTGACCTCGTTTGACAAAGCCCCAAGCCTCGTTTAACGTTTAGAAATTTGAACCACATGCCAAAGGAGCGATAGATGGCCAGGGACAGCCTACCAAAGTCAAGAAGAAGAAAAAGTCGGTTTTGAAGCGCGCGGCGCAAGCTCGTCAACGGGCCGAAGTCAACCGCGTGAACCGCACCCGCGTGCGCACTATGATGCGCCGTCTGCGCACGGCGCTCACCGCCGGCGACCCCACCGCCGCGGGCAATCTCCTGCATCCCACCATGTCTGCCATTGACCAGGCCATTAACAAAGGCGTGTTGCACGAAAACACCGGCAACCGCTACAAGTCGCGCCTGACGCTTGCCTACAACACCGTCAAAGCCAAGGCCGCAAAGTAGTCGCGTTATCGCCTTGCGCGCGCCGGGGCCTCGTTGGGCCTCGTTGTCGTTGTTTCTGATGCCCAAGCGAGTTAGCATCAAATCATGGGAAAGCCGAAAAAAGTCGATTTGGATGACCCGGTTTCTATTCCCGACGACGAAACCTTGGCCGCTATCGATCGTGCCGTGAAATCCGCCGATGAAAGCCGCGTCGTGCCTTTGGAAAAAGTCCGCTAACGAATGAAAACGTGGTTCACAAAATCGCCTTCACCGAAGATGCGTTGACAGCCCTGGAACACATCCTCAACCCTATCCGGATTGACAACGAGGCCGCTGCAAAATCGTTTGGCGCCCCACCGCTCGACCCTATCGAAATCTTGAAAGACTTCCCACGGATCGGAACGCCCGTTCGCAATCGTCCTCAGATCAGAAAGAGGTAAGTTGTGAACTACTATGCCTTGATTTATGAAACCGTGGACGACTACGTCGCGCGCCGCGCCGAATTCCGCGAACAGCATTTGAGCATCGCGCGAGAGCATCGCGACCGAGGCGAATTGATCTTCGGTGGCGCCTTCGACGATCCCGTGGATCGCGCGCTCCTCATTTTTCACGTCGATGACAGCAGCAAAGTCGAAGCCTTCGCCCGCAAAGACCCTTATGTCGTAAACGGCCTGGTCAGAAGATGGGAAGTGCGGCCCTGGAAAGTCGTCGTTGGCCACGAGCAGCGCGCAACATCCACAGTCCCGGTCGGCGCGATCGCACGTCACTGGTCTGCCCGCGCCACCGAAGCGCAATTGCCCAAATACCTCGAGCACTTTACCAAGACCGTCTTGCCGGAACTTCGCCGCGTCAATGGCTTTCTCGGCGCAACAGTTTCCGTGCGTCACGCCGCAAGCGAAGCCGAAATTTTCGTCGAGACCACCTGGCGCTCCCTCGCCGCCATCCGCGCCTTCGCCGGTGCCGACCTCGAAGCCGCCGTCGTCGCGCCCCAAGCCGCCGCTCTGCTCACAAGCTTCGATCGGCGCGTCCGCCATTCCCAAATCACGCTTTCCGACCGCGCATAAATCCAACACTCCCTCACGTTACCTGGATTTCACACTCCAAAAATCTCCGTGTAACGCGTGAAGCGCACCTTCTCCTTCGCTCGTCGAGCTCTCATTCCTAACCTACTTGAGAGGAGAAGACATGTTTCTGAAGCAAGCAATTCCGAAAGCGCTCCGCTGTCTTCGCACCGGCTTCGTTGGCCTGACCGTATTCCAGTTCAGCTTGGGCGTCCCCTTGGTTAGCCCGGTTCAGGCCCAAGGTGAGCCGCCGGCCCGCACGCCCATCAAGCACGTCATTATCGTCGTTGGCGAAAACCGCACGTTCGATCATCTCTTCGCCACTTACAAACCGGCGCCTGGCGTAACCGTCGATAATCTGCTTTCGAAGGGCATTATCAACGAAGACGGCACACCGGGCTCGAATTATTCCCTGGCGCAGCAGTTCTCCGCGGACGCTGCCGACAGTCCCCTTTTCCAACTGAGCCCAAAGAAAAAGACTCTCTACGCCACTTTGCCCGCGCCTCTGAACGGAGGGCCAACGGATGCCTGCGCCAGCAACGGCATGTGCACGATGGCCGATGCCACATCCTCCGAAGATGGACTGGCGCAGGACTATTATCAATTCCTGCTTACCGGCGGCACGGGTTTGACCGGCAGGGTGCCCGACACGCGCATCACTCGCGTGCACAGCGCCGCTCCGTATTCCACGCTGCCTCCAGGTCCTTTTCAGCTGACGAATTCTTCCACGTTCCCGTATGACGCCTACGCCAATAGCCCCGTCCATCGTTTTTATCAGATGTGGCAGCAATTCGATTGTGACGCGTCGCACATTTCCACGCTGCATCCGAGCGGGTGCCTGGCGGATCTGTTCACGTGGACCGAAGTGACCGTTGGCGCCAACGTCAACGGCGCAACCCAGCCAGCCAACTTCAGCACGGACTACGCTCCAGGAAAAATAACGACCGGCGAAGGCGCGACGGCGATGGCCTTCTACAACATGCTGCAAGGCGATGCGCCCTACACCAAATTCCTCGCGGACCACTACGCCATGAGCGACAACTATCACCAGCCTGGCATGGGCGGCACGGGACTGGACGAAATCTTGCTGTTTTTCGGCGACGCCATCTGGTTTAGCGACGGAAATGGCAACGCCGCCGTGCCTCCCCACAACGCCATGACGTTTCTTGGCGGTCCCGTCGATGAAATCGAAAATCCCAATCCCGTCCCGGGCACCAACAACTGGTGGACTCAGGACGGCTACGGCGGCTTTGGCAATAACGGCGCGTCCACCGGCGTGTACGGAGGGGGCTCTTATACCAACTGCTCCGACGCGTCACAGCCCGGGGTCGCTCCCATCCTGCACTACTTGAGTTCGCTTCCCCGCCCCATCAAACCGAATTGCGAGCCGGCCCACTACTACCTGCTGAACAACTACAACCCCGGCTACTTTGGTGACGGCAGCAACGCCTACACGGACACAAATCCAAACAACACGCCATTCACAATTCCTCCCACCAATCAGCGCAGCATCGCCGACGTGCTGCTCGAAAACCATGTTTCCTGGAAATCCTACAACGATCAATGGAACCGGTATTTGACCGACAAATATCAGTTGAACTACGGCATCGTTGGCCCGAATAGTGATCAATACTGCAACATCTGCAATGGCGTCCAATACCAGACGCAAATCATGTCCAACGACGCGGTGCGCACCGCGCACATCAAGGACACCCTCGACCTTTACAGCGACATTGCCAACGGAACTTTGCCAGCGGTCTCTTTCGTGAAACCCAGCGGCTGGGTGGATGGCCATCCCGCCTCTTCCAAGTGGAACCTCTACGAAGGCTGCGTTAAGAAAATCGTCGACGCGGTGCAAGCCAACCCCGTCCTGTGGCGCTCGACGGCGATCTTCGTGACTGCGGATGAAGGGGGAGGCTACTACGATTCAGGATACGTCCAGCCGCTCGATTTCTTCGGCGACGGCACGCGCATTCCCCTACTCGTGGTCTCGCCCTACACGAAGCCCGGCCACATTTCGCATCAATATGCGGACCACGTTTCCATCCTCAAGTTCATCGAGAGCAACTGGAATTTGCCAACGATCAGCAATCGCAGCCGCGACAACCTCCCCAATCCTCTTGTTGAAGATGGGAATCCATATGTTCCGCGGAATTCTCCGGCGCTTGGCGACCTGTTTGACCTCTTCAGCTTCGGCGAGCATGGCAATCAGGGCGGCAACCGTCCGTAGCATCCTTCTTGTCGCGAACGAAGAAGGGCGGCTGCCATGCCGCCCTTCTTTAATGTCCTCTGTGGACTCTGCGTTAATTCCCGTTTTTTGATTTTCTTATCCTTGGGCGGCTTTTGCTTCAAAGCAGGTCAATTCCGTCACCAAAAATTCCATCACTGCGCGCGCATCTTCCCTGCCGCCTTTCAGGCGGTCATCGGCGCGCTGCAATGCCCCTAGTCCGGCGAGCAAATGCGTCTTCGGAATTTTCCGCGCGCTTTGCAACGCCAATTCTGCCTGCTCCGGCCGCATTCCCAGCGCTCGCGCGGCTTGCCAGCCGTTGGTGACGCCCCGCACTTCGCTCGCTTCGATCAGCTTGCGATACATCCAGGTAATCGCCCCAAGCATCTGCAGCGGTTCTTCGCCCTCCCGCAGCAATCGGTCAAGAAATTCGAGCGCTTTCTTGCCCTGCCGCGTCGCCAGCAGGTCCGCCAGTTCCCAAACTGTAGTCGTCTTTTCTGAGACCACCAGCGCGCTCACGTCCTCGCGACGAATCTGTTTTCTTCCCGCTGCGTACGTCGCCAGCTTGTCGATCTCCGTTTTCAGCCGCATCAAATCCGCAGCCACAAACTCCGCCAAATCCTCCGCGGCTCCCCGTTCGAATTCGACGCCCTGCTCTTTGGCCATCGCTCGTGCCAGCGCCGCCGCGGCGGCTTGGCGCTCGTTTAAGCTTTCGCCGAGACCGCACTCTACCACCAGCGCCTTCCCCATCAGCAGCTTCCCCCACTTCATGCGCTGGTCCAGTTGCGTGGCTTCGATCACCAGCACCGTGAACGGCGCCGGATCTTCCAAATATTCCGTGAGTTGCTCCACGGCCTCTTCTCTGTTTTTCTCGCCGAGGCCTTCGATGGCCTCGGCATCTTCCAGAAAAACCAATTGCACCGGCGAAAGCATCGCCATGGTCTGCGCTTGTTCGAGCGCCGCTTGCGTCTCTCCGCCCTCCGCCGAATACCGCGACACCGCCCAAGGACGCGCCGCTTCCGGAACGTACCTTTCGATCAAGAGCGTGCGGCAGCTGTCCCGCAGATACGGCTCTTCTCCCAAAAGCAAGATCGCGGGGACGGGCTTTCCTTTCTCCAGCCCGGCCATCAACTCATTCGCCGAAATCCGCTCCATCCAGCCTTTCCTCTCTTGCCATGCCAGCCATCCGTGGGCTTGAGCTACGCACTTCAAGCGTTACTTTAAGCGTTGCCCCCGGTCTAATAGTTCTCCGTCACCGCCGCCACCAGTCGCGCTGCAAAATCCTGCGCGAGGCGATCCAGCGCGGGATCCTGCTCTTCGAAAAAGCTTTTCACATCCGTGGAAATCTCGTATTGGTTGCGAAACAGAAAATTGTCCGTGTGATAGAGTATTTTTCCCGTATCGCGCTCTTCGAAGCTGACCTCGCACTTCACGGTTACCAGCATCGTGGTGGCGCGCCCCGTGCTCGTGTCAAACAGCAGCGGCACCGCTTCCAGGCTGAGCACTTTCCCGCGCAAGACCGCATCGCCATTGGCCGGGTCGGACACCACACGGTACGGCGTCTTGGCCAAAAACTCGTGCACCGTCGCGGCGGTCAACCGCTGCTCAATGCGGTAGCTCGTCGTCTTATTTTCCAGCGCTGGAACTGCAATCACGTGAATGCTTTTCGGCAGCGCCTCGCTTCGCCCCGCCACGTGATACCGGCAACCGCCGAGGGCTCCGATGAGCAGGGGAATCACGCAAATTCCTGGTATCACCAAAGAGTTGTAAGTTTTAAGTTTTAAGTTCTTGGTACGAAGAGCATGAGCATGCCTCGCATTGCACGATTGGAAATGACAGTCGCCCTGCACGCATTTCTCGCCACTCGCCACTCGCCACTCGCCGCTATTTTTCACCCAAGTTTCTCCGCCAGCTTCACCGCATTCGCCGCCGGCAATCGAATATTATCCACCGCTCCCCAGAACCACCACGCTCCGCATACCGCTGGGTCCGACTGCGGGACACCAAGCTGGATCGTGTTTTCCCCGGCAGCACTGACGTTGCTTGGCGTACCATCCCCTTCTTTGATTATCGAGAATCCAGCCTCCTGGCACGCTTTGCCGACGGATTCGGCGTCCGCTATTCCGGGATCCAATTCAGCACACGCGGAAAACATCATGCCGTAAAACGTTGGCGCATGAAGCACCTGGACCGCCGGCAGCACTGCCCCTTGATTCTGAACGCACTCCTTGATCTGTTCACGAAGAGCCTTCCTTACCGCTGCGAGGTTCTGTCGACTCGCGGAACCATAACGGTCCAACAAATTGAATGCAACCTGCGTGTCGAACACAGGCTGCCCGACAGATTGAAAGGACAGCAATTGACCGGTTTGGCTCTCGAGTTCTTCGATTCCGGCTCGTCCAGCCTCAGAGACAGGCCGAAAGAAAGTAATGTTCAGCTTTTTCAATCCGACCGGCTTTAATCCAAACGAAAGTGACGTGGCAGCCACTGCAGCGGCCGACGGAATCCAAAAATGCGTTGGCGCGGTGGGTGTGGGCGCTTTTGGCGCAAATCGAGTGCCCCAGAATTCATCGAGTTTCGGGAACCAGGGATTAGGCGCATCATCCTTCGTACAGACCCCCCCACTGAAATCGATTACCACGGCTCCCGCCGCCAGAGCCGCACGGAAGTTGCACTCGACAAACTCCGGGGAACCTGCGAAGAATACGAAGCGCGCTTTCTCGAAGCTGCCTTCTTCCACCGGCTGAATCACTGCGGGCTCTCCGCCGGCCTCGGTCAGCGTTCCTGCCGCTTCTTCTTCATCCAACAACCGAAAGTCCCAGCCGGCAAACTGGCTTTCTTCCAGCAAGGACTTCAACTCCGCGCCGAGCAGCGAGGAAGCGCCGGCAATCACGATTCGGTGGGATTCCCTTTCCATGGAAGGCATGAATCAGGCGGTCCGCGAAACCATCCGGTGCCGCACAAAACGAACCACATGCAACCCAAGCCCGACCGTTGCATAGGACGCGGCCAGAATAACCAACGCATATTCCGAGTACACGTAAATCACGGCTACAATCACGCCCAGCAGAACAATGCTCAAAGAACGTTGTTTCCGCGCCAAGGGAACATCCTTGAAGCTGTAGTAGCGGATGCGGCTGGTCATCAAGGCACCCAGTCCCGCGGCAAGCATGAACCACGCCACCGACCACCGCCAGTCATGTAAAGGCTGTTTGAATCCGTGAACCAGCGCGGCGATCATGCCCGCAGCCGCGGGCGTTGGCATGCCCACGAAGTATTTGGAACCGCCCGGCGCCATTCCCTGCACGTTGAACCGCGCCAGCCTCCAGGCACAACAGATCAAAAAAGCAAGGCAGCACACCCAGCCGAGTTGGCCGATTTCGCGAAATGCCGCTGCGCCATCACCCGGCAGCCCGCGCAGCCCCCAAGCGTACGCCAGGATCCCCGGCGCAATTCCAAAACTCACCACGTCGGCGAGCGAATCAAATTGCACGCCGAAATCCGTATTCGCCTTCAAGAGCCGCGCCAGCCGGCCGTCCAGCGAATCAAACAGAATCGCCAAGCCAATCGCTTTTGCGGCGCGGTCAAAATTCTCAGCCCCGCCTAGCAGCGCCGCCACAACCGCGTAGTAGCCACAGAGCAAATTAGCCACTGTGAAGAGGCTCGGGATGAGAAAGATGCCCCGACGCCGCAATTTCTGATTCCGGTAGCGCCGTTCCTCGAAAGGGATCTCGTGCTGTTCTGTTTCGAGCATGTTCACGATCGTTTCCCTGTCGAGATGAGGTTTGCTTCCGTTTCTGCAGCATTCTTTCCGCTCGACTGCGGGGCTTCGCGTTTCCCCGGCCACCTGGCAATCAGACTGGAACCGCCCTTCACATTCTCCCCGACCTTCACCAGAATCTCCGCACCTTTCGGCAGCCAAACATCTACGCGCGAACCGAATCGCACTAGCCCGATGCGCTCTCCGCACACGACCTGCTCGCCTTGCTTCTTCCAAGAGACTACTCGCCGCGCGATGAGTCCAGCAATCTGCTTAAAGACCATTTCCCCAGATTCGGTCCTAAGCGTAAACACGTTCTGCTCGTTCTCGAGGGACGCCCGTGCGCGCATGGCCGCAAAAAACTTTCCCGGCCGGTACTCCATCTTGGTAATAGTTCCGCTTGCTGGCGCGCGGTTCACGTGCACGTTCCAGATCGCCAGGAAGATGCTCACGCGCTGGCCGGGACGCCCGCCGTTTTCTTCTTCCGTGACCACCACAACACGCCCGTCCGCGGGCGACACGACAGCAGCGGGTTCCGCAGGAATGAGGCGGTCAGGGTCGCGGAAGAAGGAAAACACAAACAGAGCGAGAAACACCAAGACGGCGGCAATAAAATACCAGTCGAGGAGAAAACCTGCGCCGCCTAACACCAGCAGCGGCAATCCAAAGTAATAGCCTTCTTTGACCATGCTGACGGGAATAGGCCTCCGCTTCTTCGCTCGCGGCCTGGCCGCCGCGAGCAAGCATGGTCATTCTACGACAGTTTCCTATGCCGCAAAGCTGGTATTGCTTGGATCGCGCCGCTCGCGCAGGATGCGCGCAGCAATCCGCTCCATCTCATCCTTGCAGTGCAGCTTCATTTTTTTCAATCTGATTTCTTCTAGGAGGTCTTCTGCATTGAGGTAGGGGGATTTGGAGATGCGTTGAAGTTCTAATTCATACTGCCGGTGCTGCTCTGCCAGACGCTGATATTCAGCGTCTGCCAGGAGAAGCACGTCCCGAGGTGTCCGCTGCGCGCTTGCCATGCGTTCCTCCTGACGACTTCGTGAATGGAATGTGAATACTACATGAGCGCACAATACCACTTCGCTAGTCCACGTCAAGAGGGAACCTGGGGGTTTCTGGGGTTTCCGTTCTAGCCTGGAAAGGCCCGTGAGTTTCTCGCGGAAGGACTTCGACACCGACTTACGCGCCGCGCGTACTCCACCGGGCGTAAAGCAAATCTTGAAAGGAACGGATTCCAGCCACGATGTCTCACCATTTCAACGAGATGCGGCACTTGGCAGCGTTGCCGGAAGGTGCTCCTCAAAGTATCCCAGGACATTGGTATACACATCCAGGTTCGTGCCCTTGCCTTCGGAGATGGAGTGAGTGCGGCCCGGATACACGCGCATGTCAAACTGTTTGCCAAGGGAAATCAGCTTGTTCACCAGCAATTCGAATCCCTGGAAATGCACGTTGTCATCTCCGGAGCCGTGAATCACCAGCAAGTCTCCGCGCAGGCCGGAAGCAAAATTGATCGCCGAGCTCTGTTCATAGGCTTTCGGACTGTCCTGTGGCAATCCGAGATACCGCTCTTGGTAGATCGTGTCGTACAAGCGCTGATCGGGCACCGATGCCACGGAAACGCCAACGCTGTAAACGTCCGGATAGCGGAACATCAGATTGAGGGTCTCGGTTCCGCCGCCACTCCAGCCCCACACGCCGACGCGTTTCGGGTCAATATAGGAATGCGTCTTTTCAAGCGACTGCAAGGCCGTCGCTTGCTCTTGCGAAGAAAGCTTTCCCACGTTTCCGTAGATGAGCTTGCGCCACTCGCGGCCCCGCGGAGCAGGCGTCCCCTGGTTATCAAAGCTGGCCACGAGATACCCCGCGCTGGTCAGTGCTCGGCCAAACATGGGTGGCCAGCGATCCGCGGTTGTTTGTCCCGCTGGCTCGGAATAGACATAAACAATGAGCGCATACTTTTTTGCGGGGTCGAAGTCAGGCGGCTTCATCAGCCAGGCGTCCACCGCCAGGCCGCTGCCGGCGTCCACCTTTACAAATTCTGCGGGCCCGCCCGAGAGCGGCTTGACGCGCTCGGCAATGGCCGCGTTGTCTATCGTCTTTCGCGCAACCCGGTGATCCGGCAGGTGCAGCACTTCAAAAGCGGGCGGCACATCAAACGAGGAGTAGGAGTGAAAGGCCCACTCGCCGTTTGGCGAAATCGTGTACGAATGCGTTCCCGGCACATTCGGCGTCAGGCGCTCGGGCGCAGTGGTGCCGTCCAGCTTGGCGCGGTAGAGGTAGCGCTGCGTAGCATTTTCCGGCGAGGCGATCAAGTACGCCCACGTTTCGTCGGGGCTGACCCTGTCCAGCGTCACGACGTCGAAGTCGCCGCGCGTGACGAGTTGGGCTTTGCCGGTGTCGTGGGCGACGCGATACAAATGCCGCCAGCCGTCGCGCTCGCTGAGCACTAGGAATTCGCGGCCTTGATTAATCCAGACAACGTCACGGTTCACCTCCACCCAAGCCCGATCTTCGTCTACAAACACCGTGCGCGAGGCACCGGTCACAGCGTCGGCGAGGAGAAACTCATTCCGGTTCTGCAACCGGTTCATGTGCTGAATCAGCACGTGGCCGGGATCCGCCCAGCCCATCTCCGGAATGTAATTGTTGTGTGGGTCTCCCGGCGTTTGCATCCAAACGACGGGTCCGCTTGCAGCGTTGACGACACCGACGCGAACTGCGGAGTTCTGCGTTCCCGCCAACGGATACGGATATTCGAGCGTTTCGGGATACGGTCCCAGGTTTGGATAAGGAATATCGGTGACAATTTCGCCGCGCGGCGCGCCAAGATCGTAGATCAGCGTGTACTTGCGCATGCCGGCGATGTTGAACTGCCAGAAGGCGATGGCGCGGCTGTCGGGACTCCAGGCAAAGCCGTCCCGGATATCGAATTCTTCTTCATTCACCCAGTCGGAGGTCCCATTGATGATCGTATCGGACCCGTCGTGCGTCAGTTGCGTGATTCTTCCGCTTGCCAAATCCTCCACATAAATGTTGTTCGCGCGAACGTAACCGACTTTGCTGTTGTCCGGGGAAAACTTGGCAAACATCAGGCTCGATGCGGGGACGTCACCACCGAGCTTGCGCAGAGCCCCGCTCGCCAGGTCAAGGACCCAATAATCCCCCCGCGTATTCTGACGCCAAACGGTCTTTGCGTTTGTAAACACCAGAACGCGATGTCCATCCGGTGACAGGCGGTACTGTTCGACGTCCAATGGCCTTTTCTCGCCGGCGGGAATCAAGCGGTTGGCACCAACGAGGATTTCTCTTGCGCCGGTTGCGGTGTCGTACTTTATGATGTCGTTGCCGGCTCCCGAAGCGGACGGCTCCAAGTCCAGATACGAATCGCCATTCCCCAGCCAAGCGCCGCCGCGGAAAAACTTCGGCCGGAATTCCGGATTGCCCATCGTGCGCGCGATCAGCTTCGCGGCAGACTCTCTGAGTTGGGCGTGGGCGCTGGGGGGAGCGACGACAGTTGCCACGGCTACGACGAAGGCAGTTAGGAACGAGGTCACAGGCTCCGTTTTCTTTCTCGCCGAGCGGCTTGCTGCCTCCGAAGTGCTTCTTGTGTGGACCATTTCTGTCCTCCCATGAATCAGCGGAGGGAAACAGTATCAAAATCTACGGCTACATGCGCAGGCCAAAAGGCCTTTGAAAAAATACTAAACGGCTGTCCCGCCTTACCTCTTGCTAAGTTGCAGTTCAGGATTCTTGATCGTGTTTGGCAGTTTGTGTCGCGATGCTGGATGCCTTCGTTGCGGACGCTCTTGAGAAAATTCCCCGCAGCATCGTGCCCGACATGGCAGACCGCAGCGCCGCCTGCAAGCCGCTGGAATCCAAACAATAGGGTGACACACCCTGTGACACACCCGGTGTTCACGCCGAAAAACATCGAGGAATCTTCGCGCTATCGCACGAGTTTGTGCTCCATGACGAGGGCGGCCTCGCTGGGATCGCGGTAATACCCTTCGCGACGACCAGTTTTGGAGAATTTGTGTCTCGCGTAGAAGGTGATTCCAGGCACATTCGATTCGCGAACTTCGAGAAAGACGCGATTCACGCCGCGCGTTCGAAACTCTTCGACAGCCGCCTGTAAGAGCGCGCCTCCTTCGCCTTTCCTCCTGCTTTCCGGAGCTAGGGCAAGGTTTAAGATCTCCGCCTCTTCGCTTGTCTGGCGTCCAATCAGAAACCCAACAAGCTTTCCGTCGGCCTCACTCGCTATGCCCAGAATTCCCTGCCATTCCAGAACTTCTTTCACGCTGGCTTCCGGCCAAAACACCGCTTCTGGGGATCGACGTAAAATCTCCGCAACCGCTCCGGCGTCTTCCGCGCGCAACGTGCGAATCGCTGATTTCGCGCGCTCTCGGCCTAACTCAGTGGCCATGCGCCGCGCCGCCTTTCCAGAAAATCTCCGCATCCGACCGCCGCACGTAATTCGCGTCGAGTCCCAGCGCGTCGGTCGTCCTCCCTTCCTGCAATCGCCGGAAGCCGATGCGTCCAATGATTCCGGCCAGCGTCGCGGAAACCTGTTCGGCTTTTTCCCCGCGCCTTTCGCGATCCCTCCAAGCAGGTTCGGAGACAACTAGCCCAGCGTCGGGCGAGACCCAGGCCATCCTTTCACCGCAAGCCGACGCCACCGCAACTTCCACGAATTTGCTGGGCGCAATGACCATCTCCTCCCCCACCCTCATCACCTCCGAGCCAGCCCTTTGAAACAGCGCCCCGAACACTTGCCCCCGCTGCGCGTCCGCAAAGCTTGCAACGTACTCCCCGGCACCAGTCGCCTGGGCGGCAATCGCCTCCAAGCGGGACACCGCGGCCACGGGCCTCCCATAAACCTCCGCCCAAGCCTTTGCCGTCGTCAATCCTACGCGAACTCCAGTAAACGAGCCCGGCCCCGCCGCCACCGCGTATCCTCCCACGTCGCTCATTCCAAACCCGGACTTCTTCAGGATCTCGCTCACCGCAGGAAGCAGCCAGGACGAGTACTCTTCTCTCTTCACGTGCGCCAGCAGCACCAATACCGTCTCCTCCCGGAGCAGGGCCACGCTGCCGCGGACATCGCAAGTATCTATCGACAGGACAAGCACATGCGCATTGTACCCCACAGCCGATCCTGCTTACGAGCTCCTCAGGACCGACTCAAAGAGAAACAAGCGTTTCAGCAGCAGGCGTCTGGAATTCCGGGGCCAGCCGCCGTCTTTAGGTCAATAGGGAATTCCCCTGAAATTCGGAACGAGGAAGAGCCTGAGCAATTCGGCTGCCAAATTTACATCAATTTTTCTCTAACCTCTTCATTCTGCAGGATATATCTTGACTCTTGCAACACAAGTTCCCTATACTGGTCTTGCTGCCTGGGGGGGCATCCAAAAATCATGGACTACAAGATTGGTGACAAAGTCGTTTACCCGAATCATGGTGTGGGCGTTGTTGAACAGATCAATTACGGCGTCTTGAATGGCAGAACCGAGCGTTACTACATGATCCGCATTGTTTCCAGCGGCTTGCGCGTGATGGTGCCGCAGTCCAACACAGGGACAGTTGGCCTTCGGTCCGTCATCCGGTCAAATGAATCCACCAAAGTCCTAGGCTTTCTCGAAAAGGGCAAACTCAACTCGCATCCGGACTGGAAGCACCGCTTCAAGGAGAATTCTGAGCGCATGCGCACGGGGTCGCTCATTGAAGTCGCCGCCGTCCTCAAGAGCCTGGTTTCCCTCAGCCGCAGCAAGCCCCTCTCCTTCCGCGAAAAGAAAATGCTCGAGCGCGCCAAGTACCTGCTCGTCAGCGAAATGGCTACCGCGAAGAACACCACTGCCGAGCTCGCCGAAGTGCTGGTCGTGAAGTCGCTGGCCAAGGCCAAGTTACAGTTTCCGGTGATGACGGAAAAATTCGAATAATTCCATCTACTTTGCCGCTTTTGCGGCAGCTCCCCTTCTGCGGGCAAGTTCATCTTGCCCGCTTTTTATTTTTGGAAGCGGGGAACTTTCTCCCGAGAAGGCGCGTATCATGGCACTTGAGAAGGGTATTCGTGATGCGGGAGGGAGCCATGAATAGGAAAACTTTGTCTTGTGATGTGCGTCACCGCACCAAGGGGTTGCGTTTGCTGCCGAGGCTGACGCCTCTCGTACTCGCCTGCGGGATCATCTACATTTACATTGCTTCGCCCCTGCCGGCCCAAGAAAAGCCAGACAAACAGTCCAGCGGTAAGGGTAGCCAAGGTGCGGGCCTGTACTTCAACGCGGTAGCCACGGCCAAAGATGTTGGACTGCCCATCTATCCGGGCGCTCGCCCGCACAAAGACAAGCAGGACGATTCAACCTCGGCTAAGTTTGGGCTGTGGGGTAGCGCGTTCGCGTTCAAGCTGGCAGTCGTTAAGCTGGAGTCCAATGATTCTGCGCAGAAAGTCGCGGCGTTCTACAAGAAGGCCTTGACAAAGTACGGAACCGTGCTGGATTGCGGCGCGGCTGCTTCAGAAAGCAAGGACAAGGACGAAGGGAAGTCTTCGAGCCAACTTACCTGTGAAGACGACAAACCCGATCCCGGCCAAATGACGTTCAAGGCGGGGACAAAAGAAAAACAGCACTTCGTGGGAATCGAGCCGAACGGTACAGGTAGCACGTTCCAGCTTGTGTATGTGGAGTCGCCCGATTCGGATAAAAAGAAATAGGCGGAACCCTCTTTCCTGTCCTGATGTGGATCCTTTGGCGAGTCTCTGTCTCCGCCTTCGCGCGTCGCGGTTACATCAACGGAGCTTTTGAAGACCCCGCCTGGGAGCGCCGCATGACCGTTACGTTCTGTTCGATCCTCTTACTCTTCTTGCGGCAAAAGGGCTTCATCCTCCATTCAAGAGGCACGTCAAGTCTGCTGAATCGAGTGCGCTTACACTAGAGCGGCGAGTGTGATGCCAGCTTCGCGCAGCTTGCGGGCGACGGCGGCGGCGATTTGCACGGAGCCGGGCGTGTCGCCATGGATGCAGATGGTTTGGGCGGCGAGTTTCACTTCGGTGCCGTCGTGGGCGGTCACGATGCCGCGCTCGGTGATGCTGAGAGCTTGTCTGGCGGCTTCGGCGGGATCGCGGATCAGCGCGTTGTCGAATTTGCGGGAGCGTAGCGTGCCATCCGGCTCGTAGCGCCGGTCGGCGAAGGCTTCCGCGGCAACGGCAAAGCCCGCATCGCGAAAAACGTCCAGCATGGCCGATTCTGCCAAACCCATTAAGACTAAGTTCTTGTTGCATTTCACGACGCCTTGGGCAATCGCCTCTGCCAGTTCGCGATTCTTTACCGCCTGATTGTAAAGCGCGCCGTGGGGCTTCACGTGCACCAGCTTCGCGCCGCGTGCGGCCGCGACGGCCGCGAGCGCGCGGACTTGGTCGCAAACGGAATCCGCGACGGCTTGGGGGGACAGTTTTAATTCCAGGCGGCCGAAATTCTCGCGGTCGGGGTAGCCCGGATGCGCGCCGACCGCAACGCCCGCGCGCAACGCCTGCTCGATCGTCGTTCGCATGGTGCGTTCGTCGCCCGCGTGGCCGCCGCAGGCGACGTTGGCCGAGGTGATGGAGCGCAGGAGCGCTTCCTGCGTGCCGTCGGCGATAGCCTCGGGCAGCTCGCCCAGGTCGCAATTCAAATCAATACGCGTCATGGTCGCCAATTCTAGACCCTCCACCACGGCCAAAGCATCAAGTCGCCATCGGGGAGGTAAGAAAAGCGGCGGCAAGACGGCCGCACTCCCAGGACTTCTTACAGCTTAAACTGTTCAAAACGAGGCATTTAGTTCGCGCTCCGCGACTCGCACGTGACTGACCAAGCTCGGGAGTGGACCGCCTCGGAAAGCCGTCGGTATGGCAACAGGAAAAAGCAGCAGCGTCCGCGAGGGAGTTGGGATTAGTTGGGATATATGGCGCTGCGGCTACACAATCAAATCCTTCGCGGCCAGCAGCTTTTCCTGTTCGATGAACAACTTGCGAGCGGATTCAAAATTGACAAGCTCGAAGCGAATTTCGTCGCGCGGACGAAGCTGGCCCAGGCTGCTGAAATCCGCGGAAATGACGTTGGCCATCTTTGCATACCCACCGGTGGTTTGCTGCTCGACGAACAAAAGAATGGGGAGTCCTCCTGCGGCGACTTGAATGGCTCCCAGCGAAACGCCCTCGCTGATCATTTCGCCGTGTGCACCTTCGCGAATCGCCGGACCTGCCAGTCGTAGGCCCATGCGGTTGGCTTCCTCGGAGACGCGATACGTGGAGCTATAGAAGATTCTCTGCGCGGCTTTCGGGAACCAATCGCTCTGTGGACCCGGCGTCACGCGCAAGACTTTGCGGGGCGCAAGAAGCTCCAAAGCTTTGGCCGCAACGCTTCGCAAGCGATTCGACTTATGTGCGCCTTCCGTAGAACTGGCATTATGGTCCGTTCCTTTCTCTTTTGCCTCGCGAGCATCGCCAATTTTCAAGACGTCACCCTTGCGGAGCGCCCTCCCTTCGTGGCCACCCAGGCCACTGAGGAGGTGCGTCGAAGCGCTTCCCAGGAATGATTTCACAGCGATTCCACCTTGCACGCACAAATAACATCGTGCACCCGAACGCGTCGGCCCCAGCCGAAGCGTTTGCCCCGGCTTTACTTCAAAGGAAGCCCAACGCGGAACGGCCGTGCCGTCCAGGTTGGCCCCAAAGTCGGAACCTGTTAGAGCCCCAATACCTCCCTCTCGAAAAAGGAACGTTCCACCAAGTAGTGTCATCTCAAGCGTCGCGGCGCCTTCGGCGTTTCCCACGAGCCGATTGCCCATTCGCAGTGCAAGGGGATCCGCGGCGCCCGAGGGCGAGACGCCCATGGGACCGAAGCCCTCTCGCCCCAAGTCCTGCACCGTCGTGAGCAGCCCTGGTGCCAGCACTTCGATGGCGCTCATCTGCGAGCCAACTCCGCAAAGCTCTCCCTCGAGATAGGCACGAAACGCACGTGGTCGCCAATGGACAAGAGGCTAAGATCTTCGCGATCCGTTCGAAACATCGCCAGCGGCGTGCGGCCCAGCAATCTCCACCCGCCCGGCGTTTCGAACGGATATACGCCCGTTTGATTCCCGGCGATGCCCACGCTTCCTGCCGGCACTCTTTTGCGCGGCGACGGTAGGCGCGGCGTGACCAATTCCTGCGCCAATTCGCCGAGATATGCGAAGCCTGGGGTGAATCCCAAAAAATAGACAAGGTAGTTGGCCGAAGTGTGCAGCTCAATGACGCGTTCGGGCGTCATCCCGTGCGTCGCAGCTACGTCTTCCAGGTCGGGGCCGAATTCTCCACCGTAACAGACCGGGATCTCCACCTCGCGCGGGGCGGGCAAGTTCACTTTGTCGAGCCGGGCTAGATATTTGCGTAGCTCTTTTTCCAGCGCTTCCTGCCGCCACTTCCGCACGTCAAATTTTACAAGCAGCGAGCAATACGCGGGATGCAGATTGTGCACTCCGGCAAGCGGGTCCTCCCCCAGCAGATGCAGAAGCCTTCTGACGTTCTCGTTCGCTTTGCGTGTGATTTTTTCGCCAAAATAAATGAGCAGCGATTGATCGCTCGCAGGCTGGAATCGCGGGCCCTTACTGCTCTTTTTGCTGGGCATGTGCGCGAAAGTATACCCCGGGCGGTGAAAACGAGGTTGTGCAGGGCTTCTTAGTCGCCGCTACTTCCCTTGCTTCCCCGTAAGCTCGCGAATCAGGTCCGCCTCGGCCTGGCGGTAGGGCCTTCCGTCCGGATGCAACACCCCGTGAAACCATACCGGCGGCTGCGCGAGGATGTAGGGATGCTCCCACGATTCCCAGGGCAGGTTCGTCTGCGTTTTGCCCGCGACGAAGCCCCAGTTGATGGCGCCAACTTTCTCTTCTTTCGCAATCGGCAGAATGGTGTCAAACGTACTGCCTACCGAACGCGCCATGAATTCCGTGCAGATGACCGGGCGGTTGTATTTCTTGAGCCAGCCCACTTCGCGCTTGAAATATTCCGGCCAACTGTAGTTGTGAAACGTTACCACGTCGGACTCGCCTAACTGAATCAGTTCAACCTTGCCAAGGTGCGATGCATCGGGTGCCTGGTCCACGCAGCAGACTCCACTGGTGAGCGGTTGCGTGGGATTGACTTCGCGCGCCCATTCGAATGCCTGCGGCAAGAGCACCAGAACTCGTTCGGTCTTGTCTCTCAATTCTTCCTTTGCGTAACTCCCCATGTTGCTGTTGCCGGGTTCGTTCCAAATGTCCCAGCCGAGAATGCGGTTGTCCTTGGCGAACGCACCGACTACTCCCTGCACATAGGCTTTCAAGCGCGGATATTGTTTGGCATCTCCTAGAGCCACGGCGCCGGGACTTTGCACCCAGCCGGAATTGTGAACGCCAGGAATGGGAGGATGCTGCGGCCCGAGGTGCGGCAAGGGATCCCAGCAAGAATCGAGAAGCACAAACAACGGGCGAATGTGATGCTTCGCGGCAATCGTCAGGAACTGGTCGATGCGTTTCTTAAACCCCTCGGCATCCTGTTGCCAAAGCAGGTCGTGAAGAAACACACGCATGGTGTTCATGCCGAGGGATTCTGCCCAGCCCAACTCCTGATCGATTTGCTCTGGATTGAAAGTTGCCTCCTGCCACATTTCCAGTTCATTGATGGCCGAACGTGGGATGTAATTGCTTCCGACGAGCCATGGCTGCTTTGCGTACCACTCGTTGGCCTTTTGCTCGGTCCATCGCGCTGTCTGGGCCCAAGAGCTCCTGCCACCCAGCAGGGAAAACACTAGAATTGCCGCAATGAAGAGGCGTTTCGGGATTTTCATGAATCGATCCCCCCGCGTTCCATTCTTAGGCGAGCGCAAGGCTGGGGTCAGCGTTCAACGTAAGATCGGCGAGGACGCCAGCGCGAAACCGCGGGTACGCGGCGGCAGCGATCATTGCGGCATTATCCGTGGAGAGCGCGCGGCTCGGGAAGAATACTTCAAGGCCTGCGCCCTTGGCACGTTCTTCAAAGGTCACGCGCAACTGGCTATTGGCCGCTACACCGCCGGAAACCAGGATGCTCCCGACGTCAAGTTCTTCTGCCGCGGCCATCGTGCGATCCACTAGATCTCGAATCACCGCGTTTTGAAATTCGCGCACAAGACCGAGCGTAGCTTTGCTGCAAAGCGGGAGTAACTGATCGAATTTTCGCTCGCCACGCGCGAGTGCCTCTTCACGCTGGCGAATCTCGCTGGAGTATTCTGCATGCTCGCGCAAATGATAAAGCACGGCGGTTTTCAAGCCGCTGAAGCTGAAATCGAGCGGATTACCGCGCGTTTTCGTGGGGCCGAATTTCACGGGAGCGGGCGCTCGGTCTGCTGCGGCAGCCAACCGATCGAGAATCGGGCCCCCGGGGTAACCGAGCGCGAGGAGTTTCGCGACTTTGTCATAAGCCTCGCCCGCCGCATCGTCGCGCGTTTGCCCCAGCTTGCGGTAACGAAAAAGCGCGCTGGCATCCGGCACACTGGAACCTTGCGTATTCACTTCATACAAAACCGTGTGTCCGCCAGAGACAATCAAACAAACCGCGGGAAGATTCGGAGCGCGCCCCGCTTTGTGCGCCTCGAGAAAAACGGCGTGGATATGCCCTTCCAGATGATTGACCGGCACCAGTGGCTTGCCCAGCGATTCCGCCAGCGTCTTGCCATAAGTGATTCCCACGAGAAGGGCGCCGACAAGGCCTGGCCCTTGCGTCACGCCGATGGCGTCAACTTTTTCCAGCTTCAGGCCTGCCTGCGCAAGCGCTTCGCGCACCACCGGCACAATCTGCCGCAAATGCTCGCGCGAAGCCAGTTCCGGGACCACGCCGCCATATTTCCGGTGTACGTCGACTTGCGAGGCCACGACGCTGGACAGAATCTCGCGCCCGTCCGAGACCACGGCGGCCGCGGTCTCGTCACAAGAAGATTCAATTCCTAAAATGCGCGTGCTCATGCGATTTCTACAATTTAAGGGTCTTCAAGTACTCGCGAAACTCCCCGCCAAATTCCTTGTTCTGCAGGGCGATTTCCACGGTGGCCTTCAAAAATCCCAATTTATCGCCGGCATCGTACGACCTTCCGTCATAAATGTACGCCCACAAGCCGACTTCCTGAGCGAGAATGCGCAGCGCGTCCGTTAACTGGATTTCATTGCCTGCGCCGGGCTTGGTGCGCGCCAAGCAATCAAAAATCTGCGGCGGTAAGACATAGCGCCCGGTAATCGCGAGGTTCGACGGAGCCTTCTCCGGCCTGGGTTTTTCCACCACTTCGCGAATTCGCAAAAGTCGCGCTCCGAACGGCGGCTGCGGCGCAGGCTCACCACCAATAATGCCGTAGAGGTGCGTTCGCTCCTTGGGCACTTCTTCGACGGCGATCGCTCCCACGCCGGTCGCGGCGTAGACGTCAATAAGCTGTTTGGTGGCGGGATTGGGACCAGGAATCAACACGTCGCCAAGCAAAACAGCGAAAGGCTCGTCGCCCACAAGGTCTCTCGCCACCAGCACGGCGTGTCCCAAGCCGAGCGGTTCTTTCTGGCGCGTGTAACTCACCTGCACCATGTCGCTGATGTGCCGCACCATGGCCGCCTGCTCTTTTTTCCCTTTTTCTTCCAGAAACCGCTCCAGGGTGGGCGAGTAGTCAAAGTGATCCTCGATGGAGTTCTTTCCTTTTCCCGTGACGATAATGATGTGCTCAATCCCGGAAACGACGCACTCTTCGACAACGTACTGAATCTGCGGCTTGTCCACGACGGTCAGCATTTCTTTGGGCTGGGCTTTGGTCGCAGGCAAAAATCGCGTGCCGAGCCCGGCGGCCGGCAGAACCGCTTTGCGCACTTTGCGTGCAGCGGCACTCTTTCCTTGCGTGGCATCGGCCATTCGGCTCCTCGCACGATTTACTTTTTCTTCGTGGACTTTTTTTCTTTGGTGTCTGTAGAACCCGATTCCTTGGCGTCGCCGCTTTTGCTCACTGTTTCCGTTGACGGAGCCGCAGGTTTTTCGGAATCGCCGCCGCTCGTTTTCTTTGCGTAATCGGTGACATACCACCCCGCGCCCTTGAATTGGATAGCGGGCGCCGCCAGCAACTGCTCCACCCTTCCGCCACCCGGAAACTTTCTCAATGCGCTCCATGAGACGGCCACAGCTTAAGCATTTGTACTCGTACAGCGGCACAGAAGCCCCTCCTCAACCCGTCCAAAAAAGGAAGTATAGCATTCCTAGGAAACAGCCGCCGCGCGCTGGGCGCTTTTGTATAGCGGTGTCCTTCGCTGCCGGCGCTTCCCCATCAGGTGCGTGCTAGACTGGTCGTCATGGCGGGGAAGAATTCGCGTACAGACGAGCAGAATCCCACGGGTTGCTTGTATCTTGTGGGGACACCGATTGGCAACCTCGAGGACATTACCCTGCGCGCGCTGCGGATCCTCAAAGAAGCGGATCAAATCGCGTGCGAAGATACGCGCCACACACAAAAGCTGCTTACGCACTACGACATTCACAAGCCGCTGATCAGCTACCACGAGCACAACGAATTGACGCGTGCGCCGGAACTAGTCATGGCCATGGAGCAAGGCGCGAAAATCGCGCTAGTCAGCGACGCAGGCATGCCGCTGGTGTCGGACCCGGGGCACCGCCTGGTGACGCTCTGCCTGCGCCATCACCTTCCCGTGGTGCCGATTCCCGGGCCGTCGGCGCTGCTCGCTTCACTTTCCGCCTCCGGTATGCCCACCGAAGAGTTCCTCTTTGTGGGATTTTTGCCCGCGCGAAGTGGCGAACGCCGCCGCACCCTCGAACGCTTGCGCATCGAGGAGCGCACGATCATCTTTTATGAGGCGCCGCACCGCGTTGAGGAATGCCTTGCCGACGCGCTGGAAATTCTCGGCGATCGGCCCGCTTGCCTGGCGCGCGAGGTCACTAAAGTCCACGAAGAATTTCGGCGCGGCAAGCTCTCCGACATTGCCGCCACGCTCGAAAAACGGCCGGCGCGCGGCGAAATCACACTCCTTCTTGGCCCACCCGATGTGGCTGAGGGGTATGGGCAAGGTGACTCGGCGCAATCGCTGGCGGCGCGCGTCGAGGAATTGATGCATCAGGCCAAGCTGGATCGCAAAGAAGCGCTCAAGCTGGCCGCCAAGGAGCGCGGCCTGACGCGTCGTGCGGCGTACCATCAGATGGTCCGCAGCCAAGCCGGCGAGGCAAGCGGCAGCGAGGAGCGCTGAAAAAAACAGTGCTGGAAGGGGTGACCGGCAGCCAAAACTGTGCATCGAAGTATGCGGTCTGCTCCGGGTGGCGCAGACAATCTCACTGCGAGGTGATTCCATGAGCATTTACGGCGGAAAAGAATTGGCTAATGCGTTTCGCACGGTGCGCCAGAACACCATGAAGGTTGCCGAAGATATTCCCGAGGATAAATACAGCTTTGTGGCAGCCCCGGAAGTGCGAACCGTTGCGCGCATGCTGACGCACGTGGCGATCTCCACGCGCATCTGGGAAGACGTGCACAGGAAACGCCTCACCACACTGGTGGGCTTCGATTTCTTTGGGATGATGGACAAGTTCAACGCCGAGGAAGCGAAGCCGAGAAGGAAAGCCGAGATTTTGGAGCTGCTGCGCACGGAAGGCGAAAAATTTGCGGCGTGGTTGGAAACCCTGACGCCGGAATTCCTTGCGGAAACGGTGATCGAGCCCGATGGGAAGACGGCGAAAACGCGTTTCGAGCGGTTGCTGGCTGCGAAAGAGCACGAAATGCATCATCGGGCGCAGTTGATGCTCATCGAGCGACAGTTGGGAATCGTGCCGCACCTTACGCGGCAATTCCAGGAGATCGTGGCCCAAATGCGCGCTGCAAAAGCTAGCGGATCAGCGGCTTAGGATCAGCCGAAGCACCCCCAAACCAAATAATTAACCGATTTGTTTGGTGCGAATGCCTTTCACGGGATGTGTAACCAGTTCGCTCACCAAGCTCAGAAAGCGCGTCATGTGCGGCAGCTTGGGGTGGGCGTCGAACGCCGCCTCGTCCACCCACTCGGAATGAATATAAAAGACCAACGGATCGCGCAGCGCTTCGTAGAGATGGATGCGGATGCAGCCGGGCTCGGCGCGCGTTGGCTCCAGAAGTAGCTTCAACTCCTGGCGAAGCTGCTGCCCTTTTCCAGTCAGCGGCTCAAAGCGGACAAACGTGTGCAGCGGCAAGGCAGCCCTCCCGAAGGAGTATAGCCTACCGTGCAGAATAGAAGCCTACCGCAACGGATGCCACTTTTCGGCAGGGAGCAACGCGAGCAAGCTGTTCCCTTCTTCTTCGGGAAGGATGGTGTAGTGCAGCGGAGTGTCGGGCAAACCGGGCTTGGCCGGGCTGAACATCGTAACAATCCCTATGCGTCCCGCCGCACAGCGAAAGGCAAAACCTATGAGCGCATCCGCGCCGTCACTCCACTCCCGCAAGCTTAGAAGTTCCTCCCAGTGGTGCTCTTCAAGAAAATCATAGTATTGCTTCACACGCAGCGGGCTTTGCCAATGCGGCTCGATAACCACGGTCGCGAGAACCACAAAGGAATGATCGCGGTAGTCGCTGTCGCAGATGGGACAACCATCCAAAGCACGCCGCAGCTCGCGGGCCATCACGCCGTCAGGAGCGCCCTCCGCTTCTTCGGCGATCCCGCTGACCTGGACCTCACGCTCTCTTTCCAACAACTTGCGTAAGGAATCCCGCTGACCACGCCGATCATCAGGTATCAGCACTCTCATGAAATGTCGCACAATTTGCCAAGCAAGCCTTCAAAGCACAATCCGAAAATTCCTGCAATTGAATCAGGCAGGTCCCTGATTTTGGCTGAGGAGAACCCCGTAACCTTCCTGGGTTGAAAAAACGAACCGTTCCAAGAAATGGAAGGCTCTGTCTGCGGGTGTTGCGGAGCGCGGGGCTGATGCCTTCGGAAATCTTGGGGATTGTATCGCGGCAGCTCAAGGTAGGGTATCCGGCGACAGGTGCAAGAGGGCCCCGTCATAGAGGGCGGATGGTCGCGCGAGGTCACCGTGCGCGAGCTGGCCGTTTCGAAGCCGCTCGCCGGGGTAAACATGCGGCTTGCTGCCGGCGTGTGCGCGAACTGCACTGGCATCCCAATGCCGACGAATGGCAATTCTTCATTACCGGCAAGGCGCGCATGACCGTGTTTGCCACGGTGGGCCGCGCGCGCACCTTGGACTTCGATGCCGGTGACGTGGGCTACGTCCAAAAAACGCTTCCGCACTACGTGGAGAACACCGGCAACACGGACCTGAAATTCCTGGAAATGTTCAAAAGCAGCTACTACCAGGACCTGGCACTTTCCGAGTGGTTGTCGCACACACCGCCGGAACTCGTCGCCGCGCAACTCAACTTGGATAAAGCGACGCTTGATGCGCGGACACGAGGGAAAGCGGTGATCCTGCCCGAATAACGAGGCGGATTAGCATCAATGAGATTCGAGCAATGCCGAGACGGCCGTCGTTGGCCTCTTGAGACGCCGTTGCGGCTGCGAAGTTTCCGCGGCGACCAGCGTGTTGGCTTCTTCCATTTGCCTCTTGGTCATGATGCGGGAGAGGCTTTTGAGACGATCAACGCTGACCCTGTACCCGCCGGCGATCGCGCGCGCATACCAGGTGTAAGCAGCAACGTAATCGAGCGGCACTCCTCTGCCTGATTCGTAGAGATAGCCAAGGTCGGTCTGGGCGTGAAGCTCCCCCTGCTCCGCGGCAAGCCGTTCCCATCGGGCGGATTCCTTGTAATCGCAAGGCACGCCGAGGCCCTTGAAGTAGAGGAAGCCGAGGTTGTGCTGAGCATAGGCATCGCCTTCCTCGGCGGCGGCACGAAACCATTTTGCAGCGAGAGAGTAATCGCGAGGAACTCCGTCGCCCCGGTAGTACATCGTTCCGAGATTGAATTGAGCGACATAGTTACCTGTCTGCGCTGCGACCAGATACAATTCCACAGCTTTGCGGAGGTCTTTGGGAACGCCCTGTCCGCGGTCGTAGAGGTACGCTAGGTTGTTTGCGGCGGGAGCGTAACCGTGTTCCGCGGCGGCCTGGTAGTTCTCGGCGGCCTTGGCGAAGTCTCTGTCGATCCCTTCGCCAGCTTGGTAGAGATAGCCAAGGAAAAATTGCGCTTGGGTATTTCCCTGGCTGGCCGAAGCGCGCAGCCATTTTATGGCTGAGCCGTAATCCGGAGCGGCGGGATTGCTCCGCAGATAATGCACGGCAAGACTGAATTGAGCCTTGGCGTCGCCATCTTCCGCGCGGGATTTCAGGTTGTCCAGCGATGGAGCAGTGGCGACGCTTTCCTGGACCTGGGATGCTGAGGCGCAATGCGGAGTGGAGAGCAGTCCGGCAAACAACAAGAACATCGGGCTGAGGGCGAACAGGAAAGGTCGAACAAGCGAGTGCATGGTGGTCCTCCTCGTGAACAAATAGGAGCTGGAAGCTTTCGCGCATCCCCCGACCGGACCACTCGACAAGAGTCAAGAGACACGGGAACGTCGAATCCCGCAACCCATGAGCATGAAGGGTGAGCTGCCGCACGAGCACGACAAGCCGTGCGGCACGCTTGCTCCGCTTCATGCCGCGCTGCGGGTTCCTGGGACCACTACGCATTTCTGGCTGGATATTTGAGTGACGGAAGAACCCACAAAAAAGTTTGCACGATTTGCAAATTTTTGAGCAAACGAAAGCAGGCGCTAAGTCCGCACAACCCCCAAGCCGGTGACCACCCCGGGATTCCTTGCCTAACGGAATTCTCCATCGGCGTGCATCAGGTGTTTGGAATGCCTCAATTCCGGTAACCACCCGATTGTTCGAATTACCGTCTCGCTCTATAGCTGACTCGTGCCTCAAGAAGCGGGTGGCCGAGAGCTGTCCTTCGGGTCCGTGCCTCCTTGAACAGTGGATGACCACCCGCTTCGCCAAATTCGCGAGAACCAAGTGACTCGCTAAGAGGCCCTCCTCAGCCTCGCAAGAGCAAGAATTTCGTGTCCGAAGGAGACGTCCATGCGCAAGCTCCGGCGATTGCTGTTTGTCGAAGCCGTAGTCCTGTTCGCTCTGATCCTCATGTTCTCTGTAGATCTCGGCCGCAACGTCATTGCCCAAACTTCCTTTCCCGACCCCACCAACGAGCACGCCTGCCCAAGCCAAACGGGCGCAGGCGGGGGCGCCGAAGCCATTCCCGCCTTCGTGGGTCCAGGCACGGACGGCTTTAGCCCCAATCAAAGCCTTTGTTTGCCGCAGTTGGCTCCCGTTCCTACGGGTTTGAGCCCCCTCGCGTTCATTGTTCAGGGACTCGAACCGTCCGACCGTGTCGATTCGCAAGGCACGATCTATGTGCAGTCCATTCGTGGCGTGCCCGGCGGCCTGGATCTTTGGCGCTGGAGCCAGCCCATCGATGGCGCGCCCAATGCCAATGGCACTCTGCCCTTCAAATACGAAGGCCAGCCCGACAACTGCGGTATTTTCGGGCTAAACGGCGGCGGTTGCGTCAATAATGTCGGGAGCCCTACCAACCTCGGGGTGGCTCCGGGCGGTGGCGATGGCGACATTGCCGTCAGCGCGCCTGACCCGAACAATTCCGCGATTCCGAATCTCGCACTAACGAGCTTGACGCTCGCCCCTGGAGTAACGGCCACCAATTCGCGAAACCGCGGGGACACGTTTTTCACTCCGCCCAATGTGGTTGCTTCGCTGATCCCGGGCGATGACCGCATGTGGAACGACGCTGCCGCCGATCCTTCTACCGTCTACGTTGCCTACCATGACTTGGCAACGTTCAACATTGATGTGCAGCGCTCCAATAACGGCGGGCTGACATACACGGCGGGCGCCGGCGAAGCCATCGATGCGGCAACACTTCTCGCCGCGGGCAGCTTGGCGCCCACCGACACTGCCAACACCGCGGCGCAGCTCAAAGTCGACCATAGCGCCTGCCCGAGCAAAGGGAACCTTTACGTTGCCTTCACGGCTCCCGACAACGCCCTAGAAAATACTCGTAGCAAACCGCAGCGGACCGTTTATGTGGGAGTGTCCACGGATGCGGGCTTGGGCGCCGCCACTTTCACATTCACCGACCACAAGGTGTTTGCCAGCCCTGCGGGATCCTTGGGCGCCACCAACGGGAACAACAACATTTTCCCCGCCATTGCGGTCGATAACTTTAGCAACCTCTACACCGTCTGGTCGGACAACCAGAACGTGTTCCTCTCTTCCTCCTCGGATCTAGGGAACACGTGGACCGCTCCCGTGCGCGTGAATAGCGGCCCAACCGTGGGCAAAGCCAATGTGTTTCCGTGGGTCGCGGCGGATGCCTATGGGCACGTCGTAGTGACTTGGCTCGGAGCAAACATGGCTGGCAACTCCAACGACGTTGCCACCATGCAGCCGAGTTGCGCGGACGGCACGACCGATTGCTGGGCCCAGTGGAACGTGTATGCTGCCGAAACTGTCAATGGCAACGCTGCTGTCCCGACTTTCACGGAGCATGCGGCCAGCGACCACGTCATTCATTCCGGAACGGTTTGCACCAGCGGCACCGGATGCTCCAACGACGACAGCCGCAGCCTCGCGGACTTTTTCCAAGTGGCTCTGGACCCGCAGCACCGCGCCAATATTGCCTTTGCGGACGACCATCTCGCGAGCCCACTTTGCTCTCAGCAGAGCCCCGGGCATTGCGCCAACAACGACCCACAGTCTTTCCGCGTGGCCGTTCCCTACTTCACCTATCAACTCAAGCCCAACAAGAAAGTCGTCACCACCGGCATTTGCGCCAGGTGACGCGCTAGCTCACTCTCTCAAATTCTGTCGCTTCGTGGATTGCTGCTCTGGTGGTCCGCGGTGGCATCACGCCTTAGGTGCTAACTGGCTACTACCTGTGGATAGTTCCCAAAAGGAAAGGAAGCCGCTCCGTCTTCATGGCTCCCCTGGGTTTTAATGACCGAACTCTGGACTGCCGATCCTAGCGGTGGCCCTTGGCTTTGTGTTCGCCCTTCGTCGACCAGCCCTTGTGCTTGCCCTGACTCTTGCTACCCTTGGACGGGCTGGGGTCCTTCTCCCCCTTTTTGTTTTCCACCTGCACTTGTTCGGCGCGGGCCTTGCCGTGTTGCTTGCCAGCGCTATTGTTGTTCCGTTCGCCCTTCGCACCCTTTTGGAGAGAGATGTTGTAGCTTCTGCATTCAACCCTCCCTGAGCCGAGCGCCGGCAGACCGCACCAGCACACGGGAATCGTTGTCCTCATTTTCACCAATTTTCACGGACGCATGTAACTGCTCTGGAGTACCGGCATGGTATGAAAAACGACAGCGCCCGGCATTCCCACGGGGGCTGGGCGGAACCGGGCAGCGCCGTAACCTTTTTCGCGCTGGCGAGTTATTATTCCCAGAGCGATGAAGCCCACCGGACGCCCCGGAAGGAACAAGGCTTCGCCGAGAAGCGCAGCGCCTAAGAAGTCCGCCGCCCCAGGGAGGACGGAGAAGCGTCTGCCGTGCTATCGAACACCGAGCGCGTTTGCTCCGGTTGGTGGGGCAGCTCCCGGAAACCCAGCGGCGCGTGGTTCACGAGCGCTTCGTGGACCAGCGCAGCATTCGGGAAATCGCCGAGCGGCTCGGCAAAAGCGAGGGAGCGGTCAAGCAATTGCCGTTGCGCGCTCGAGCGCCTGCGTGCGCAGATGGGAGGCGGCCGTGCCTGAGCGGCTGCCCAAGCGCCCCCTCGCCGAGCAGGTCGAAGAGGTTGTGCAAGCTATGCTCGTGTCTCTGCAGCCGCGGGCGGAGAAAGTGCCGCACCGCGACCTTGCACCGCTTGCTGCGATTGCCCGCGAGCTGCGTTACTTGCCGCGAACCGAGTTTCGAGCAGCACTCAAATCCGATCTGCAAAGGAGAACGACTATGCCCATGAACGAAAGAACCGAATCGACCGCAACGGCGCCAGCGAAGGCCGTCCACTACATGCGTCCGGGATTCACGTCCATTACGCCTTACATCATCGTGAACGGCGCATCGCAGTTCATCGAGTTCTTAAAGAACGCTTTTGCGGGCACGGAACGGCTGCGAGTGCCGTTGCCGGATGGCAAGTTGATGCACGCGGAAGTGGCCATCGGCAATGGAGTAATCGAAACCGCCGAGGCCAACGAGCAAATTCCGTCCTCTCCGACAGACATTCACTTGTACGTGGACGACGCCGACGCCACCTTTGACCGCGCACTGCAGGCCGGCGCTACCGCGATCTACAGGCCCACCAGCGATCACCCTTCTGGTGATCGCTGGGGTGCTCTTAGAGACCGTTTTGGCAACCGTTGGTACATCGCGACGCCAAAACGCTGGTCCCTCGATTCTTCCGGAGCGCTGCCAAGCGTGCAGCCGTATCTTCATGTTCGCGGGGCGCACAAGATGATTCCGTTTATGGAAGCTGCGTTCGGGGCGGAAGCGATGGGCGTGCACAAATCGCCGGAAGGAATCGTGATGCACGCCACTATGCGCATTGGCAACGCCACGCTCGAAATCGACGAAGCCCACGGAGAGTATCAGCCGAAGCCCTGCCACCTGCACATTTTCGTACCCGACGCGGATGCCATGTACGCACAGGCGCTGCGCGCGGGGGCCACTTCCGTTGAGCCACCGAACGACAAGCCCTACGGCGACCGCTCAGCCGGCGTGAGGGACCCTTTCGGGAATACCTGGTATCTGAACACCTGCCTTGGGAATAGAGGAGAGCGCCTCCAACGAACGACCACAGGCTTGTAGGCGCGCAAGGGACTTCTATTCCCGCAAAAGAAGGAGCTCAGGCCGCCGATTCCGACCGGAACACGCGCTGGAACCGCGGGCCAACAAACTGCACACCCACGAATTTCTCTCCGCCCGACTCCGCGTCGCGAACATGCACGACGCGTCCAGAGGTCGAGAAGTCCGCCGCGCCGCGGCGCGGTGCATAATTCGATAACGGAATGCTGCGATCCGAGCCTATCGCCACATCAAAGCGCGTCAGAAACGCGGCGCCGCTGCGGCAAAGGTTTACGCTGGAGGTTTCTTCCTCGAAGGCCATGCCGCGGGAGTCGCGTCCGCTCACGCGCATAGGTAGGTGGACTGCAATTCTACGTTCCGAGCGTTGCCTCGAAACTGACATGCTGACTGGGACCATGGGCCGGGTCCTCATTTCTGGCGACAGCGCGGTCCAGCTTGCTGGTGACCGTGGAGCCATCGGCCATTTCCTGCGCGCCCGCAACGCGGACGCCCGCAGCCGCTCCGCCATGGAAGAAACTCTCCACCCTGGAAAGGATTTCGCCGGGCGTGCGCGCCGCATGTACGATTCTGCGAAGCTCGCTGCCGTTCCCCACGCTATGAGTAAACCAGCAAGCGAACTGTTTCATTTTGCCTACACCATCGGGTAGGTTGGCGGCGCAAATTTGTCCGTAGTAGTCAATCAGTAACCGGAAGCGGTCAACTTCGGTCGGGATGGCGTAGCGCCCCGTCTCCGCGAACTCCTGCATCTGGCGGAAGATCCACGGATTCGTGGCCGCCGCGCGCCCAATCATCACCGCGTCGCAACCGGTTTCCCGGAACATGCGCTCGGCGTCCTCCGGACGATTGATGTCGCCGTTGCCAATGACCGGAATCTTTACCGCTTGCTTCACGGCTGCGATGATGGACCAATCTGCGGCGCCGCTGTAACCCTGAACGCGCGTGCGCGGGTGCACCGCGACGGCTTCAACGCCCACGCTTTCTGCCAGCTTGGCCACGTCGGCGGCAACAATGGATTTCTCGTCCCAGCCCGCGCGCAACTTGATGGTCAAAGGAATTTTCACCGCCGCGCGCACCGCGCGAAAGATTTGCTCGAGCAGAGGCAAGTCGCGCAGCAACCCCGACCCGCCGCACTTCACCACTTTCTTCGCTGGGCAGCCGAGATTGATGTCCACCGCGTCGTAACCGAGGTCTTCAACCATCCTGGCGGCTTGCGCCATCACCGCCGGGTTTGCGCCGAAAAGCTGCGCCGTGATCGGGTGCTCGTCTTCCTGAAAATACAAATAGCGCAACGTTTTTGCGGCGCTGCGCGTGATGCCTTCGGAGCTGGTGAACTCCGTCATCAGCAGGCCGCACTCGCCCAGGCCTCGAATCACGCGGCGGAACAGCGTGTCCGTCACGCCCGCCATAGGCGCCAGCACCGCCGCCGGGCGTATCGCCAAATCCCGAATTTGGAGGCTCTTTGGGAACATGGAATCCAGTCGCCCAATACCAGTCTAGTGGCTTGTGCAGCCCATACGCAATCCTATGTCAAGAACTCTGCTACGCCACCCACCGCATCGCCAATTTCTTGCGCTTCCTCGCGCACTCCAGAAGATAAAGATCGATCAACTTCTGGTATGGAAGTCCCGTCTCCTCCGCTAGTCCCTTAAAATAATCCACAACTTCCGGGCTCAAGTTGATGCCAACGGCCTTTTTCTTGCTTGCGTACGAGTTCTTTAGCCCCTTACTTTTTGTCCGGTGATGTGAGGGTAAAATCCTTCAGAAATTCTTCCAGCCGCAGGAACTTCCGTCCCAAGGCTCGGGAGTAAGCCGACCATTCAGCCTCTCCGGAATCCCCCGCCAAGGCCGTGCGCACGGCGGCAAGCTTCGAATCGAGATCATCCAAAAAATGGAAAACGAGCGCCTCGCGAATCATGCTCATACTCGCCATGGTGGCTGATGAGCATGTGCTGAATGACGGTTTTCAAATTCGGCGGGAAACCTTCGATCGCGTCCATGGCTTTTGCAATGGTTTGGACTTCCAGGACGATGTGCCCTAGCAGATGGCCTTCCACCGTGTAACCGATGGCGCGTTCGTAACCGAGCTCGTCCAGCTTCCCCACATCATGCAGCATCGCCGCGGTCAACAGCAAATCGACGTCCAGTTCCGGATAATGCGCGGCAACTGCCTTTGCCAGCCCACACAAACTAACAACATGTTCCAGCAAGCCGCCCAAATACGCATGGTGCATCACTTTCGCTGCCGGAGCGCGCTTGTACTTCGCGGCGATGTCCGGATCGCTGAGAATCCCCGTCACAAGCTTTTTTAGCCAGGAATTTGAAATCGACGTCGCGTATTCCAGCAGCTCCGCGTACAGCTTCGCCACGTCTGCTTTCGTCTGCGGCAAAAAATCGGCGAGGTCAATTTCTTCGGGCTTGGCCAG
The DNA here is from genome assembly GCA_003223255.1 of Acidobacteriota bacterium. GTDB lineage: Bacteria > Acidobacteriota > Terriglobia > Acidiferrales > UBA7541 > Acidiferrum. Next base: position 3,278 of record QHYJ01000031.1, on the reverse strand, counting down.
GCGCACCTGCATCACCGAAAGCTGCGGCCGGCTGCGGTACATCTCCACGCGCGCCTGGACTTTCACGAAGTCATCGCGGTTGATTCCCTTTGCGGCCGCTTCGAACTGCTCCCACATGCGCGCTTCGATAGTGCCGCTGCGGTCGCCCAGTTCCAGGCGCAAGTAGGGCTTGCCTTCGCGCGTGTTGCGAATTTCTTTTTCGCAAACGAGGAAAAACGTCGTGATGTTCTGCTCGGAGTTCAGATCAGAAACGAGCGGTGTCTTCATTGGCCCGATTCTAGCCCAGATTATTCATGAAGAACATATTTAATGGAAAAGGCCGCCTTCATTTGCCCGAATCCGAACCGGATTTCCCGGAACTCGATCCGGACCTCTTGCCAAAGAGCAGGAATCTCTTGTGGCCCTTCTTTTGTTTGCTGGCTTCCGGTGTCGCGCTCACTTCCTGAATTTCCGAACTTCCGCCGCCAGCGATGTCTTGGTAACCCGGCTTGATAATGACGTAGCTCTGCTCGCGCAGGGTCTTGAGGTAGGCGCGCAAAGCGGGCTCCATGCGCTCGCTGTACAGCTTCTCCATGATTTCATTTCTGACTTTGTCGAGCGACTGTTGCCCTTCGTCGTAGTGCTCCAGCACCTGAAGAATCAGATACGCTTGTTTAGTCTCCAGGACGTCCGTCAACTGATTCCTCTTCATGGCGAACACTTTATCTTCGAGTTCCTTAGCCAGTTCGCCGCGCTTGTACATTCCAAGATAGCCGCCCTGGTCCTTGGTGCTGCTGTCGGAGTAGCGCTTCGCAATTTCCCCAAAGTCCTCTCCGTCCTGAACGCGCTTCAGCGCCGTCTCCGCTTTCTTCTTCAGCGCCGGCAGTTCATCCGCACTCTTGCCCTGCGTACTGACCTGAATTTCGCGCAGCGCCACCTGCTCCGGGCGCACAAATTCCGTTTTGTGCGCCTCATAATACTTTTGAACTTCGTCGTCGCTGATGTTGATGTGTGACCCGACTTCTTGACCGATCACCTTCTGGGTGAGCACATGATTTTCGATATTGCTTTGGAAATCCTCCCAGTTCATGCCCTCCGAGGTGACCGCTTTTTCCAGCGCGTCAATGCTATCCAGCTTGTTTTGCACGCGAATTTGATCGAGTTGTTTGATGACGTCGGCCTTGACGCTGATGCCCATGTCCTTGCCGCGCTGGACGAGCAGCGACTGGTCGATCAAGTCGCGCAGCGTGTTTTTTTTGCGCTCCTCGATATCCGCCTGCAACTGCTCCGGAGTGCAGCGGCCCTGGCATTCCTGCTTAGCGTCCTCTTCGGCGCTCTGGCGCGCCTTCTCGTACTCGGTGAGCGTAATGATTTCGTTGTTGACGCGGGCAATGATCTCTTCGATGGTTTTTCCCGCGTTCGGATCCACCGGCTGTGTCGCCGCGGCGCCCTTCAACTTAGCCGCCGGCGTAGCCACAGGTTTCGTCTGAGTGGCAGCAGGCGGAGGCGCCTGCGAACTGGATTCCCGCGTCTCTTGCGCCAACACAGGAAACGCCGTGCCGACCGCCACGAATAGAACAAGTTTTCGCATGCAGTTCCTTCCTTGCAAATCAAAGAGCGGGCCCGGCAAGTTCTACCGCACAATGGAAATATCCCAAACAAACAGTCTAGCCCTGCCCTTGAAGCCCGAGCAATACGTTTCTCAAGACTGCCGGAACGGGCTCGCCGCGCTTCAATTCGATCCACAGCACGCCGCTTGGATCGGGCTTGATGCCCGCGCGCGAGCGCACCACGCTCACCAGCCTGGCCGGATCAAGCGTTGTCTCCGGGTGGAAGCGCACCGCAATCCGGCTGCCCTGGCGCTCGACCGTAGAAATTCGCAGGCGCTCGCACATGGATTTGAGGACGGCATAGTCCAAAAGGTTTTCTACGGACGCAGGCGGAGCGCCAAAGCGGTCTTCGAGTTCCTTCCGAACATCCTGTTTTTCCTCTTGCGTAGCAATAGTGGAAATCCGCTTGTACGTGCGCAAGCGAAGGTTTTCGCTCGGGATGTAATCCTGCGGAATGCGGACATCCAGCCCCAGGCTGAGGGTCGTTTGCAATTCTGGCGCGACTTCTTCGCCTTTGAGCTTGGCCACCGCCCGCTCCAACATCTGGCAGTACATGTCGAAGCCGATGGCTTCGATGTGGCCGTGTTGCTGCCGGCCAAGCATGTTGCCTGCGCCGCGCAGTTCCAGGTCGAGCGCAGCGATGCGGAAGCCTGCGCCGAGTTCACTGAATTCTTTCATCGCCGCCAGGCGCTTCCTCGCAATGTCCGAGAGCGTCGTCTCCGGCGGAACGAGCAAATACGCATAAGCGCGCTGGCTCGACCGGCCCACGCGCCCGCGCAATTGGTAGAGTTCCGCCAGACCCAACCGGTCCGCCCGGTTAATAAGAATTGTGTTGGCGCGCGGAATGTCCAGGCCGTTTTCGACGATGGTTGTCGCCACCAAAACGTCGGCCTCGTCGCGAATGAACTTGAGCATCACGCTTTCCAGCTCTTTCTCGGCCATTTGGCCGTGCCCGACCACCACGCGTGCTTTTGGCACCAGTTTCTGCACCATCGAACCGAGCGAGTAGATGGACTCGACGCGGTTATGGATGAAGTAGACCTGCCCGTCGCGCGCCAGCTCGTTCTCGATGGCGCTGCGTACCAGTTCTTCCTGGAACGGTGCCACGACGGTCTGAATCGCCAGGCGGTCCCGTGGCGGCGTTTCGATCAACGACATGTCCCGAAGCCCCACTAGCGACATGTGCAGCGTGCGTGGAATCGGCGTCGCAGAGAGCGCCAGGGCATCCACGTTCTTGCGCATCTCTTTCAACCGTTCCTTGTGCGCCACGCCGAAGCGCTGCTCCTCGTCCACAATCAGCAGACCGAGGTCCGCAAATTTCACATCTTTCGAAAGCAGCCGGTGGGTGCCAACGACAATGTCAACCTTTCCCGCTTCCAGGTCGGTCAGAACTTTCTTTTGCTCGGCCGTGCTGCGGAAGCGGCTCAGCAACTCAATGCGCATGGGAAACGCCGCAAATCGTTTCTTGAAGGTTTCGAAATGCTGGAAGGTGAGGACCGTCGTCGGCGCGAGCAGGGCAACTTGCTTGTTGTCCATCACCACCTTGAAAGCCGCCCGCATTGCCACTTCGGTTTTGCCATAGCCGACGTCGCCGCAAAGGAGCCGGTCCATCGGCTCGCTTTTCTCCATGTCTTTCTTGATGTCTATGATCGCCGCCATCTGATCCGGTGTTTCCTCAAATTCGAATGC
>QHYJ01000030.1:30650-37046 GCA_003223255.1 Acidobacteriota bacterium | reverse complement strand
CACGACGGCATGCTCTTGCCGACGCTAGAAGTCCGTGAGCAGGTCATTCGCGAAATTCGCCAGTGGAAGGCAGACATTGTCATTGCGCCGCGGCCGAACGACTATCATCCGGATCATCGGTATACCGGGGTGCTGGTCCAGGACGCGTCTTACCTGGTGATCGTGCCGGATTTGGTTACGGATACGCCGCCTCTCAAGCGGAATCCGGTTTTCCTCTACTACAGCGATCGGTTCACGCGGCCCCAACCTTTTCGCGCGGACATCGTGGTATCGATCGATGACGTGTTCGAGAAAAAGATCAACATGCTGGACGCCCACGTGTCGCAGTTCTACGAGTGGCTGCCGTGGACCGAAGGGCAGTTGGAGCAGGTCCCGAATGATCCAGCCGAGCGGAAGAAATGGCTTGCGGCAGGGCCGCTGGCGGCGAGAAAACTGCAACCGGAGTGGAGGGGGGCGCTAGAAAAGCGCTATGGCGCGCAAGCCCGCATTCAGCATGCAGAAGCTTTTGAAATCACCGAATATGGACATCAGCCCACCGAAGAAGAATTTCGCAAGCTCTTCCCATTTTTCCCCGACCGGTAAAACACTTTGCGCCTGATTTACTTCCCTGAATGGGTTAGAAAGGCCTGGTCGCTGGCCAGCATGGAGCGGAAATGATCCGGAGGGCCTTAGGCACGATGTTCACCCAGGCGATCCTATCCGCCTCCTCGACTCTGGGCACCCAAGGCACTCCCGTTCCCGACTTGCCTAGCCTTGCGCTTGACCGTTTGTCACGCCCGCAGCCACGCTACAGACGCTACCGCAACCGGACGACTTGGAATGGTTCTCCAGACTTACGGATTACTGCGAGAAGCAGCCGTTTTCGGCGTGCCCCGGCTTTTCAAACTCGCTTCTCCGGCCACAGCGTGATAGTGTTTTTCTTCCGATGCGTGCGAAACCCAAAGCCAAGCGAAAGTGGAGAGTTTACCGTGAAAATCTGCAGTAGTATTTTCGCGTTGCTTCTGCTCCTCGCGCTTGGCGCCTTGGCTCAGGCTCCTCCACAAAGCGGCTGGGTTCCTCTCTTCACGGCGACGAAAAGTGGGTCGTCGAGCAGGGAACCATCCTCTGCGAAAGCACGGCCAACAAGTACGGATACCTAACCACGGAAAAGACCTACCGGGATTTCACCCTGCGCCTCAAATTCAAAGGCGAAGCGGCAGGCAACAGCGGCGTGTTTGTTCGCTCGAAGATTCTGGGCATCGACCCGCAGCATGGCCCAGACATTGAAGGAATGCAGGTGGAGGTGGATCCAAACGTCGGCAAACATACCGGCGGTTTGTACGAAAGCGGTGGCCGCGGCTGGGTGGCCCAGCCCACGCAGGAGGGAGAGCAAGCGCTGAAGCCTGGCGAGTGGAATGACCTGGAAGTATCGGTGCACGGCGCGCATATCGTGACCCTGCTCAATGGCACAAAGATTGTGGACTTTACGGACCCTGCACCGCAATTCACCGACGGCGTGATCGCTTTGCAGATTCATACCGGCGGCGGTGTGAAGATGCGGTGGAAGGACATTTACCTGAAGCAGGAATAGGAAGCAACATGCTGCTCAGTTCCGTTAGATTGGTGGCCTAGAATGCTACTCGACGGGTAATTATGAATAGGCAGAATCGTCGCACCTTCTTGCAAACTTCCGCAGCCGCGACGTTGGCCACACCATTCAGCGCCGCCGCAGCTACAAAGGGCCTGCCCCTCTCAGATGCTCTGCGGGTAGATCACCTCCATGCGGCTCAAAGCGCGCCAATCGTAGCCGCCAACGAAGGCAAGAAGCCGTTGCGCCTTGGCCTGATTATCGGCATCGGCAAGGATCCCGATGCGGCGATGGCCAAGGTCCGCAACCTTGGCTTGCCCACGAGCCAGGTATTTGTGGACGAGTTTGAGACGGTTCTTGCTGGGATGCTGCGGCAGGCGTTGGAGAAGCACCAGATTGAGGCGACTTCGTTGGTTGTTGGAGGGCCGGGCAAAGAAGTGTGGGACTTCTATCAGGGGCCGCTCACAATCGGCTTGGTTCCGCGCGAGACGCGCGCGGCGCGAATCGCACACATCAAAAAGGCTTCGGATTTCGCCAAACAATGCGGCATTCAAGCCGTTCAGACGCACTGCGGGTTTATTCCTGAAAACCCCAATGATCCTGTTTACCAGGAAACGGTTGCGGCGTTGCATGAGGTCGCGAGCTACTGCAGGAACAATGGTCAGAATTTCCGGTATGAGACCGGCCAGGAGACGCCTATCACGCTGGTGCGCGCCATTCAGGACGTAGGCCTAGACAATCAGGGCGTCAACTTTGATCTCGCGAATTTGATTCTCTACGGCAAGGCCAATCCCGTCGATGCCATCGAACTTCTCGGGCCCTACGTGCAGGGAATCCACGCCAAGGACGGAATGTGGCCTACGAACCCCAGGGAATTGGGAAAGGAAGTTCCCATTGGCAAAGGGAAAGTGGATTTTCCGCGCATTATCGAACGTCTGAAGCAGCTCAACTATCGTGGCGCGGTCACTATTGAGCGTGAGATTTCCGGGCCGCAACAGTTGGCGGACGTTCGAGAGGCAATGCTTTACTTGGAAAAACTGATCGGCTGATTGCTAGTGACGGGAGGAAACATGGCAAGCGATTCGAAACGAGCAAACTCCTCAAATGAACTCGACCGTCGGAAATTCATCGGCGTAGCGGCGGCGACGGCCGGGGCCATGCTCATTAAACCGGAGTTGGTGCGCGGAACGGCGGCAAATTCCGCCATCCGCGCAGGCCTGCTTGGTTGCGGCGGGCGCGGCACCGAAGACGCGTCGAACCTTGTTGATACCGGTGGCGCTCGAGTCGTTGCGCTTGCCGATATGTTCCAGGATCAACTGGACAACGCGCGCAAACATTTCGACGAGATGCAGCAAGGTAAGGGCTATGCGGCGATTGACACCTCGCAGATTTTTGTTGGTCCTAGCGCTTTCAAGCAGATGGCGGCTTCAAAAGAGGTTGACGCTGTGGTGATCGCCACGCCGCCCTACTATCATCCTCAGCATCTAGAAGCTATCGTCGCCGGCGGAAAGCATGTCTATCTCGAGAAGCCTGTGGCTGTGGACGTTCCCGGCGCATTGAAGGTGATCGAGATCGGCAAGCGTGCGGAGGGCAAGCTCAGCCTGGACGTGGGATTCCAAATCCGCGATTGTCCCCCGTTTGTGGAACTAGTGAAGCGCATCCATAACGGTGCGCTCGGAAACATCGTCTGCGGCGAAGCACATTATCTGACGGGCTACATTGATAGGCCGGCGTGGCCCAACGCGTCTCCCGTCGAGAAGCGCCTTCGCAATTGGGTTTACGACCGCGTGCTTTCAGGCGACATCATCGTGGAACAAAACATTCACGTCATTGACATCTGCAACTGGGTCCTCAAGAACCATCCGTTGAAAGCTTCTGCGACAGGTGGACGCCTGGGCCGCCCGGCGAATGATGGCGACGTCTACGGGAATTACAACGTTATCTTCCACTATTCGGACAATGTAGACGTGACCTTCAGCTCGACACAGTTTGCCAAAGGTTGGTGGGACGTGACCGAAAGGTTCTTCGGCACAAAGGGAACCTCTCAATCGCCGTACACTGGACCGCTCGGGATTTGGGGCGATGAAGCATGGCAAGCGCCTCAGACGCTCAAGCCCGGTGCCGAGCCTCAAGCATTTTCCGTGACGGGGAATTTCACCAGCAATCTGGAATTTGCCGACCGCGAAAAAAAGAAAGCCTTTGTGGAAAGCATTACCAGCGGAAATTTTCATAATCAGGCCGCGAAGGGCTCCGAATCCGCGCTTTCCTGCATGATGGCGCGGACGGCGGCATACAAAGGGCACGAAGTCACTTGGGAAGAAACCATGAAGTCCACCGAGGTGTGGGATCCGAAAATCGATTTGAACAAGTTGCGCTGAGGTGAGCTCATGTGTCATCCATCGCGTCGCGAGTTTCTGAAAACCTCGGCCGCGGTTGTCTGCTCAGCAGGTTTCGGCGGCGGACCGTTGGCCAACTCTCTGACGGCCGGCGAATCCTCTCGGACGCCGCCATCCCCACCAACACTTTCCATCAAGAAAGGTGTTTGGTTCGAAATGCTGCCCGCGAAGCTCAGTACTGCGGACCGTTTCAAAATGGCGCGCGAAGTAGGTTTCGAGGTCGTGCAAGCTCCGACGGAGCCGGACGAGCACAAGGCTGAAGAAATCAAAAAAGCTGCCGAAGCCGTGAATATTCGCATCGATTCTGTAATGAACATGGATCATTGGAAGTATCCTCTGTCATCGAGTGACCCAGCGGTCGTGGAGAAGAGCCTCACAGGAATGCGCACCTCTTTGCATAACGCCAAGCTCTGGGGTTCGGATGCGGTGTTGCTCGTTCCGGCCGTGGTCAATCCGCAGACGTCTTACCACGACGCCTGGACGCGTTCACAAGAAGAGATTCGCAAGCTGATTCCGCTCGCAGAGCAATTAAAAGTTGTCATCGCTATCGAAGAAGTGTGGAACAAATTCCTCCTGAGTCCTCTCGAGATGGCGAAGTATATTAGCGAATTTCAAAGTCCATGGATTAAAGCGTGGTTCGATGTGGGCAACGTCATGTTCTACGGCTATCCACAAGACTGGATTCACACCCTGGGAAACAGCATCGTCAAGGTTCACGTCAAAGACTTCAAGCGCAAGGAGGACGGCTACGCCTGGGTGAACCTCGGCGATGGAGACGTGGACTGGGCCGCTGTGCGGCAAGCCTTTGCCGATATAGGTTACTCGGGCAGCGCGGTGACTGAGCTCGAGGGAGGCGACGAAGCGTACCTTCGTGACGTGGTCCGCCGCTTCGATCGATTCGTTCTCGGCCGTGGTTGAGGTTATGCGAAAACTTACCTGCGATCCTAAAGCCGGCGCCGGGCTCGGCCCGCATACTCAGAACTGGCTCGCCCCTTTCTCATGGTTTCTCGAGGGGATTTCCTGGCAGGCGCCGGTGCTTTTCTACTTCCACAATTGCCTCGAAAAGCGTTGATTCGAAACCCGCTTTAGCCCTTTCCCCCATTCGTTTTCGCGAAGTTGCCAGGCATGCCGGGTTGGACTTCGTGCTTCAGAACCATCCCACACCGCGCAAGCATATGATCGAAACGATGCCCGGTGGTGTGGCGGCTTTTGATTACAACAATGACGCGCGCCTGGACATCTTCTTTACCAAGGGGGTACCGATTCCCTCGCTGGAAAAGCACTCGCCGAACTCTTTCAATCCCCTCATCAGAAACGATGGCGGAATGAAATGCACTGACGTTACGTCGGAGGCCGGAGTCGCGGGGGTACGGCTATTCGATGGGCGTGGCCGCAGCACAATATAACAACGACGGATATACGGACGCACTCGAGAATTGTTGCTCTCGCAGCCGCATCTCTGCAAGCAGGATCAGTGAATAGGAAGACTGCGGAACCGAAAGGAGTACGCGGTATGCTCCAGCCACTCATTTTCCGTGTATGCTTGGACTCATTTGGGGAGGGCTTTATGGCGACGATTAGCCAAACAGAGCCGCTCACGGAAGCGGCTCCGACCCTGCGAGAGTCGGCGCGCGTCGAAACAGCCGGGACGCGCAACGTCTCCATTGATGCGTATCGCGGTTTGGTCATGCTGCTGATGATGGCGGAGGTGCTGCGGCTTTCGCGTGTGGCCGCAGCATATCCGACAAGCCTATTCTGGAAAATCCTGGCTTTCAATCAGACACATACGGAGTGGTTCGGCTGCTCTTTGCACGACACCATTCAGCCGGGGTTCTCATTCCTCGTTGGTGTAGCACTGCCGTATTCTATCGCTAACCGTATGGCAAAGGGCGCGCGATTTGCAGAATTATTTTGGCACGCAGTGTGGCGTTCGTTCGTGCTGGTGGCGCTGGGCGTGTTTCTCCGCTCGATGGACCACTCCATGACCTATTTCACGTTTGAAGATACGCTCTCGCAAATCGGATTCGGATATCCGTTTCTGTTTCTGCTCGGATTCTATTCCGCAAAACGGAAATCGCTAAAGTGGGTTTGGATGGCCCTCGCGGTCATTCTTGCAGGGTATTGGCTGGCGTGGGCCCTGTATCCGGCCGCACCCGCGAATTTCGATTGGCAAAGCGTGGGCGTTTCCCCCGCGTGGAACGCGCAACACAACTACATAGGATTCGCCGCGCACTGGAACAAGAATTACAATTTCGGAAATGCCTTCGATCAATGGTTCTTGAACTTGTTTCCACGCGAGCACCCTTTCGTGTACAACGAAGGCGGATACCTCACGCTGAGTTTCATTCCCACGCTGGGCACAATGATTCTGGGCTTGATCGCGGGCCGGTGGTTGCGCGAATCCCGGCCGGACAGCCCGATGAAAAAGTTGCT
>QHYJ01000030.1:0-30606 GCA_003223255.1 Acidobacteriota bacterium | reverse complement strand
CGGTGGTGAAGCGCATCTGGACCCCGTCCTGGACCATCTTCAGTGGAGGTATCTGCTTATTGTTCCTCGCCGCGTTCAGTTGGGTGATCGAGGTCAAGGGCTCCAAGAAATGGGCATTCCCGCTGGTGGTCATAGGCATGAACTCGATCACGGCGTACTGCATCGCGCACTTCCTCGAAGGGTTTCTGGTTAGTACGTTCCGCATCCACCTGGGTACGAACTTCTTTCAATTCGCCGGCGCGGGACTGCATCCCTTTTTTGAGGGTGCTGCGATTCTGCTGTGCTATTGGCTGGTACTCCTTTGGATGTACCGGCGGAAACTGTTTTTGAGAATCTAGTATTTCGCTCCGCTTCGCCCGCAACGATCACGATCGAGTCACGACTTCACGCGTCCCAGTTGGCTCCTCGCCAACATGCGATAGCTCAATGCTTCTGCGCCACTCCGGGAGGCCAATTTTCGCGCTGTCCGTTCAGCGTCTTGGCTGGCGCTACCACTACTTTTCCGCGGGCGTAAGAACGAGGCTGCGAAACGCTGCATGCCCTTTTTCGCTGCCCTGCAAATAAATCGGCCCGGGCAATTCTTCATGGCTGTCCAATGCCCCACCGGTGATGCCCGGAATTTCCTGGTTGTTGATGATGGTCTCCCCGTTTTGCGCCACGGTGATCATTCGCCCGACCAGCGTGATGTCATACGTCTGCCATTCTCCCGGCTTTCGCGGCAATTCCGGCGTGGGCGCGAGAAAACCGTAAACGCCTCCCATGTGATGGCTCGGCGGCTCTTGAATGGAGTCGGTTTCGATTTGCACTTCGTAGCGGCCGCGCAGATACACGCCGCTGTTCGAATCCGGCCCGCAATTGAATTCGACATGCAGCTTGAAGTCTTCGAATTTCGAATCGTTCATCAGCTCCGGACCATGCCCCGGCGAAATCAACTCGCCATTTTCGACTTTCCATACCTTCTCGGAATTTGGTTCGCTCATCTTCCAGCCCGCGAGATCTTTTCCGTTGAATAGCGCGATGGGCTTCCCCCATTTTGGCGGGTGAATGCGCTTCAAAGCGGGCGCTTGTGGCCCACTCCACTGCCACGTTTTCCCATCCGGGCCATTCACCGTGCCGGACAAGCGATCGCCGACCAAAGTCCCCTCGAACACCATGTCGGCCGCTGCACCTTCCTCTTCCTTTGGCGAAACAAACGTGAGGTGCCCGTTCGAAACCTCCACCTTCGGAAGGGACCGCGCATTTCCCCAACGCCCCACGAATTGCGCATTCAAATGCCCACTTTCTTCGGTCAGTTCGAGCCACGAAGGATATTCGTGATCCGCAGATTTCAGCGTCAAGTCCCATCGCCCGAGAAACGGCTTCGCTGGTTCGCTGTTTGCCGAGGCTGGAACATCTCCGAGTACTCGCTCGCGAGCGTAGGCCCACACGCATACCGCCAGCATCGCCAGGGTCAAGGCGAAAACCATTTGTCGCAGTTTCATGGGTCGCAGACTCCTTTTTCTTTGAACATCTCCGCGCCGCCATTCTACCGCCGTCGGCTGCGCGGATTCACCGGCGCCGTCGTTTCGCGCATCATCAGCTCCGGCGGCACCGCAAATTCTTCCGGGTAATCCTTGAACCCCTGCAATCGCTCGAGCAGGATGCGCGCTGCCGTTTCCCCCATGTATCGCAACGGCTGTCGAATCGTCGTCAGCCTCGGATTGTGATACGCCGCAACCTGAATGTCGTCGAATCCCATCACCGACACGTCTTCCGGCACGCCCAGATTCGCGGCGCGCAGCGCGCGAATCGCTCCAATCGCAGCGATATCGTTGAAGGATACAAGCGCCGTGAACCGGCGACGTTTTTGCAGCAGCTCCTGCACAACTGGATAACCAAGCTCCGGGGAGGTCAAGTCGCGCTCCAACTGAATCGTGAGATCCGAGCGAATTTCCAGCCCCAGTTCACGCGCGACACTGACGATATTCTTCCAGCGATCGTCCGAATCGGCGCTGAACGGCTGGCCGCGCATGAACGCGATTTGGCGGTGACCGAGTTGGTGCAAATGCTGCAATAACAACTCTGTGGCTCTCTTGTGATCCAGCACGACGTTCGTCACTCCGGAAATCTTTCGATGCCCGGCCACCGCTACGACGGGCACGGGAAGCGCGTGTTCGAGCACCGTATCAATGGTAATCAGCCCTTCCGCGCCGCGGCCCAGCCCCCAGCAGCAAGCGCGGATACTTCTCAATCATGTCCGGCTTGAGTCGGTGATGCGTCTTGAGATAGAAGTAATCCTCGCGCATCAAGTGGTCCCCGATGCCGCTCATCACCATGGTGTGGTATCCGTCGCTCAACTCCGGTGCCAGAACGCCCACAGTGAACGTGGGCTGTTTTCGTAGCGAACGCGCGAGCAAACTCGGTTGATAATTGAATTTGCGCGCGGCTGCACGCACACGTTCACGCGTCTCCGCAGGAATAGACCGCCCCGGAACATTGTTCAGCACTACGGAGACCGTCGCCGGGCACAATCCCAGATAGTCCGCGAGAATCTTTAGGCTGACGGGCTTCTCCCGGCCATTTTGGTTTTGCTTGCGCTCGCCCACGCCTGACTCTGCCACCTCTTGATTCGGTTTTTGGGAAACACCCTTCAAAGTGCCGCATAAGCGTAGCCTGAACAAGACCCCCAACCTACGAAAGGACGGGCTTGACCTTTCACCGTACAAGCGGTGTCCTCATATTCGTGGCGAAGTGAAAGTTCACAACTTATTGTAGGCCGCCCACTCTCAAGCTGTTTGTCTCTCAAAACCAAGAACTTACGACGCTTACTTACGACTCCTTTAGCTCGGTTCGTGCACTAGGCCTTTGTCTTTGCGCGCGGAAAGGCTCAAGACAATCGTTTGTCTAAAACCTTATTCAAAAACCTTCTGCTTGACAACAGGTTCTTTGCTGATGCCAAATGTTGCCAAAGTTTGGGGGGCTTTGTGAGTGCGCGCTAAACAGTTTTGTTTTAAGTCGCCTGGCTGTAACACAAGATCAGTCTCGATTCGTAACTGATCCGGTCATCGCTGAGGCTGCGGCCCCAGGCGACTCCACCTCCCACTAGGTCCCTTTTGTGCGCTGTGAACATCGAGGATGTCCGAGCGACCTCAGTGTCAATAGCCTTCGGTGCGGCTACGCAGGAGGCAAGAAATGAGTTTTGTGCGCTTTGCAACCGTTCGGTTCCGCGATTTTGCTTTCAGCCGCTCTCTCGTCTCGGCCCGCTATTGCGCCTTCGCGTTGTCCCTTCTCGCCGCGGCCGCCGTCGCGCTCCCGCAATCCGACCGTGGCGCCATTGCTGGCAGCGTGCTCGATTCCTCCGGCGCCGCCGTCGCCAACGCCAAGATTACAGCTAGCGGCGCGGAAACCGGCACAGTCTACACAACTACATCTACTGCGACGGGTGCCTACCGCATCCCCGACATGCGGGTTGGGCCCTACAACGTTTCCGTAACGTCAAGCGGTTTCAAGACTGCTGAAAAGACCGGCGTGGTAGTGCAGATCAATACGATTACTTCGTTAGATTTCACTCTGCAGCCTGGAGACGTAAAGGAGACGCTGACGGTTGTCGCTAGCGACCCGACTCTAAACACGGAGACCTCCGAGATCGGCACCGTCGTCAGTACGAGGCAGATCATCGATTTACCACTCGCCGTGAACGCCAGCGGTCAAAGCCATCTTCGCTCCCCGGAGGACTTCGTGTTCATTACGCCTGGAACTGTTGGGCCGGGAAGCGCTGATAGCAGCAGCGGCACTTTCCAGGCCAAGCTTGCTGGCGGGCAGAACTTCGGCAATGAAGTGATTCTGGATGGCGCGAGTACGGCGCGGGCAGACAGTGGTTCCGCATTTGACCAGACGGCGCCGTCCGTGGAAGCGCTGCAGGAGTTCAAGGTCACCACATCTACCGTGCCTGCCGAGTTCGGCCGCACCACTGGCGGCGTCGAGAGCTTCACGACAAAGTCTGGCACGAATAAGTTTCACGGGACCGCTTACGACATTTTCCGCAATGAGGATTTGAACGCTAAAGAATGGTTTCAAAACCTCAATAGCCTGCCAAAAGACATCGATAAGAAGAACGACTATGGCGGTTCCTTCGGCGGACCGGTCTGGATCCCCAAGGTCTATAACGGCCAGGACAAAACCTTCTTCTTCTTTTCCTGGGAGCAGTACCGGCAAAAGCAAGGTTCCACTAATCTCAGCACCGTTCCCACGGACTCCGAGAAGCAAGGCGATTTCTCGGCCTTCTTAACTAGTACACAGGTCGGGACAAATCCCTGCGATAACAACAACCCCGTTTTTCAAGGTGAGATTTTCGACCCATCCACAACTCAAACAGTCGGCAGCGTGCAGTGCCGCAAGCCTTTCGCCGGAAACAAGATTAGTGGGCCCTTTAGCACCGTTGCTGAAAACATAATGAAATTCATACCCGAACCAAACGTTACCCCGTCCGCGGCAAACGATAATGGCCTGATCAACAACTTCTCGTTTACAACAGTCAACCCGATCTTGGACACAACCTGGACGGTGCGTATCGACCACAGTTTTTCTGAGAAAGACAAGTTCTTTTTCTCCTTCAGCAAACGCGATCAAGAATCGATTAACGGCTCACCAAATCTTCCGCCTCCCCTCGACAGCGGATCTTTCAATCATCCTTTCATCTCTGATTATTATCGAGTAGGTTGGGATCATTTCCTCAGCTCCAGTATCCTGAATCACCTGAACGTAGGTCTCAACCGGATTTATAACAACAACGTGAATAGCTCCGCGAACGGCACAGACTGGCCAGCCAAGCTCGGCATCAGCGGGGCGCATGGGCCGATCTTTCCTCAAATCGGCTTTTCAGGTGGCGGCTTACAAAGCTTGACCAGCTACGGAAACGCGCAGTTCGACGCCAATTTCGTCAACAGTTTGGTCCTGGCTGACAGTGTCTCATGGACGCACGGACGCCACTCGCTGCGTCTCGGAGTGGATTGGCGCGCCTACCAATACTCGGTAATTGACGCGTCGCACGAATCGCCGGGCCTTGGATTTGATTTTGCGCAGACCGCGGTGCAGCAAACAATCAGCGGGGCTAGCCTCACCGGAAATCCCTTCTCAAGCTTCTTGCTCGGGGCAGCGCAGAACTGGTCCCTTGCGGTCCGCTCCAGGCAGCCCCGCTTCGACTCCCGGTACTTCGCGCCGTGGAGACGCCCCGCAGTGAAGCGAGCGGCACTCAATCTGTCATCAGCTTGACGACTCCGAATCCAGGCTCCGTTGGGCCCAATGGTCCTCTGCTTGGAGCTTTGATCTTTGGCGGCGGCGGACCCGGACACTGTAATTGCAGCGCTTCGGGAGCTACCACCTATCACAAAGACCTTTCGCCGCGCATCGGCTTCTCCTATGCCCCCGAGCATCTCTTCGGTCTAGGTCAGGTGGTCCTCCGCGGGGGCTATGCTATTTATTATGGTCCGCTAGACTATGGGGATTTTGGTCAGGCTCTCACCGATGGGTATACGGCGTCGCCGAGCGCCAATTCTAACTTTGCCCCAGCAATTCTGTTGGACAGCGGAATTCCCAGCTATCGTCCGCCTCCCAACCTCGACCCCGCACAGGATAATGGCGGGTTCGGTTTTGGGTTTGGTGGCCCCACCTACGTGGCTCCAGGTTACGGACGTCCCGGTATGGTCCAGAACTGGAGCTTTGAAGCCGAGAGACAACTCGCGCCGGACCTGATTCTCAACATCGGATATGTCGGAATGCACGCCACTCGTCTGCGTTCCTCGCTCGCTTGGATCAACAATCTGAATCCGAAGTTCTTCTCGTTGGGAACTGCCCTAAGCGCGGATATCAATAGTTCGACCGCCAAAAGCCTAGGAATCACTGCGCCGTTTACGGGGTTCTCGGGCAGCATTGGCCAGGCCCTAAGGCCTTTTCCCCAGTACACGCTGATTGACTCGGACTGCTGCTTGGAGAATCTTGGTCAGTCCACGTACCATGCTCTGCTAACCAAGGTGGAGCGACGCTTCCACAACGGTCTCAACTTGTTAGCATCCTATACGTTCTCAAAGACCATCACGGATGCGGATAGCGCTCTGCCTACCTTTGCGCAATTCTCCGGAGGCGGCCTGGTACAAGACTCCTACAACCTCAAAGGCGAAAAGAGCCTCAGCTATCAAGACATTCCTCACATGTTTGTCCTGAGCTACATCTACGAGCTACCAGTCGGAAAGGGCAAGAAATTCCTGAACAAGGGCGGGATCACGGACAGGGTTCTAGGCGGGTGGCAAATTGGCGGCGTACAACGCTACCAGAGCGGTCAACCCTTGAGCTTCGGCTGCAACGGAGGCCAATTCTTCGAGTTCATACCCGGATACAACGGCTGCATTCGACTCAACCGCGTTTCTGGTCAACCGCTTCTTAGTCCGAATGCTTCTTCCTTTAATGCCCCCGCAGCGTCTAACAGCAACAATACCGGATGTACCGAAAACAAAGACGGCACTTTCTCCCCGCCCGCAAGCGGGCAAAGTTATTTCAATTGTGCTGCGTTCTTCGATCCGAACGGCCAAAATCTCCTGAATCAGCGCGGTTACGTCTTTGGGAATATGCCACGCATCACCGGCGAGGTCCGAAGTCAGAAGTATGTGAATGAAGACTTTTCGATCATAAAGAGAATGAGCCTTGCCGAAGCTCACAGCCTCCTGCTGAAGGCGGAACTCATCAACGCTTTTAACCGCCACGTTTTCAGCCGTCGGGACACAGGCCCTACTGACGGGACTTTCGGCGCGGTTTTTGGAACGGTAGATGGCTCCAGAAAAATCCAGCTGACTCTGCGCTACCAATTCTGAAGTGGATTCGCTTCGGCAGGGTTTCAATCCTCCCGGCGTCGATTTGATTCTGGGAGGATTTTGCTTCTCGAGGGTCTTTTTGGCGGATCTTGGGGCCGGGTATAAAATCTAAAACTGTAAATGTCACGGACTTTCCTATCTTCAGCTGATTGCGCGAAGAAACGATTTCGCAGACGGTTTCCCCAATTCATGGGAAAGAATCTTCTTTCTTTTATCGCACTGCTCGTGGCTTTTAGCGTAACTTGCGGTCAAGGGAGCTCTTATCAGGAGAAATTCCGGCAGGCTACCGAAGCGATGCGGGCAGGAAAGTTGGACGAAGCCGGCAATGAATTTGCTTCGATAACCAAAGAATTTCCGAGTTTTGCCGAGGCTCATCTGAATCTGGGCCTGGTTCGCGAGGAGCAGGGAAGGAATGAGGAGGCCATTGCCAGCCTTCAAAAGGCCCTTCGTTTGACGCCTCGCCTTCGCGGCGCGAATCTTTTCTTGGCGATTGCGCAATACCGGCTGAACCACTTTGACAAGGCCATTGCTGCCGTGCAAAAAGAGACCTCTTTTTATCCGACTGACGCCAATGCCTGGATGTGGCTTGGCGTCGTCCAGCTTGCCGCGGAAAATCCCGAAGAAGCTGCTGCAGCACTCGACAAGGCTGCGAAACTTGCGCCGAACAACGTGGACATCCTCTACCACCGAGGGCGGGCGCATCTGCTCGTTTCTAAAAACAGCTACGAGAGAATGTTCCAGATCGATCCTAAATCCTGGCAGGTGCGCCAGGTGTTGGCCCAGGCGGACGCGGAAGCCGATCGCCACGACGACGCAATCGCCGAGTACCAAGCTGCCATTCAGCTTGCTCCGAAGCAGCCTGGACTCCACGAGCAGTTGGGAACGGAATATCTAAAGGCAAACAAACTGGACCCCGCCGTGGATGCGCTCCAGCAGGAGCTCGAAATCGACCCGAACAACGTGCTGGCCCGCTACAAGCTTGGTTTGATTGAAGTCGAGCGCGGCGAAGGCGCCAAGAGCAAGGAGTTGATTGAAGGAGCCGTTCGCCAAAACCCCGGGCTAAAGGACTCTGCCTATTATCTCGGGCGCGCGGAGATGGAACTCGGGAACAGCGCCGCAGCCGTGGAAGCTTTTAATCGAGCCATCTCCTCACCCGATACCGATCCGGAGATCGTCCAGCAGGCTTGGTATCAACTCGGCGTTGTTTACCGGCGACTACATCGCATCGAGGATGCTCAAAAAGCTTTTGCTATTTTCCAACGACTGAAGGACGAAGAAACTCAAAGAATTCAAGAGCGTCTGAAGAAGAAGCGAGATGCTTCCGGCCAGAGCGCAGCACCGTCATCCGCCCCTCAGAATCCTCAATAGTCGGAGACTAGCCTCTGCGTTATGCTGGTTGTGCGTTGTTCTTAGAATCAACACTTACGCGAAAACCTGCGGGGTGGTGGGTTGTCATTACTAACTAGATCTTCGTTCGCCGCTGGCCTGTCGCTTTTCCTGTTGGCGACATTGCCAGAGTCGCTCGCGCAACAGACCGCATCATCAAGCGGGGCTCCCCGTATCGAAGTGGTGGAGTCCTCCCAAGAGCTGCATGAGACTCTCGAGGAGAAGCCCCCGCTGACCTTCGGCGCCTCGCGCACCGCGAACCTCACCATCACCGTAGACGACACCGTCAAATACCAGCAAATCGACGGCTTCGGCGCCTCCCTCACCGACTCTTCCGCCTGGCTGCTCTGGAACAAGCTCACCGAGCCTCAGCGCAAAGAAGCCATGCAGATGCTCTTCAGTCCGACCAAGGGCATTGGCCTGAGTGTCTTGCGCCAGCCGATGGGCGCCAGCGACTTTGCGCTCTCCGACTACAGCTACGACGACCTGCCATCAGGCCAGCCCCTCAGCCCCGGCGATCCCGACCTCAAGCACTTCTCGATCGACCACGATCGCGCGTACATCCTTCCTCTTCTGCGAGAAGCGCTTGTGCTCAACGCCAACTTGAAGATCATGGCCTCGCCCTGGAGCCCTCCCGGATGGATGAAAACCTCCGGCTCGATGATCGAGGGCACGCTCTTGCCTTCGGCGTATGCGCCGTTCGCTAAGTACTTCGTCCGTTTCGTGAAGGAATACGAGGCCGCGGGCGTTCCCATCTACGCCATCACCATGCAGAACGAGCCGCTCAACATTCCCGGCGACTATCCCGGCATGGGCATGACCGCCCGCGAACAAATCGAATTTCTCGCAAATGATTTGGGCCCGGCGTTTCGCGACGCGCAGATAAGAACAAAGATTCTGGTGTTTGATCACAACTGGGATTTGATCGCATATCCGATTCAGGTCCTGAGCGACACGAAAGCTGCCGCGTTTGCTGCAGGAACTGCGACGCATTGTTACGGCGGGAGCGTCACGGCGCAAAACGAATTGCACGAGCGCTTTCCTGACAAAGAGATCTGGCTCACCGAATGTTCCGGTGGCGACTGGCAGACCGGAAAATTATTGCAGCAGCAGGTGCGCCTGGCGATTGGCGCAATGCGGAATTGGGCCAAAAGCGTGGTGCTGTGGAACCTCGCGCTGGATCAAAACCGCGAGCCTTATTGGGGAGGTTGCACGACCTGTCGTGGCATCCTCACTGTGAATCACGCTGCTCAGCCTTCGCAAATTGTGCCCACTGTGGATTACACGGCATAGGCTCATGCGAGCAAGTTTGTCATGCCGGGAGCCTACCGCGTCGAATCGAACACTTTCGATCAGGGCAGTCTCGAAGACGTTGCCTTTCGAAATCCTGATGGATCGCTGGTCTTGCTGGTGTTGAACAGCGGCGGCACCGCCGCCTTTAATATCGGATGGGCAGGGAAGTACGCCAGCTACAAGCTGGCGGGCGGCGCCGTAGCGACGTTTCGCTGGAGCTCACCCGCAATGCCGCATTGATTTTTCTGAAGCAGGTTACTCGTTGAGGGTTTTGAGTCGTGCCTTCAGTGGCGAAGGAACTCCGCAAATTGCGGATCATCCGAAAGAATCGGGAGGCTCCGGACAAAAATTTGGGGCCGCAAAACGCTTGAAGCAGAATCCACTGGACAGCACTGCTTCATGCCCATAAAATCTAGGGTGGTTTTCGTGATCTTCAGATTCGATCGTAGGGGGCGCGAATCGCCGCTTCGCCGAACTTCGAATCATCTGGTAGGTGAATGACCAGGCAAGCCGAAAGTCTTCGCAGTTAAGTCCCGCAAGCCCTCAGGTTTTAATAATCCAGCTCTACAGAATTTCCGCCCGCCCAAGCAACATTTGCGTTTCCATGCCGATTGGCCAAATGCCCGCGTGCGAGCAGGGAACAGATGCTACGCGGGATTTTTTCGGCGAACCGGCGAGCGGGCCGTCTCGAAGCTGGTGCGCGTCTTTCCCAGCCTCTGCAACGTTGCCGATTTAGAATCTTTCGACAGGGACTCTGGGCCTCCTTCCACTCCAAGCTGGACTTCTCCTTGCTAATCACGAACAGCTCTGTCTCTGTGCTCGAGAACACAGCAGTAACTACGCTCCACTGAAACACACCAACCTATGAGGGAACACTTTATGAAGACTCATCCGAGTTCTGTTTGGAACGCGTCGAGTTCGGTTCGCTCCACCTACACGCAGGACGGCGGCGTGCTTCTGGACGTGGAAAAAGGGATGTGCTACAGCCTCAACGCGGTGGCCTCGAAATTGTGGAACCATCTGGAACAGAACAAGGACGGCGTGACGTTCGAGGACCTGGTCAATGTGATTCGAACCAATTTCGAGGTTACCGACGGCCAGCTTGAGAGCGACATTGCCGCGCACTTGGAGAAGCTCGAAGAAATGGGGCTGGTGCGCCGCAGTTCCCCGGTGGCCTGAGGTTCTCCGCATCGGCAGGCTGGAAAATTCGAAAGCGGGAACTCTCCCGGCCTGCAAAAGCCTTGGCGCGTCAGAGAGTCGGATTTCTGCAAGCGTTTGCAGTTGGCAGAGGCGGCCCGGCCGTGCTATTGTCACGCCCAAGAATTCTTGCTCGATTTGGGACAGCAGCGGCGACTATGGATCTTTGGCAAATTCCACGGCCCGAAAGAACCAGTGCTCGCGACCTTCCTTTCCGTATAAACCCATTTTCCGACGCAAGCTTTCAACCATGCAGGCTGCGATCGGAGCAGCCGACTCGCGGAAGCGATGCTGCTGCCTGATCTGCGCCGCGAGGTTCTGGAAGCCAACCTTGAGCTTGTGCGCAAGGGGCTGGTGCTGTTCACGTTTGGCAACGCGAGCGGCGTCTCGCGAAAAGATTCGCTGGTGGTGATCAAGCCGAGCGGCGTCCCATACGAAAAGATGAAACCGGCGGACCTGGTGGTCACGGACCTGAACGGAAAAGTGGTGGAAGGGAAGTTGCGGCCGTCCTCCGATCTGCCGACGCATCTGGTCCTTTATAAATCTTTCCCCAACATCGGCGGGGTGAGTCACACACATTCGGAGTACGCGACGGCGTGGGCGCAGGCGCGGCGCCCCATTCCTTGTTTTGGCACCACGCACGCGGATTCGTTTCACGGACCGGTTCCCGTCACGGGGGAACTGAAGGATTCGGAAATTTCCGAGGCGTACGAAGAAAATACGGGGCACGCCATTGTGCGCACGTTTCGAGATATAGACTACTCCGCGATTCCCGCCGTCTTGGTGGCTAATCACGCGCCGTTTACCTGGGGGCCGGATCCGCAGGCGTCCGCACACAATGCCGTTGTCCTGGAATTCGTAGCGCGCATGGCTTATTTTACGTTGGGTATTAATTCGCAGGCAGGTGCTATCGGGCGTTCTCTTCACGACAAACATTTTTTGAGAAAGCACGGCAAGGACGCCTATTACGGGCAGCCTAAGGAGAAAAAATGATCGCGATGATGGCGGCTCCTACGCTGGTACATCTGTCCGCGGTAGATCTGGTCATCATTGCTTTCTATTTCCTTTTGGTTTTGGCCATCGGCTTTTACCTGAAGCGGTTCGCGAAGACCGGCGAAGACTTTTTCCTGGCCGGCCGCGAGATGACCGCGTGGGTAGCCGGCCTGGCGTTTGTTTCTGCAAACCTCGGCTCATTGGAATTGTTAGGCTGGGCCGGGTCGGCGTATCAATACGGGATTCTTGCGGCGCACTGGTATTGGATCGGCGCCATTCCGGCGATGGTGTTTCTGGGCATCGTCATGATGCCCTTTTACTACATTTCGAAAACGCATTCGGTTCCGGGCTATCTGCAACTGCGTTACGGCTCGGAAGCAAGCGGCCTCAGCGCGATCACGTTCGCGGTCATGACCATTCTCATGTCCGGCGTAAATATGTACGCCATGGCCGTAGTGATGAAGGTTGTGCTCGGCTGGGACATCAACTTCAGCATTTGGGTGTCTTCTCTCACGGTGGGCGTTTACGTTGCTGCGGGTGGATTGTTTTCGGCAATTTTCAACGAAGTTTTGCAATTTTTCCTCATCTGGTTCGGCGCGCTGCTCATTCCCATCCTCGGCATGATTGAGACAGGCGGCTGGCACGGGATGGTCGCACGCATCCATCAGGACTTCCCCGGCCAGGAGTTCACGCATATGTGGGCCCCGATGCGCTCCTTTGCGGACAATCCCATGGGCATCCATTGGACGGGCATCGTGTTCGGCCTGGGTGCGGTGCAGGCGATGGGCTACTGGACCACGGATTTTCTCGTCGTGCAGCGCGTCCTTTCCGCCAAAGACATGCGCTCGGCGAAAATGGCGCCCATTATCGGCTCCTTTTTCAAAATGGCCGTTCCGCTGATCGTCATTCTTCCTGGATTGTTGGGGCGCGCGGTCCTGCCGATGCACTTGGTGCCGGCGAGCGACTTGCAACCCGGGCAACACAGCTTCAACGAAGTGCTGCCGCTGATGCTCGGGCGCTATTGCGGCCCCGGTTTGTTAGGGCTGGGAATCACCGCGCTGGTGGCTGGCTTCATGGCCGGCATGGCGGGCAACGTGAGCGCCTTTGCCACCGTTTGGACCTACGACATCTATCGGCCGTTCATTCGCAAGACGGCGACCGACCAGCATTACGTCGCCATGGGGCGCTGGTGCACGTTGATCGGCTTGATCGTGAGCATCGGCACCGCGTATCTGGTGATGAACTTCGCCAGCATCATGGACTACGTGCAGGCGCTTTTTGGATTTTTCATCGCGCCGCTTTTTGGCACGGTGTTGCTGGGAATGCTTTGGAAACGCGTGACGCGAGCTGCCGGATTCTGGGGCTTGCTCGCGGGAACGCTATCGTCGGTGGGAATGTTTACGCTGATGAAGTTAGATCGCAGTTGGGTGAGCGTGTTCGCGCTTTCTCCGCGGGCCCAGGGACTCGCGCAAGACATGTACCAGGCGCTGTGGTCCTGCGTGACGTGTGTGGTGGTCACTGTGCTTGTGACTTTGGTGACCAAGCCGAAACCGGATCGCGAGCTGAAAGGATTGGTTTACGCGCTCACGGAAGTGCCGCGCGAGGAGCACGCGAGTTGGCTGCACAAGCCGGTAGTTTGGGGAGCTGTAGCGCTTGTGGTTCTGGTCGTTTTGCAAATCATTTTCTGGTGAGGCGCCATGAGCGAAGATCATCACATTATTCCGATCTGGTTTTTCGTTGGTTTCTTGCTGCTGGTGTATGGATTCCTGATTTTGGTGAGCGGGTTGGCGGAATGGTCGCATCCGCCCAATACGGTTTTGGCGGAGTTGCACGCCCCGGTGTGGTGGGGCGGGCTGCTGGTGGTACTTGGCCTGATTTATTGCTTGAAGTACTACCCAAGAGGGGAAAGCTGAGCGGTTTCGTTGTCATTTGACGTTGGCGGCGAGTTTTTCTTTCGGAGTGCAGGATGGCCGTCGTTGCTGGGGTTGATTTTGGGACTTTGAACGTCCGCGTTTCTCTGGTGGACAGTGAGCGCGGCCTGCTGGCATCGACCGTCGCCGCATATCCGCTCCATCGCAAGCGCGACGATCCGGAATTCGCCACGCAATCGCACGCCGATCACATGCGGGCGTTGGCTGCGGCCACGCGTGAAGTTTTGCAGAAAACCGGAGTCGCGGGCGAGCAGGTTCTCTCCATTGCGCTGGATACCACGGGCTCTTCGGTGATTCCCGTTGGGAAGGATCTCCAGCCTCTCGACGACTACTATTTGTGGTGCGACCATCGCGCCAAAAAGGAAGCTGCGGAAATTACGGAAGCGGCGCACCGCGAAAAACTCGAAGCCATCGAATGGTGCGGCGGCGTGTATTCGTCGGAATGGGGCTTCTCGAAGTTGCTGCACTGGCTGCGGCACAATGCCGGCAAGCGAAGCGAGTTTGTTTCGGCATTCGAACACTGCGATATGGTGGCCGCTACTCTGTGCGGCATCACGGACGCGAAAAAGGTCAAACGCAGCATTTGTGCCATGGGCCATAAGTGGATGTGGAATGCTTCGCTTGGCGGGCTCCCGCCAGAGAAATTTCTTGTCAAAGTCGATCCGCTGCTGGCAGGCGCGCGGGAAAAACTGTATGGCGAATATGCCACTTCGGATCAACTCGCGGGACGGTTGTCGGCATATTGGGCGGAGCAGCTTGGTTTGAAGACAGGCATTCCCATTCCCGTGGGCGCATTTGATGCACACTGGGACGCGATCGGAGCGGGCTGCCGCAGTGAAGACATCGTCAACGTCGTCGGCACTTCTACCTGCATTATCGGGATCACTCCTTCAGTTCGTCTCGTGCCAGGCGTTTGCGGCGTGGTGCAGGGAAGCGTGCACCCGAAGCGCACGGGAATCGAGGCGGGACTTTCGGCGGTTGGCGATATTTTTCAAGCGGTCGCCGCGCGCGCCGGAGCCGATGTAAAGACTTTGAGCCAAGGCTTGGAAAACTATCGCGCGGGGCAGACGGGTTTGCTGCGCATGACGTGGGACAATGGCGATCGCACCGTTCTTGTGAATCCCAACTTGCGCGGCATCACTTTTGGCTGGAATCTGCAAACCACGGCGCAAGACGAACTATTTGCCGCGATCGAAGGCACGGCTTTGCACACGCGCGTGATTCTCGATCGCATGGAACAAAACGGAGTTGCCGTGCGCCGAGTCATCAACGCCGGCGGGATACCGCAAAAGAATGAAGTACTCAATCAGGTGTACGCCAACGTGCTGGGCCGGCCTGTTCTCGTTCCTGCGGGAAGCGTGGTCAGTTTGGGCTCGGCGATCTTTGCGTTTCTCGCGGCGGGCGTGTTTCCAACGGTCGAACAAGCGCAGGACAAAATCTGCCCCAAGTACAGAACATTTCAGCCTGATCCGGCGGCGAAACGCATCTACGACCGGCTTTATTCGCTCTTCAGCAAAATTTACTTCGCCTTTGGCCAAAAGCAGTCTGGAGACTTCGGCAATGTTCTGCCGGAGCTGATCCAACTGGCGGAATCGCAGCAGGTAAAGGCCGCGAATTAGGGAACCCCATGCTCAGCGCTGGTCAAGGCCTGACCGACGCTTTTGGGCTTGCTGTTTGCCTCACCCGAGTAGGCATGCGATCAAGTTCGAATTCTGCAATCACAAGCCAGTAGGCTGCCTCGCCCTGCGTTTCAGTAATCATGAGTCCCCTGTATGGTGGGCAAAACCTTCGCGTCCTGCCACCCCGCGAAGTGCAAGAACTCCTGAAGAAATGCCCTCTCGTGACTCTACTTTTCGGAAGCCTTCAGCGCCGCACGCAAGTGCGCCGAATGTTTGTGGCAGAGTTCATCGACGAAGCAGAGGTCTTCGTCTGCTTTCTCTCCGTCGAATGGGAAGTTTCTGGGGACGACATAGAGCATCTTTCATCCGCTTGGAGTGCATGGTTCTCAACTTATTCGCGAGGCAGAGATTGAGGACGTAATCGGGAAACCGTTTGTAGAACTCCGCAAAATCTTTCGGGATGACGAATCCGTCGTGCCCGACGTAATGCCCATCCCTGATTGTGAAGGAATCGCACTTGCACCTTTTTTTCCACAGAAAAACTGGAAAAATTAACGGGTCGGTTTCCGATTTCAGCAGTATTGCTCTGCATGGAGAACTCTCCTTTTGAAAGGAATTTGAACAACACGCGAGCAAGTCTAGGAGGTCGGGACGAATTGGCCGTGAGGGTTCAGCATGCTTTGTCGTTGCCTACCAAGAAGGAGCCTGCGCACGTCATCGACGCCGTGATCGAGAGCGTGGAGACCACCCTGCTCAATCATCTGGGCGCGGACGGGTTCACGCTGAAGCTCAACGGCTTTGGCAGTTCTATGTGCGCCACAAGCCGGGGATTCGCAAAAATGGGATTCTGCTAGCGCGTAGGCCGTCTCGACAGTCAGGTCGGGACAAACACCCCTACGACCAATTCAGGTTGATGAACTTGGCCAAGCCCTCCGAAAGTAAGTGCCTATCTGGCCGGGCATGTATCCACTGGTTTCTGTAGGATCCGTAGGATCGAAGGCAGCGATAACAGCTATCCCCACACCCACAGTCCTCGAGAATCTTTGACGCCACGGAAAGCACTTGCTTTAGGTTCCCCGCGATTTCTAGGGAGTAGCCCACACCTCCTGGGGCCGTATCGAATAGGATTAGCTCACGATTGTCCAAACAGGGGTCGGTAGTTTCGATTCTGAAGGTCACACCTAGTTCAGCGTTCGCTCCCTCGTCAATATCCAAAAATCGAGCGCTGGCTATCAACATTGCCTCGGCCAAGGTAAGCCAGAAATTTTGCTTTATCCACGCACGCTTTTGAACGTTCATCGACATGTCGTCGATTGCTTTGGTAAGACGCTCGCTGGACTGTATCGTTTGAGCATCGCGGCTGGCTGCGATCCGCAGGCGTTCGATGTCAGTTGGAAATTCATGCAGTAGATGATAGGACTCTACAATAAGCTTGAGGTAGGTTGTGACTCCGGGACCGCCAGGCGCAGGACAGGCATATGCGGAGCAGAAACGTCCTTTATATTGTGGTCAAGCACTTACCGTTTTGCCGGCCCGCTCCCTTCTTTAATCCGCAGGATTTGGTTCACGGGCGCGTTTTCACGCCGCTCCACGGCGCCCCCGCTAGGCCACCGGATTTCGATCACGTCGGCCTTGCTAGCCTCGCCCAGGCCAAAGTGCAGCCGAAAATCAGTCTGCGAAATGTAGCCGCCGCCGCTCCGTACTTCCTGAGTTTGCTGATGGCCGTTTGCGCGCACAGTCACTCGAGCGCCGATTGCGTCGCGATTCGATCGCGTCCCGGTCAGTTTCACCAGCAGCCAGTTTTGATGTTCCCCGTAATTTTTCAGCAGGCTTGGCGCGTCATGGCTGTTGTTCACCAGGATTTCCACCGCCCCGTCATTATCGAAATCCGCCGCCGCAACTCCATGACCGTTGTAAAGCGCGGTGACCCCGGAACCCGCCGCCAAAGAAATATCCCTAAACTTCCCGTTGCGCCGGTTCCAATACAACGTCTTCCGCTCGCGAAAGCTCGTGCTGAAATCTTTGCCGTCCACTTCGGGATACACGTGCCCATTGGCCATGAAAATGTCCGGCCAGCCGTCATTGTCAACGTCCACAAACAGCGTCCCCCAGCCCAGGGACTGCGTATTGGCCCCTAATCCGGCTTCATCGGTGGCATCCGTAAAGGTTCCATCGCTGTTGTTGTGATAGAGCGTCGCCGTGTCATCCGAAAAATTTGTCTTGATGATGTCGAGCCAGCCATCGCCGTCGTAGTCCGTGGCATGTGCTCCCATTCCTGCTTGTTCGCGGCCATCCCCGTTAAATGCCAGGCCAGCTTCAACGCCGATCTCCTTGAATGTTCCGTCGTGGTTGTTGTGAAACAGCATGCTTGGCGTCGAGTCGCACGAAACAAAGATGTCCGGCCAACCGTCGTTGTCGAAGTCGCCCGTCAACGCCGTGAAACAATAATAAGCAGGCGTTTTCGCCACGCCGGACTTTTCGCTCACATCGGTAAACGTCCCGTCCCCGTTGTTGTGAAAGAGCTCGCTGTGCGTACCTTTCAAACCGCGCGGCCCGCACATGACCGGAATCCCTTTCCAAATGCAGTTGTTGCCGCTTCCCGGCACGGGCGTGTTTGCAAGATCCAGGTCCACATACTGTGACACGAACAAGTCCACCCGGCCATCGCGGTCGTAGTCCACGAATGCGCACCCCGTTTCCCAATGCACATCGTTGCGCCACAGGCCTGCTTTCTTCGTCACGTCGCTGAAGGTGCCGTCTCCGTTGTTGTGCAGCAAGACGCTGTGCCCCCAATAGGTCACAAACAGGTCCGTTCGCCCGTCGTTGTCGTAGTCGCCCGCGCAAACGCCCTGCCCCCATCCTGTCAACGAAAGCCCGGCCTTTTGCGTTACGTCGGTGAACGTCCCGTCATGGTTGTTGTGATAAAGATGGCTCACAGGCTCTTGGCCTTTCGGAAAGCCCTCTAGAGTTGTCCCGTTGACCAGGAAAATGTCCGGCCAGCCGTCATTGTCGTAGTCGAAGAACGCCGCCCCGCTACCCGTTGTTTCCACAATGTACTTCTTGGCTTTCTCGCCCCCGTCTTCGGTTTTCACCGTCAAGCCTGCCTTGCGCGCTATGTCTACGAAATTGACTTGAGGCGGCTCGGCGCCGGAAGTTTTGCGCGGGCCTGCCTTCTGGCGGGCTGCAGTCGTACCCAGCAGAAACGCTGCGCTACAAACGCACGCAAACCGCACCAGATTTCTTGCCCTTGGCATAAAGGTCTTGCCCGCCTGTGAGTTAGGAAGTAAGGCAACCTGCCCCGCGCGGCAGCTACGCTGCCACGGCATCGTTCAGTTTCTGCCCGCACTGCCCTGGAATCAATGCGCTCCCAGCATCGAATTTGTCGCTTGTGCGAATTCGCTTGACAGATGGTTTCCGCCGATGTTATATCCCCCACAAATTGCAAGCGATTGCTGTATGGGGGTGCCAGCTGAATCTCAGCAGGAGGATACACTAGAATCAGGGCGTCGAGGAGTATCGGCGCTTTTATTTTGGTCATTAATGCAAGCGCTTGCATAGGGTGCATGTCGTTCTTCAGTTTTCCGGGTCGCTGATTCTGCTTCCAGGAGGCATCATGAAGATTTTCGCTCGCCTTGCACAGTTTGCCGTGTTCGTGGTTCTCGCGGGGTTCCTCATTAACCCGGCGCTTGCCCAGTTCCGCAGCGGCATTGAGGGTTCGGTCACCGATCCCTCCGGCGCGGTCGTTCCCGACGCCAAAGTCACCCTCACGAATGTGGACACCGGCATCTCGCAATCTGTGCAGACCAATGCGGAAGGTCTCTTCCGTTTCCCCAGCCTGGGCCCGGGCCGCTACAAACTTGCCGCTGCCAAGCAAGGCTTCGCCACCACCGTCCAGGAGAATATCGTGCTCCTTGCGGAGGAGATTCGCACTCTCCCTCTTGCCTTGAAAGCCGGCGCCACAACGGAAACCGTTACTGTCACCGCGGAAGCCAATCCTATTCAGCTCTCCGAGTCCAAGGTAGCGAGCGACATCTCTGCGCAGGAAATCAGCCAGCTCCCGCTACCCGGGCGTAACGTTGGAAACCTGCTTAACGTTCTGCCAGGAGTTACGGGTACGGGCTCCGCATCTGGCAACAATTTTGACAATGACATTTTTGGTCTGGTGAATAACCCCCAAGTGAACGGCGGGGGACAACGGGGAGAGGGCAACTCTTTCTATATGGACAACACTCTCGCCAATAGCAATCCGGACCCAGGCGTATTCAACATCACCCCCAACCCCGATTCCATTCAAGACTTGCACGTGTCTGTTAACGACTATTCGGCTGAATATGGCCGCTCCAGCGGACTCGTAATTCAGTCGGTCAGTAAAAGCGGGACTAACGAGTTTCACGGTTCCTTGTTTGAATATCATCAAGACAATGCCCTCTCGGGAAGAAATGCCCTTAGCGGTGGGGCTCCGGTTGCCGTATTCCGCCGAAACGAGTTCGGTGGCTCGCTCGGCGGGCCAATTCTGAAGAACAGGATGTTCGGCTTTTTCAGTTGGGACCAGAAAAAATCATCGTCACCAGTCGTCTTCCAAGACAACGTGGAGGCCTCAGAGTTCGTAAACTATCTAAAATCTAATCTCCCTAACAATCTTTCCACCAAACTGCTCACAAGTTTCCCCGCCACCAACAACGGATTCCTCTCAGGGACGGTGTTGACCGTCCAAGACTTGGACCCCAACTGCGCTAGCGCGCCGCCGCTTCCTGGAGTCTCTTGCACAATGCCGCTGTTCGGAACGACAACAGAAAGCTTCTCGGGGTACGACAACGGTAAGCAGTTTAATACGCGTGTTGACGTGAATTATACGAAAGACCGCTTCTACGGCAACTACTATAGAAAGGTTCATAACACACAAGGAATAAACACCCGCCCGGCATTTGCTTCTCCGGACAGTTTTGCTGGGATCTCAAACTATGCAAACCTGGACTGGACACACACCTTTTCTCCCGAAATCATAAATGACGCGGCCATGGGTTTCACGCGCATCTCCGGCTTGGGTACCTGTGCGCATTGCGAGGTGCCAGCCATCTTTGGGATGGATTTCGCCGGGTTCGGCGATGGTTTCTCGCCCGCCGAGTTCATCCAGAACGACTTCGAGTGGCGCGACTTGCTTTCCTGGAACCGGGGCAAGCATGCCATGAAATTCGGCTTCGACATTTTCCGCGATCAGGAGAACGACCTTTTTAGCGGGCCCACACAGCGCCCGGGATACGGCTTCGGCGTCAATAACCTGTCCGGAGCGCCCGATAAGGGCCTGGACCCCGTTTTTGACTTTGCCTTGGACATGCCTCTAACCCAGGGCGCTATCAATTACGACCTCCGAACCGGCGTCTTGTCCCAGCAAAGCATCGGCTACCGCACTGGTAACTTCAGCTTTTTTGGCCAGGATGACTACAAGCTGAAGCCCAATCTTTCCATAAACTACGGTTTGCGCTGGGATTTCAACACCAGCCCAAATGAACAGGCAGGGCGAACATCTTCCATCATCCTCGGCACGGGTTCATCGCTGATGCGGAAGATCGCAGGAGCCTCCGTGGGCATCGTGCCAAGCGTGACGCCCAATCATGGTATCGCTTACTTTGGGCCCCGCCTCAGCTTTGCCTGGGATCCCACCAAGCAGGGAAAGCTGAGCGTTCGCGGAGGAGTGGGCGTTTTCTTTGAGCGCGCGCCCAATATCTTTTGGTCCGATGCCATCCGCAGCAATCCCCCATTGATCGGAAGCATCACCGCCGACGCAAGCAATGCGAGCGCGCCCCAGCCTGTTTATGGGATTTGCGCGCTGGATCACACTCCCTTCAATTGTCCGTTGCCGCCTTCTAGCCAGTTGCCCACGGGCTTGAACCCTCGTGGCGGTGCCCTCGCATGCTGCTCGAGCATTGGTGGAGTTGATCCTGCCACCAAGCAGGCCTACACGGTTAGCCGTTTCTTCGGTGTCCAATACGCCCTCACCCCGAATTGGGTTGTCGAAGGCAATTATCTCGGGTCACAAAGCGTTCATGAATATGTGCGTACAGAACGCAATCGCTGCGTCGGGTGCTTCAACCCGGTCACGGGCTCAGCAACTGGTTTTCGACCCAACAACTTCTTCAGAGTGATCTCCTATGGTGACAACAGCGGTTGGGCTCACTATAACGGCGCATCTTTTTCTGTTTTGCACCGTTTCAACCAGTCCTTTACCCTGCAGGCGACCTTTACACTTAGCAGGACGATCAGCAACGTTGATGCCCCAGGGCTGGGCCGGGATAGCTTGCTAGCCCCCGTTTACAACCCTTACGACCTCAATGCTCAGAGTGGCCCCGCGAGCTTCGATATACCGAGAGCTTTCAGCGCCCATGGCGTCTGGGACCTTCCAAGGCTCTCTCACCAAAATTCGTTGATTCGAGGCATCCTTGGCGGTTGGCAGTGGAGTGGAACAACTACGCTCCAGTCCGGTTACCCGTTCACGATTGTAGACTGTAATCACAGCCCCGCAGGCAACGGCGGAAGCTGTTTAATTCCGGACGTCGCCGCTAATGTCAAGGGCCGCACCTGTAGCCGCACCACATGGGAGAATGGCGGTTGCTTCTCTGCCACCGAATTCACCATGCCTTGCCCGACAGTACAAGCACCTTCCAGCACAAGCCCGAATCCAAATCCTTTCTTGCTGAATTGCGGTTCAGGGCCATGGGAAGGTAATGCCGGGCGCAACTCCTTCCGCGGTCCTGGCTTTGCCAATGTGGATTTCAGTTCCTCCAAGTACTTCCACATTCCTTGGTTTGTCGGCAAGGAAGGCGCAAAACTCAAAGTTCTCGGTGAATTCTTCAATCTTTTCAACCGAACCAACTTGTTCCTTAGCGGCGTTAACGGCTCCACTAACAACCTGGCGTTCACGCGTAACTTCGCAATCAGCGATTCTAGCTTCAAGTCCACGAACCCCGACTTTGGCAGACCCGTCGGCGCATTTAACCCGCGCCAGATTGAAGTGGGCGTGCGAATCGAGTTTTAGGAGACAGTTCCCATTCATAACAACTCATAACACATAGCCCCTTACACCCCTCCTGCCCTCTCTCCGTTCTGGCGGAGAGAGGGCAAGCTTTTTGGTCTGCGTTCGCAGGTTGCAAGAACAAAGCATTCCGGTGGTACGATTTCTCTGAACAGTACTGAAGATCCTTTGCTCACAAACGTGCGGGACATGCGACGAATTGCCTTCTTCCTGGTCTTTTTTCTCCTGGGAACAGCCTTTGCGGCCTTAGCGCAGGACACAGATTTGTACCGGCGTGCGGAAGCCCTCGTTCGAGGCGGGCAATTGGATCAGGGAATTGCCATACTTCACGAGTTCCTTGCCACTGACCCGCGCAACCTCAAGGCATTGAATCTTCTGGGCATCGCGCTCACGCAAAAGGGCGATCTGGCGGGCGCCAACGCCGAGTACGTCAAAGCCCTGCAAATCGATACAAAGTTTTACCCCGCGCTCAGCAACCTTGCTATCAACGAATTCAATCTCAAGGACCTCGCCTCTTCGGAGAAGCATTTCAAGGAGGCCGCAGTCTTCAAGCCGGATGACCCGGTGGTCAACGCCTTTCTTGGAAAGATCGCGTTCAAGCGGGGCGATTATGCAGTTGCCGCAGGCCGCTTCGAGAAGTCCGGGCGTTTCCTCTCGGAAGACCCTGGCCTCCGTGTGGCTCTAATCCAAAGCGACTTTGAAACTGGCAGGACGGATGCTGCTCTCGCAGAACTCGTCAAACTCGACAACAAAACCCTTCCGCTCCGCCTTCAGTTTCAGCTCGGGCTCATCCTTGCCGAGCGCGAGCATGCTGCCCAGGCCATTCCGTACTTCGAGGCCGTCCGATCCAGGTATCCCGACTCGTACGACGCAGGCTTCAATCTTGCAGTCTGCTACGTGCAATCGAAGCAGCCCGCCAAGGCTATTGACATCCTCACTGCCCTGAAAAAATCTGGCCACAACACCGCCGAGCTCAACAATCTGCTTGGCGAAGCCTACGAAGCTGCCGGCCAACTCCAGCCCGCCATTGACGCTCTGCGCGAAGCCACGCGCCTTGATCCCCAAGACGAAAGCAACTACCTGGACCTTGCGGCTCTCTGTACCGATCACGATGCCCTCGACCTTGGGCTCGAAATCATCGAAGTGGGCCTTCATTACAAGCCGGATTCGGACCGCCTGGTCTTTCAACGCGGCATTCTGCACGCCCTGAAGAACCAGTTTGAGCTTGCCGACCAGGATTTTCAGTTGGCCAACCGTCTTGCGCCGGACAAGAACCTCAGTTACGTGGGACTGGGCATCAGTTACATGCAGACAGGCAATATTGGTGAGGCCGTAGCCACACTCCGTCAGCGCGTGAAAGAAGAGCCTGCGGATGCTCGCCTGCAATATCTGCTGGGTGAGGCCCTGATCCGTTCGGGCGTAAATCCCTCAGACGAAGGTTACCTAGAGGCAAAATCCGCGCTTGAAAAATCCGTCACGATCGATGCTGTGTTCGCGCCGCCTCGAGTTGATCTCGCCAAGCTTTACCTTCGCGAAAACCGCATTGACGAAGCCGTGGCCCAGCTCGAGAAAGCACGCGCCCTCGACCCCAGCGACAAGGCCGCTTACTCCCAGCTTGCGGTCGCGTATCGCAGGCAGGGAAAGCCCGAAAAAGCCGCGCAAATCCTTCCGATTCTTGCCAAAATCAATGAAGAGGAACGCGAGCGCGAATCCCACGGCCGCATCCGCCTGGTAAAACAATCCCCCGAATCATCTGCGCAATGATAGGTGCCAGCCAAGCCAGGGCCGTGGTTTCGGATCCCCGAGTTTGACCGGTAGTCTTGTAACAGACGCGCTCTTCTCTGAGACCCGGCTCCCGTCTCAAGATGATCTCTTGCTCCCCGGTTCTATCATCTCCCGGAGGTCCCATGTCTGATCTCCACAGCAGTGCCCAATGCTCCCACGGGGACGCGGAAGACAGCTACCTTGGTTCCAGCAATCAAAAACTTCTGAGTCGTTACCTTTCCGTTGCTTTGGGACGTTACCGTGTAGTTTCCCGGGGCCAACCCCGCGATACGCACTTCGGCTTCGTGCGCCGCCGCGGCCCGATTCTCCAGGGTAAACCTCACGATGCCAAGGCCATCGTCAAACGAAACGGGCTTGTCCTTCGCGAACCCGTCGCGATCCACAAGAATATGGATTCGCTGGTTGTCTCTCATGATATGGAATCGCGCTCGCAATCCATCCTTCGGAATCACTTCCGTATTGCTCCCCGTGCGCCGCAGTTCTCCGCCGTAAACAATCAGCCCAAAGATTGGGTCATCGGCCACAATCGTTGCGGCGGATCGCAATGCGCCGCTGAAACCGAGGTCAATCTCCCCCGAATACCACCAGGAACCTCGGCCCATTTCCTTGTTACCGAGCCAGGCGCGTCCCCACGGCCGCGGTTCAAAGCCTCCGCCGGCGCCGCCGTCATTTTCCTTTCCCGGAAACCAATACCCGTAGTTGGATTCCGGCGTCCCCGAGTTTAGAAGCGCCCATGAGCTCAAATAGGAGGCATAGCCAAGCCGCAAGTAGGGAAACGGATCCTTTGCAAAATAGAGTCCATAATCAGAGACGGCCCAGCCGCCCATTTGCGCCATGTAGCTCAACGTGTAGCTGGACGGACCGGAGCCACGGTAGTCGCTCCCAAGATAGTAGTAAGCAGTTTCGAGCCAACCGCGGCATGCAAGATTCAGCTTCGTCTCCTCTTCGAGAAATGCGGTTGCGTCATCGTACTTCACCGCGCGGCGGAAATCGTCTGAAGGAATTTCCGAGGCGAATGTTTCGCCGGGTTTAAGCACATGGCTCATGGCATACTTGGCAAGAGCATGCGTGGATTCAAATCCCGTGGAATCGAACGGATATTCCGAGCCAAAAAGATAGGGATGGTCGTTGATGAAATGCTTGACCTTTTCTCCCACGCTATTCTCAGCCAATCGGCTTGGTCTTTGTGGCCCTCTTCATTCAGCGCGTCGATCAAATCTGGAATGATGAGTTCGTTGTAGGTTCCCGTTTCATACGCTGACCATTTCGCGACCTCCAATGGAAAGGTGAAGAAAGCCTTTGCCGTTCCGAACGCCCTCTCTAGATATCCGTCCTTGTCGAGGTATTTGGTCCTATCCGGATAAAGCTTCGCGAGCCGGTACATGTTGTAGTAGAGCAAAACGACGTGCGGGTAATCGTAGATGTGCCAGATATGCTTCTTCCCCGTGTTGTCGTCTTTGGGGCTGTCGCGATTCACTTTCCAGTTGGGGATGCCGTAGATTGCGTAGGGATATGGCTCCTTGTCGGTTTGCTGCAAACCGCCCCACACAAAGTCTTTGATGTAATTCTCGACGGCGTCAATTTCGGACTGCACGGGAAAATAGATGTTTTCCCCCGCCACATAAGGCGCTTTTCCAAGCGCCGGATCATCTGAAGCAACAGCGTAGGATTGCAAGCCGTCCAAGTCGTCAGGGCTCCGCAGAATTTCGTGTTTCATGTCCCACTGGGAAAACACCGTGTTGTACCAATTGGACGGGTCGTGGACTTGCTCGTGCGTTGCCAGAAAAGCCGCCCGTTTTTTGAAAAGCGCCTCAAGCGGCTCGATGACAAAGAATTCAAGCGTGAGATATTGCCCGTCTCCGTACTCCACTTTCAGCAGATTCTCACCCAACCGGGAGAATCGGGCCTTATAGACCTGCACGTCTTTGCCACGTTCACCGACGCGTTCAACTTTCGTCGCCTCGGGATGCTCTGGGACGACAGCTCGAATTGCATTGTGAGTGCGGAGTGAAAACATCGCGGGTAGGTCCGTTGGTATGGTCATCCCCGGAACCACGTTGATGTCGAACAGGCCTTCTTCATAGAGAACATCGCGAACCGCGTTGTAATCCTCCGCCCACCGGAAGCAAAACTGATACGTTGCTGAATCACCGGATTGGCCGCTGGCTCGAAGAACCGGTTTCGTATTTGGCAGCCGCCACGTCCCTCCCTTTGTACGCAGCTCCTCAGCGCTCGCTTCGGAATGGATGTAATAGGCGACGCCCCGCCCAAAGCCTTGCGGCTCGAAGTACTCCAGTTTGGAATGACCCACTGGCGTCATGACCAGATACGGTCCCTCGGTATTTGTGCGAATCCAGAAAAGAAAGGAGCCGTTGCCGGCGATGAGCCAATGCGGGATCAACCGCTTCGTGTACGTTTCAGTTTTGTCCCACACATATTGCGTGTTGAACGGGAGAGGCAGCGCGAGGTCGCCGACTTCGAGCTCCGTGCTAGTCATGTTCTTCAGGGAAATTGTCCACACCAGAGCTTTATCTTCGAGCCGAAAGTTTTCCTGAGCCTGAAGATCATGGATAGGAATGACCTGTCTGCCTTCGCCGTTGACGGCCAATTCGAAGAGCCCCGCAGTGGCGCCTTCTTGCAATTGAACTTCGAGACGAAGCGCGGAGGTCGTGACAGGGGCGAATGCGGCTTGATTCATCCGATCTGCCTCGACCGGATAGCCCGAAGGCGAATTCACTTCCCTCCAATTCTCCCCGTCACGATAAAGGACACACCAGCTCTTAGGCAGCTTGCCTGGGTTGTTCGGGTCTTCAAGGACCGCCCAATAGACCTCGACCGAATGGACTTCTTTGGGGCTCGGGAAATCGTATTGCACCCACTCGGTGGTGCCTTTCTTACCAAACCAAATGAAGCGGGGAAGCGCCGCGTCATGAGAATTTCGGGTAAGGAGCTGGTCGTTGAGAGCGAAGACAGGACCACGCACGGATGCAGAGGCGCGGGAGAGCGACGCAAGCGTGGGGATAAGCTCACCAATCGTGAAGGACACTCCCTGCGGATTTGCGGGCGCATTGGTGTTCAGGACGGCTGCCGACGCTTTCTTCCAGTCCTTCTGGCCGGCAGCGCGGTAGCGGATGAGCACATCGCCAACGGTGCGCCCATCGGCGACATAGTCGGTGTCGTACTTATCGTGAACATGCTTCAGACTCGTGATACCGGAGGGTGAATAGGCCAGTTGAAACTGAGTGTCTTGAAGAGACTGCGCCGCAATCGAAGGGGCCAAAGAGAGTGCCGCAGAAAGGGTCAAAGCAGGGAACCAGCGCACGGGACATCCTCCAGAAGGAGAGCAAGCGCTTGCAATGTAGCATAGCCTGTGTATTATGCAATCGATAGAGGTGCGTCTTTTCAATACAAGATGGAGCGGTTGGCGATAGTATCGCTTGCAGCATTTCTGACTTGGTGGCGGCGGATGGGGACACTGCTACGATGCGGGCAATGAAATGAGCTACACCCTGCGCACTCGAACGAGATACGTGGCGTTGGCCGTGGTTGCTGTTCTTTTTGGTTCAGTGGCCATCTGGGCCCTGCTGGCGCGCCAGCGGCAGAAGGAGGCCGCGACCCCGGGTCCCATGCTGGAGCAGGGATATCTGGATCTCGACACGCCCGCGTTTTCCTTGCGCCTGGTGCGTTCTTCGCAAACGGTTGCCGCTCTGAAGCCCAAAGGCGCAGGAGATTTCGATTTTACTCCCGGAGACCTGCTAGTTGAGCGATCCAGGGACGGCTATTACCATCTGGGGGACGTTGACCTGCGCCTGCGTCCCGGCACTTCCGGCGAGTGGAAGGGTTACTCCACCGCGCTCGCTCGCAAGCCGGTGGCAGCGCTGCCCACCTCGGCGCAGATTCTAGCGGCGGCACAGCGGCGGACCTCGCTCGCTTTGCAATTTACGCTGAAAAATAAAACAGCGGAAAACGTGCAGATCGGGGCTTTGGGTATTCCGATGATCTTCAACAATGTGTTTAACGATCGCTCTCTCGAGCAAGCTCACGCCATCTGCTCGTTTTACGATCCTTACATCGGCGAGGATGCAGGGTATCTGCAAGTGACACGCCTGAGCGGACAGGGTGGCGCCCGCCGCTCAACGGGTGCTTCCCTCTTCCGCGACCTTACACCACGCGGCATCACCTTTGAAGGCTTCTACGACTGGATGGTGCATAGCGCCGCGTTTGCTGAGAACGAATGGAAGAAAGCAAAGCCTTGGAATCCGCCGACACTTGCGACACTGGCGCCCGGCGAATCGAGAACTTATGGAGTTCAGTTGATCATTGTGGATTCCATTCGTGACATCGAGAAAACTCTCCCCACAATCATCGCCCCGTCGCCGTGGGCATCCCGGGCTATGTTCTTCCTCAACATGTTCGCGCGCAGTTATTTCTTAATTACCCAGAACCCGTGAA
The DNA here is from genome assembly GCA_003223255.1 of Acidobacteriota bacterium. Lineage (GTDB taxonomy): Bacteria > Acidobacteriota > Terriglobia > Acidiferrales > UBA7541 > Acidiferrum. The sequence continues at coordinate 2,078 of QHYJ01000030.1, read as the reverse complement.
GTCGATGATCGTTGAGCCTGCGGGCGCGATTACGATCCAACCAGCCGCCGCAACATCCCGCGATTGGAAGACCTATGCCGTACAGGGAAAAGCCTGGGGACGCGCGCGGTTGACCGTGACGTATCAAGACGGACTCGTCCAAACGATTCATTACTTTGTAACCGAGCCCGCTGCGCAAGCGCTTGCGGACATGGGCCACTTTCTGAGCACCAAGCAGTGGTTCACCGATAAAAATGACCCCTTCCACCGAGCACCGTCGTTCATGACCTATGACCGGGAAGTAAACGAAATCGTCGTGCAGGATAGCCGGGCGTGGATTGCCGGACTTGGCGACGAAGGCCTCGACGGTGGCCGTCAGGCCGCGCGCGGACTCCTCAACTCCGGCTTTTGCCCCTCCCCCATTCTCTGCGTTAACGATTTCATGTCCGTCGGGGTGGTACGCGAGCTACGTGAAGGAGGCCTCCAAATTCGTCGTGACGTGTCTGTAACCGGTTTTGATAACATCAAGCTGAGCGAATTTTGTTTCCCGCCTCTCACGACCGTTCACATTCCCCGCGAGCAAATCGGGCACATCATCTTCGATAATGTTCTCGGCGATGGCCAAAACGAGCACGACTCCGGCCGCGAAATCGTCATCGATCCTGAACTTGTCCTCCGCGACTCTACTGGTCCTGCTTTCAAAAGCTGACGATATTTTGCGTTAGCGAGAACTGGTCACGCAAATATGGCAACACCAGCAGTGCGCTTGCCAAAAAGCCGAAAACCGCCAACGGCTAGCGCTGTACGGCCCCAAAACGGGGGCCTCCGGCAAGGCTCCTCTGAAAAAAGCACCTTGAACAAGCTCTTTGAAGGACTGCCACATGGGTGTCCGAGCGCCTTCCGAGCCTTCCGATCAGTGAGGGTCAATCAAAGTAGGGTTGCTTCAGATATCGAAACAAGATCGGGCTCGACGTTGCACTTGAAGCCTTTCGCGAATGCAGACGCAAGCGCCGAGCGACTTCGGACGAACTCTGGCAAGCCGCCAAGGTATGTCGCGTGGCAAATGTAATGCGCCCCTATCTGGAGTTGCTTTCGTGAGCCGCGAGAAACCCAGAAATCTTGCCGCCTCGGTTCGTCAACGTCTCTTTAATCTGGCCCACGAAAGACGTGAGGCGCGAGAACGCTGAGGAAGTGAGTTACGATCCGCGTCGGTTGCATGGCGCTGTACCGGGAGACAGAGCGCGCGTTCAGCGAAGGCGACCGCGTGCAGTTCACAGCGCCGTACAAGGAGCAGTACGTTGCGAATCGCGAGCTTGGCACTATCGAGAAGATCGACAACGGTGGCAATCTGCAACTGCGCCTCGACTCAGGCTGCACTGTCGCGTTCAACGTCAAAGAGAATCCGCATCTCGACTACGGCTATGCGGTGACGAGCCACAGCAGCCAGGGGCAAACCGCCGACTGCGTTCTCATCCACGTTGACACGGAGCAGGCCGGAGAAAAACTCATCAACCGGCGATTGGCTTACGTCGCCGTCTCCCGCGCCCGCTATGACGCCTAAATCTACACAAACGACAAAAGCCAGTTGGCCGACCACATCTCCCGTGACGCTTCACGGCAGACCGCCATGGAGCAGACTCGCACGCCGAAATTGGCCGACCAAAAGAGCGGGCCATCCTCGACATTGCAACAGACGACGGAGAAAACGATTGAAAAGGGACTCAGTATTGCGCGCTACGTGTCAGTAAGGGATCGAAACGAACCATCTATCTGCGATTTTCCCTCGGGCGTTTGTCAGAACCGTCACGGAAATGCGGCTGACTCCAAAGAACGAAACCAGGGGGCCTCTCCATATCTGCGTAAGCCTGTCCGTCGGCTGTTAAGATACTTTCGCTATGCGGAGAATCCTCTCTTTCACTGTCTTGACAGGGGCGTATTTCTTCGGGCTCGCGTCTGTCAAGGAACCGGGTGCATCGGCTCACGCACTGCACAACACGCCGGAGTGGGTCACTCGAAGTGATCAGAACGCGAAGTTGCTTCTCGAAGTGGACGCACGTTTTTATCCAGAGAGCGCCGCGAGCTTAGGGATCTCTGACCTC
>QHYJ01000200.1 GCA_003223255.1 Acidobacteriota bacterium | reverse complement strand
TCGATGGCCGGCCAGTGTTCGATCCGAGGCCGAATGCAGGAACGCGTACAAACCCGGCATTCAACAACGTGACTTTGCAGGACGTGGGTGCGAGCTCAAGCTATAACGCGCTGGAGATCAATTACGAACACCGCTTCTCGCGCGGGTTGGTGGCGAGTGCAGCGTACATCTATTCGCATACCATCAGCGATGCTCCTGATGTCAACGGCTTCGAGCAGAACCTGGTGTACGTCGAAGACCCGACGAATCGCCTCCGAGACCGCGGCAACAGCTACGTCAATCGGCCGCAGTCGTTCACGGCCAGTACCATCTGGTCGCCGCGCGCCAAGCTGGAAAACTCTGTTGTCAATCATTTGTTGAGTGACAATGAGTTTGCGGTGCTGACGAACATCTCTTCCGGTGACGAACAAAACGTCACCGTCAACGCCAACGTCAATGACGACTCGACCGTGGGCAGCAGCGTGACGCGGCTCCTCGGTGTGGGGCGTAACACACTTCGGGGGCCTAAGATTGTTCAGTTCGACCTGCGCTATACGCGGACGCTGTTCGCGTTGAGGGAGCGATTCAGGGTACAGTTCTTGACCGAAGCCACCAACATTTTCAATCACCCCAACGTCACGACGTTAAAAACGGCGGGAGTCGGTGTAGATACCACCGGATGCCCCAAGATGGCCAATGGCTTTGCCTTGGATCCCACGCATTGCGGACAACTCACCGGATTTCCGTCGGGCTTCGGCACACCGTCGTCCACGGTACTCCAAGGCCGAATTCTCAATTTCGGATTGGGAGTCAGATGGTAAGGCCACTCGATGTGTTCTAGTACGGCCACCATGCTCATGGCTGGGCGAGTCGAAGAAAGGAGCCGTGCAGGATGACTTTCTCCTTGGCTGGTGCCGCCGAGCGCTCAGCGGCTGATAGTTCTGCGTTTCGCCCGGTGGAGGGGTGCGCTCATTGAACGAACGGGACCACCCCTCCGAATCGCCGTCCAAGCCCTCCGAACGCTTTCCCGCTCCCGTCTATGCTGAAACCGTTCTGGCAGTGAATTTCGAAGATGCCAAGAAGTATTTTCTGGACGCGCTGCTCGAAATCCACTCGGCTCACACCTTGATGCTCACCCGCCAAAACATTATCCCGACGGCGGATGCCCGCCTGTGCCTTGAAGCAATCGCCCGGCTTGATCGTCCTGAGATTCTAGGGGCGCGCTACGACGGCCGCTGCGAGGACCTGTTCTTTCACGTCCAAGAACTGCTGGTGCAAGCTTGCGGCGAAGAGGTGGCGGGCAAGATCCACACCGCACGCAGCCGCAACGACATCGATCTCACGATGTATCGCATGTGCCTGCGTCGCGAAATCCTCAGAATTATGGGAGAAACCGTGGACGCGCGTCAGGTGCTGCTCGATCTCGCCGCGTCACACGTGGGAACCATTATGCCCGCCTACACGCACACGCAGCCGGCCCAGCCGACCACGTTGGCTCACTATTTGCTCGCCGCCATCGAATTTCTGGGTCGCGACATCCAGCGGTTGCGCGCCGCTTTTGCCACCATTAATCGGAACCCCCTCGGCGCCTGCGCCATTACGACAACTGGCTTTCCCATCGATCGCGATTATACCGCCCGTTTGCTGGGCTTTGAGGGGCTGCAGGTAAATTCCTACGGCGCCATCGCGGCGATCGATTACCTGCTAGAAGCGGCCTCGGCTGTCGCCGTGCTGACCCTCAATTTGGGAAGACTCGTGCAGGACTTGCTGTTGTGGTGCACGGAAGAGTTTGGATTTCTGCGCTTGAGCGACGCTTACATCCAGATCAGCAGCATCATGCCGCAGAAACGAAATCCTGTCGCATTGGAGCACGTGCGTATTCTGGCGAGTAAGGCATTCGGCCAGGCCCAAGCCGTGCTCAGTTGCGCGCACAATACTCCCTTTGGGGACATCGTGGACAGTGAAGATGATTTACAACCACTGGCGTTTTCCATGTGCGCCGATGCCGTGCGCGCGCTCCGCCTCTTCGCCGGCACTATGAGCCACGCCGAAGTGGATCGCGAGCGGATGCGCCTCCGGGCTTGCGGGAGTTTTCTTTGCGTCACGGAGTTGGCGGATACTCTCGTCCGTGAAGAAGCCATCAGCTTCCGCACGGCCCACCGCCTGGTAGGCGCGGCTGTGCACGCCATTGGCCGCGAGTACTCTCCCGAACGACTGGTGACAGCAATGAAGGGTCTCGCAGCCGAAATGTTGGGAAGAGAACTCAGCAAGCCGCGCGAAATGTGGATGCGGGCGTTCGATCCGGACCATTTCATCAGCATCCGAAAGATTCCAGGCGGCCCGGCGCTCGAAGCCGTACAAGCGCAGATCGCAACCGCCCGGAAAGAGCAAGCAGAGACGCAGGAATGGCGCGACGCCAGGCGATCCTTGCTAGAGCGCTATCCTCAACTCATTCGCGCTGACATCGTGGCACTCAACAGTACCCCTCGATGATCGCGCCCAGCCGTTCGCTAATCTCTCATCCTCGGACCGTTGGTTGCACGCGCAGGCGATCGCTAGACGGCTTTTGGAGCAATGAACCGAGACGAGAATGTGGCGACGGATACCGTCCGAGAAACGTGCATTCATAAAAGCGGGCGAGGGACCGTCGGGAAGGCCCGAAACCACTTGGCGCTAGAATCGGCAAACCGGGGATGTGTTCCGCCTTGTCAGTTTGGCGATTGTTTCCGAGTGACGGGCTTAACCGGCAGTAATTCTACTTGCCCATTGTGTCTCCTTGCTGCCGGAGAGAGAATCACCTGTGGAGAAAACGACTCATGGTAAACACAATCGTTGACGGAACGTTCCGGCAGACCAATTTGACCAACGAATCGTTCGAGTATCTAGCCAAGCGCGAAGAGCTTCGCCTCGCGGAAATCGAACTCATGCGCCAGCGGGAACGCGTCGCTGAGCTCCACCGCCATCTTCCGACGGGCGCTCCTATTCAGGACTATGCGTTTGAAGAGGGCCCGCGCGACCTCAACGGTGGTGATGCGCCTGTGCGGACCGTCTGTCTGCGCGAACTCTTCACCAAGCCGAATCGCTCGCTCGTCATTTATCACTTGATGTACGGAAAG
>QHYJ01000033.1 GCA_003223255.1 Acidobacteriota bacterium | reverse complement strand
GGACCACCACCTCGAATCTCCCCGAGCACGGCCAGAATCCCTTCCAGGCTTGTCCTTCGGCGCGTCGCAACAGGTTGTCCAAAAACAGGAAGAGAAATAACAGCGCCGCTATGTTGTACCCCGCCCTCGAATGCTTCTGCACGGTGGTAAGCTCCTCCTCATCTTCTTCCTGCTTCAGCCAACAGAAGCATAGGAAGCCAGCCAGAGATACACCGCATTGTGGCCCAGAAACGCCAGGAATGGCAGCATCACCCTCCAGCACGACCAGTATCCCGCCACCGTAAGTTTCAAAACTGCCAGCACCACAGAAAGGAAGCCAAACAGCCAGAACCCCATGGCCTGAATCGGATGTTCTTGTTGCTGCTCATGCCGCCTCACGCTCATAGTATTTCAGCAGGCCGCCCAAGCGATGTGAATAGAAGAACCAAAGGCAGTCTGCAAAACGGAAAAATCTTCCTGAAACGTGCGCGACCTGCACGAAATACCATTTACAACTGGCAGATGCCATGTTAGAATGCCAATCATGGCAGGGAAGCTTACGCTCGACAAGGCGGGACGCGTCGTTCTGCCGAAACCGTTGCGCGACGAGTTACGCCTCGAACCAGGTGACGCGCTGGAAATTGAAAACACCGGCGAAGAGATCATCTTGCGTCCGCTTCGTGGACAAGCCCAGTTGCGGAAAAAGCAAGGCGTCTGGGTTTTCCGGACCGGCGCGCCTTTGTCGGCGTCGGAAACCGAAAAGGCCATTCGCCGCGTCCGGCAGGAGCGCGAGTCGGAAGCTCTGGACCAAGACCCGTGAAATTTTTCTTCGACACCTCCGTTCTCCTACCGACCTTTCTTGAGGACCACGAACACCACGAAGCCAGCCTGAAGATATTCCTCAAGGCTGACAAAAGAAATGGTTGCTGCGCTGCGCACAGTCTTGCGGAACTGTACGCCACCATGACTCGGCTACCTGGAAAACACCGTTTGAGCGGTGAGCAGGCGTTGCTGTTTCTGCAAGATGCTTATGAACGGCTGACGATGATCGCTCTCTCGACGGAGGAATACCATCTGGCTCTGAAGTCAGCTGCTGCCGTCGGCATTGTAGGTGGCACAGTCTACGATGCCCTATTGGCGCGTTGCGCCCTGAAGGCCGGTGCGACCACAATCTACACATGGAACGTTAGGCATTTCCAGCAGCTTGGTCCGGAAATCGCACAGCGGCTCAAGACCCCTTGACGCAACTCTCGGCATCGCGATCCCGCAATCAACTGCCGCAGGCAATCCCGTCCGATACCGGGCGGGCAGACCTCCGCCTCATCCAGTCCAGCAGCTATGATGCTCAGCGCTTCGTGCAGGCTTTCACCATATATGGCCAGCAAATGTCCGGAAAGTCAATTTCCGGCGCTGAATGGGCAACGCTGCTCCAGACGCCTTTGGCGTGCTGTTGGCCATGGAACATCGAACCTGCAACCAAGGCCAAACGGATCCTATGTCGCATGACTGCTTTCTCTGGCGTCAGTTAACGCTTCGGAGCCATCCCCAACACGCCCGTTTTTGTCCCCTACATGTCCCCAGAGGTTCGTACTGATCAGTCTGTAGATTGCGGCGGAGCGTTCACGGTCGGTGTCCGATCCGCGAACAAGTAGTCCTCCCGGCCCAGAGGCACGCAGTTTGGCGAGCCACAGGTCTGTCCGGCCTATGGGAACCGAAAAGGCATCTCTCACCGTCGAGACGAGGAGCTCGAAATGGATATTGAGCCGCCTGTGCCACTCCCGTCAAAGTCAGTAGAAAACCAAAGACTCTGCGAAAAGGCCGGAGCCGCAAATGACGCAGCCAATCCGATGATGAAGAGATATGCCGCTCCAAAGCCACTGAGCAACGATGTGCTTCGCATGGAGTGGAACATTAAACGGGGCTGCAGCGGGTGGTGCAACAGGCCGTGACATGCGTATCGGATGATGGCACAATCAGCCAGCTTAGCTTAGGTGGATGCTGGAATTGGAAAAGCGCGCGTCGGCCAACGGCAAATTGTCCTCCTCGGCACGGGCGAGGATTGCCGAAGCGCAAAAACGGCGCTGGCAGGAGATTAAAGGAACGCCTGCCCCGGCAAACAGACCGCCGCGCTTCCCGCAGCCGCAGCGCTCGCCGCTGTGCGACAAACTCCTTGAAAATATCGGGCGGCAATTTCGGGACGACGAAGCCAGCTTCGTCCGCCAGGTGCAAATGTCTTTTGCCAATGCGCGCGCCCGCAAGCTGACGGAAACAGACTTGGCCTTGCTGGCCGGCCGTGGCAACCCTTACGACTACTGGAAACAGCTGGATCTCTGGCGCGATTTTCCGCCCGACGATTTTTATTTCTGGCTTTACGTCGCGTGGGAATTGCGCCGGCGCGATTGGAAGTATCCGCAATTCATCGCCGGCATCACGGATTTCCATTTGATTGAACCGGCGATGAAGCGATGGGAACGCGACAAGGAAATCGAGCAGTGGAACAATTGGTTCCGCGAATTCGGCGGTCGCGCGCCCGTTTCCGAATCCGGCGCGATCGAATTGCGTCTGGCCGTCGGCGCGGAAGAGGCGCGATTGCAATGGCGCGCCCCGAACGCCGGGTTTGCCGAACTCAAACAGGCGCAGGCAAGAAGAATCGCCGAGCAATTCGAGAAAGGCGCGCTGGCCATCGCGCCCGATTCGCTGCCGCTGTGGAGCGCTGCTTACAGACCGTGGGGTTACGAAAGCTGGTGGTTGTTCAGATACGCCAACGCCACCGCCCGCCCCGGGCTGAACCGCTTGCTGCGAATGCCGCTCGCGCCCGACCGCGTGGTGACCGACGACGGCCGGCCGCTTGCGCGCGTCGCCGAGCCACTGCGCCTGAATCTACGCTCGCCCGAAAACGGCGACGGCAGTTACGAACTGGCGCTGGGCACCTCCGACGGTTCGCCGCCGCCGAAGATTCTCTGCCCGCTCGACGGCCAGCCGACTCTGTATTTGACCGATCGCGGTTTGTTCGCCGGCCCGCTCGTCGACGCGCTCGGCACCGAATTGCGCAAGAACATTCCCGCGCCCGCGCTCGAAACCGCCGGCGGCCTGCGGTTTCTCCACGCCGCCGGCATTCCCTTGCCGGAACATCTGTCGAAACGCATCCGCACCGTGCCCGTCAGCGTGACGGTTTCATGCGCGTTAAGACCGGTTTATCCTGCCAGCCGCACCGAGAAAATCGTCCTGCGCGTCGCCGCCAAAGCGCCCGGAATGAAGTCGGAACGATTCACACCGACTGGCTGGGAAGTGGAAAGTGAAAACAAGGCGAGAGGAAATTCCGCGCCGGCCAATGGCATCGTCGAGGTGCACGACCGTGCCGCGCAAAAATATTTGCCCCGTGCGATCGAATCGCTGGAATTAAAATGGCAAAATTACTCCGGCGAGTGGACGTTGCGGCTCACCAAAAAAACGCCGGAACTGTTCGTCGCGTGGCTCCAATCGCTCCCCCCGGATATTGAAGTGCTGCTGGACAAGGAACTGGCTACGCTGCGCGACGCGCCGGTCAGCGGCAACGTCTTGCTGGACGTCGCCGAAGCGGGCATTGACTGGTTCGATCTCAAAGTCGCGCTCCAGGTGAACGACACCACGCTCACTCCGCAGGAATTGAATTTGCTGCTCAACGCGCGCGGCGGCTACGTTCGCCTCGGAAAAAGGGGCTGGCGGCGGCTGCAATTCAGTCTCACGCCGGAAGACGACGAACAACTCGCCCGGCTTGGCCTCGACGCGCGCGATTTCTCCGCCGAACGGCAACGATTCCACGCGCTGCAACTGGCCGACGATGCAGCAAAAAAATTCCTCGCACCGGAGCGGGTTGAAGAAATCCAGCGCCGCGCGAGCGAATTGAAAACGCGCGTCGCGCCGCCGCTGCCGCCGGCCATCCGCGCCGAAATGCGGCCGTATCAAACCGAAGGTTTTCATTTTCTGGCTTACCTCGCGTCGAACGGTTTCGGCGGCGTGCTGGCCGACGACATGGGCCTGGGCAAAACGCTGCAAACGCTGGCCTGGCTGGCCTGGTTGCGGGAAACAACGCTCGACGCGCAACCCCCAACTCTCAACTCGTCACTGGTCGTCTGTCCCAAATCCGTCATGGACAACTGGCATGCCGAAGCCGGGCGGTTTTATCCAAACTTGCGCGTCCGCTTGTGGCGCAACGAACCGGCAGCGGAACTTTCCGCCGCGCGCGAAAATTCCGACCTCCTGGTCATCAACTACGCGCAACTGCGCTCACTTTCGCCCGACATCGCAAGCGCGCAATGGCTCGCCGCGATTTTGGATGAAGCGCAATACATTAAGAACCCCGAGACCATCGCCTCGCGCTGACCGGCACGCCGATTGAAAATCGCCTTCTGGATTTGTGGAGCATCTTCGGTTTTGCCATGCCTGGCGCGCTGGGCAGTCGCGCGCATTTTCTCCGCCGCTTTGACGCCAAGGACGATCCCCTGGCCCGGCGCCGCCTCGCCGCGCGCGTCCGGCCGTTTCTGTTGCGCCGCACCAAGGCGCAGGTCGAAAGGGATTTGCCCGACCGCGTTGAGGAAGATTTGCTTTGTGAAATGGAAGGCGAACAAAAAACACTTTATCGCGCCGAACTAAAACGTGCCCGCCACCTCATCCTCGGCCTGAAGACCAACGTGCAACTCAACGAGGAGCGTTTTAACATTCTCACATCGCTGCTGCGGTTGCGCCAGATTTGCTGTCACCCGGCGCTCGTAGACGCAACATTGCTCGAGGCCGAAAGCGCGAAAGTTTCGGCGCTGGAAGATTTGCTCGAACCGCTCATCGAAGAAGGCCACAAGACACTGGTGTTTTCGCAATTCGTCACCATGCTGGATTTGCTGCGCGAAAAAGTGAAACAGCGCGGCTGGCCACATTTTTATCTGGCGGGCGAGACGGAAAACCGTGGCGAACTGGTTCGGAAATTTCAATCCGCCAAAGACGGCGCGGTGTTTTTGATTTCACTCAGGGCTGGCGGATTCGGACTGAACCTGACCGCCGCTTCGTATGTTGTCCTGTTCGACCCGTGGTGGAACCCAGCGGTGGAAAATCAGGCCATTGACCGCACGCACCGCATCGGGCAAACCAACAAGGTGATGGCCTACCGGCTGCTGATGCGCGAGAGCATCGAGCAAAAGATCCGCGCGCTGCAAAAGCAAAAGGCCGCGCTCGCCGACGACGTGCTGGGCGAGGAACGCTTCGCGCAAAGTCTGACACTGGAGGATCTGCGGTTTTTGTTTGCGGAAGGAACGGGTCATTTTATGTCAGCAACGGCTTGAGCCAATCGGGCGTCGGTCCTTATCCGGCTCCCC
>QHYJ01000199.1 GCA_003223255.1 Acidobacteriota bacterium | reverse complement strand
TCGAGAGTCGCATTCAGGACATCAATCCTAAACTCTGCACAGTCGAGCTCCGCCCGGTCTTACCACTAGCCATATTTGAAGACCTTGCTAAAAAAGAATTTGAGCCAATTTGCCACTCGCTAAGAGTTGTATTTGCTCAGTGGCTCTGGGAGCAGCACCAATGAACTGGACAAGCGTTCTGACAGAGGAAGCACGCCGAAATTGCATCGTGCGCACCAACGATATAGCTCGCAAATACAAGCTCTCGGAACGCGTTGCACGCAATGCCTTACGCAGATATGAGGCACAAGGTTTGGTCGAACGCGTTTCGACAAAGATTTACATCAACCACTTCAATCAGCATTTTTCAACGCGCGATCTCGTAAACGTACTTCGACCTCGCTCTTACATTTCACTCGAATCCGCATTAGTTGAGCGAGGCATCATCACTCAAAGCCCCTCAGTCCTCATTTGCGTTACGCCGGGGTATCCGAAGTCGTTCAGAAGCAAATCTGTGAGCATCGTGTATCGAAAGATCTCTCCTAAACTCTATTGGGGCTACGAGGAAAAGGCGACTCGCTACAACAAGTATCTGATTGCGGAACCTGAGAAAGCCCTACTGGACTGGATCTACCTAAACCGTCAAGAAGGACTTCCGACGCCCTTAGACGAACTTCACTTGCAGTTTCTAACCCCTGCCAAGCTTCGAGATTACTCACAGCGATTCCCGCGCACAGTGAGAGAGACGGTTAAGGATTTGTTGGTTGAAACAGCCTACCCATCGCAAAATCCCGATCAGGGAAGGCGAAGGGCAGGTCGCTGAACATCACGAGACTAGATGGCGAAGGCGAAGATGACCGTAAAGCCCTCGTTTCTGCTTGGGCGAAGGTTTTTGTTCGTCTCCCACTACGGTTTCATCTTTGGTGATAAGCAGGGGCAGTTACCAGAATGGTAATCGGCACCGACTTCTGGCTGGACTTCACAGGCCGAGAACTTGGCTGTTCTGATCAGCGGTCACTATAAGTAAAAGTGCGTTTGCGGTTTCCACACCCCGGTCGTATCGGCAGCTATGCAGAAACGACGTTCGAGGAGATGAAAGCGTAAGCCACCTTCGGCGGAGCCTCAGTTCCTCGATCGAGACTTCGCGCGATCCAGTTCTAAGAGTGCCGAGTTGTATGTTAAGTGGGCGACGCTAATGACGCCATACTTGGTTCGCCTAGCGGCTATTCTACTGGAACCGCGATGGGAGCGATGGGTGTGAGACTTACAAACGTATAGAACCGCCAACGTAGACTTCTCTTAATTGGTCTCACCGTAGCGCGTAGGAAGCACCGCATCGATCCCAGCGGATATCTCAGCCGTATCTCCTCGACGCGCTTGTCAAGCTCAACGGCTTCATCTTCACGGTCGATTTTGTGCAACACATTTGCATGCGCTGCAAGGGCATCAGCCAAGAATGAGGAGTACCCCTCACCCCAAGCGCGTTCCTTGATTTCAAGTGAACGTCTGCGGAGCGGTTCCGCCTCAGTATATTTCTGTTGATCCTCGCAGACCGCGGCGAGGCGGTCGAGTGCAGTGCTAATTGGAATTTGATTCCGGCTGATCTTAGCCTCAAGCTCTTTCCTATTTCTCCACGGTCGCCAGCCTCTCGTGCACCGACGCGGGGTCGAAAGTGAACAAGTGCAGGAGAAACATGCCCGCGGTCAAATCCGCGAAACTTACCAGTGCCAAGAGCCGGCCGTGTAATGCAACCATAGCGGCCCAAATCCAGGGCCGCACCCTGCGCAACAAACTCAGCGGCAGCAAATCCCAACTCGAGCCCAAGGCGGTCCAGGTCGCGATGCGGAGGCTGAGCGGAGGCATTTCGAGTAGCAAATCTCTCAGCGCTCTTGGCCGTGCTAGAGGATTCGCCAGAACGTGAACAAAAGCGCTTCCATCGAGCCAGGACGGACTCACCAGCTTCGTCTAACCACTGTAGGAATACCCGATCGCCATCAAAATCCACGCCAGGGCGAACACAGATGGACGCATATGCCAATTCCCGCGGGCGTCGTCACGGCCGCGAGCGGCCCAACTCCCGTTGGGTGCCCTCGGGAGAACCGCATGCAAGAGGAGCAACCATCCAATGAAAGGAAGCGCGGGGTTCGAAATCAGCGGATTGCATCCGAGCAAGCATGCCCACAAATACCAAAGCGCGAAAGCAGAGAACCTGTCCCAAAACCGCGCGAAGCCTCAATTCTTAGGCAGGCGATTTCCTACGAAGTCGGAGATGCGGCTTGCCGCGGGTGGATCGAGGTTCGACAGCACCGCAATGACGTAGCCGCTTTGTGGATAAATCTTGAGGTCTCCGTTCATCCCTGGGGCTCCGCCGCCGTGACCGAAGCGCCGCGGCTCGCCTTCCCGGTTTTCGTCCATGAAACCAAACGCGTATTTGTCGCCCATGGGAGTTTCCACTTTTCCGGTCGTCAGCATTTCCGTGTACTGCGCATTAAGCAGCTTGTGATCTTTCAGGGCGTTTGCGAATCGCAACAAATCTTCGACCGTGGAGTAACCTCCGCCTGCCGACGTCCCTCGATACGGCAGCGTGTCAGTGTTTGGATGAAGACGCTTGCCGCTCATTCGGGTGTATCCGATCGAGCGGTTTGGAACGCTCTGATCTTCGGGTAGCGAGCCGCTTCCTATCATGCCCGCAAGTCCATAAATGCTATCCTTCACGTAGCCGTAGTAACTCTTGCCGCTCACGCGTTCTATCACCACGCCCAGTATTAGAAATCCATAGTTGCTGTATTCCCAGCGGCTTCCCGGCTCAAATTTCAGGTCTCGCTTGCCGTACAAATTCACATAGTCCTCGAGCGTGCGTAGTTCTTGGCGATGCAAGTTGAACTCTGGCCCAAAAATGTCCCCCGTTCCTCCAGTGTGCATCAGCAGCTGCTCGATGGTCACCTTCGCGGCGGCGTCTTTGTTGGGATAATCGCTGATGTACTTTCCCAGTGGATCGCTCAGCTTGATCTTTCCGGCTTGCGCCAATTGCAAAATCGAAGTTGCCGTGAACATCTTGTTCATCGAGCCGATGCGGAATTTCGTGTCCAGTGTGTTGGGAATCTTTTTTTCCCGGTCGGCCATCCCATAAGCGCTTGTAGAAATAGGTTTGCCATCTTTGGCCACCAGAACCGCTCCTGCGAATTTGTCCGCGGCGCTGTCCTTTTGCAATTTGTCGCGGAGCGCCCTCAGGAGCTCACTCTGGCTGAGCCGCTCTATCGGAAATTCCGCAGGGCGAGGTATCGCTCGCAGATCGAGCTGCGTAATCCGGTGAGGCGCTTCGGGTTCCACTTCCAAGGTAAACCGCGCAAACTGATCGGAGTCACGCTCCTGCACTAGACCGCTGATTTTCGTCGCTGAGGATTCTTCCATCTTTCGGAGTTCGAATCCGCCTGTCAGTTCGCGGAAGCCCAAGTCCCGATTCACTTCGTGTTCGTTTGGATTTTTGTAATGGGTCAGGAAAGCTTCGAGCTGTGTGCGATCACCACTGTTGAACGCTTTCAACCAACCGGCAAATTGTTCTCCCGCGGGCGTCCTAGGGGTCTCGACTGCCGCTCCTTGCGAATTCGTCAAATAGATCGCACTTGGCGGTACGTTCTGATCTTCGATGGCCGCACGCGAAGCTTTTTCTGGCTGACGGTATTGCTCTTGGGAAAAATCTTGCGCCGCACTCTGGCGGCTGTAAAGTTCCGCACTCGAGCCGCTTTCAGCAAATGGAGTGCCGAAGCTTCTTGGGACTGGCGGTAGCACGCCGTGGGCGATGCTCGCGCCGTGAGACTGAAGCATGCCGGCCAGACTGATCGGCCTATATTTGCTTCCGCCAGTCGCCGACCAAGCCAATGCGAGCAACGCTACCGAAATGATGCCGCCTTGCATCCAGCGCCGAACAGGCAAGCGCTGTTCCGGCAACTCCCAATACTCCCAACTCAGCAAAGCCATCGAGAACCCGGTTCCACTTCGCGCGGCAATCATCATCATCCGCGATTTCCAGGATTCCTGCCGCGTCGCCCATTGCCGTAACAGCGAAATGACCCCATCGGCAAACAGCCGCGCTGTTCCATGCGTTGCTCTAGCCTCTTCAAAGATCCACATCATTTCCTCAGAAAAACGCTCTCGAAACACGCGAGGGTGAAGACGCAGCAGCCAGCGATAGAGAGCGTGAAACATTTTGTGTAGCATCAGGCTCTCCTTGGCCTGGGGCCCACCAAGTATGCTTTCGCATCGCGAACCACGGTCTCCAGCCTTGCGACTTCGGCGGCCAGCACGCGGCGTCCGAGTGCCGTCAGCCGGTAGTAGCGCCGCCGGGGGTCCTCTCCCGCAGCTCGCTTCTGCATTTCTTCGACGCAGCCCTGCGTCAATAGCTTTCTTAAATTGTCGTACAGCGTGCCCGGGCCGAGTTTGTACTGCCCGCCGGATTGCCGTGCGACTTCTATCATGATCCCGTAGCCGTGCAAGTCCTCGCCGGCCAGCGCAAGCAGGATGTGAAGCTCCGCCGGCGAGAGCGGCAAGAAAAGCTTGATTTCGTCTCGCATATTCGGATTCCGTTATATCGGAATCCGAGTATTCGGTCAAGACCTATTTTCAAGCACAACGCTGCGTGCTCCGATCCAAGAACGAAATGGCCGACTAAGTCGTTCGGAGGTTGCTGTGAAGCAAAATGGGCGATATCGGCAGTACCGCCAGTACTGTAATCCATGCGGCCAAGGAAATTGCTATAGCCCCGTGTACACCATGTGCACCCTACTTGGGCGCATTCGCCTTTTTTGTCGATTCTCGCGTTTAATAAAATCAATAAGTTGCGGCGGGTCAATGGGGCCCCGAATCCCGAATCCCACCCACATTTCCAACAAGATTCTGACGTCCTTTACGTCCGGGGGGCTCGTCTGGCAGTACCCAGGACTTACCTTTCTGCCTCCACGCCTACGAACCAAAGAGAGTAAAATCGACCCGATTTTCGAGTACTGCGTGAAATCTTCTTTGGACCACGCTAGACGTCGGTTGGCGCCGTATGTTGCGCTGACGGTTTTGTTCTTAGGGGGAGGTCTCTTTTTATCGCGGTTTGCGTATTTTGCATTCGGGTTTGTACTTGGGGCCAACCCGGCGCGCGAGCCGTTTTCTTTGAATGGCACCGACCAGCGGGGCCCCATCGCCAAGATCGTCAGTACAGAACCCGAAGCGGAGAAGGCCGGGTTGAAACAAGGCCGATTTTCTGCTCGTCGTCAACGAACAGCCGATCAAGGGGTTGGCAGTGCTGGGTGAGGCTGTCCGGCAACATCGTCCAGGCGATACGCTCCCGCTAAAGGTTCTCTCAACCGACGCAAAAGGAAATGTAACGCAACGAACTGTTGCGCTCCGGCTTGCACCCTTTGGTCATTTTCACGGGGCCTGGGCGCTTCTTTTCCTTTACCTGAGCCAGTACTTCTGTTTCGCACTGGGGTTCTGGGTTGCGCTCGCCCGTCCGCAAGATCCACGAGCCTGGTTTCTTTTGCTGCTGCTGTTGGGCTTTTCCTGCTTCATGAATCCCTGGCTGACTTTATGGGGGCCAGTGCTCCGCGATTTTGGCTCCGCGTATCGCCATCTGCTGACGTTTTCAGCACCGATGTGGCTGCTGTGGCTGGGGATTTATTTCCCCGAGCCGTTTCCACGCCAAGGCTTGTGGCGAGCGTGGTACTGGCTCGCCCGGCCGTTCACTGCGTTGGTGGCCATCCCAACCCTTCTTGTCACAGTCAACGCACTAGGAGCACTGGAAAACCTCGTGGGGACAGAGCCTTTACGCAGGATCGCAGCCCCAGCAGTGCAGTTCATTTTAGTTTTCTGGTACTTCGGTATCGCATTGTTTCCTGTCTGTATGCTGGCCAAGTGGCGCACGGCGAAGTCACGCGACAGCAGGCGTCGACTGCGACTTTTGGCCGTAGGCAGCATCGCGAGCATAGGGCCACTGCTTATCCTGAACGCTGTTGCCCTCGCGACGCGTAAAAACATCGAGATGGACTTCCCGCGCTGGCTTTGGATCAGCACCTATGTGCTTATCAGCTTATTCCCCGTGACACTGGCCCACGTGATTCTCGTCGAACGCGCAATGGAGGTGCGCATCGTGCTGCGGCAAGGACTGCAGTACGCATTGGCGCGCCGAGGTGTCGTTACGATGCAGGTTTTGCTTACTGCAGCGGTGATCTATGCCGGTGCGACGGTGGCCATCCAGAAGCTGCATCGGACACCGGTAATCATGGCGACCGTCGTCGCGCTTGGGTTTGTAACAGCTTTCGTCGTAGGGAGGGGTGCGCAGCCGCTCCGCGTATGGGTTGATCGTAAGTTTTTTCGCGACGCTTATAACGCAGAACAAATCCTCACGGATCTGAGCGAAACCGTGCGAACGATGGTTGAGAGGCAGCCGCTGCTTCAGCTCGTCAGCCAGCAGATAACCGAGTCACTCCATGTAGCACGGCTAGCAGTATTTTTGAGCGCCGGTGGCGGATACCGTCCTGCCTATGCGGTGGGGCTCGACGAAGCGGCGCTCCCTGCGTTTCGGGAGAGTGACGGGACGATTCAGCACCTCCGAGGCGAAAGGCAGCCCGCCAGCGTGTATCTCGAAGACGCGGAATCCTGGGTGAACCGCGATGACCGCACGTCCCTCGCCGACTGGCTAGCGAACAATCCCTGTCGTGAAGGCTACGGATGAACTTTCAACGCCTCCAAGCGGGGATCGTCCAACCGAAGACGGTACATAATCTGGTTGTAGTTGTAACGCGGTGTGTCCTGCTTCGCATCGCTGAATGACGACGTATAGGACGTATATGTGCCTTCGAAGTAGATGATGCGCCTCTTGGTCGAAGAACGGGTGTTGAACTACGTCGTAGAAGTTGTAGGCTTTGTGGCTCAGAGTCTTTTTTGCCCAACGCCATGGGCCAATAGGTTCATACTCTGAATAAAATCTGGGGACATTAAGGGGACGATGAGAGGTGACATGCAGTATCTTCTGATATCCACCGACACAAGGGAATACATCAAAACGCTGCGCTGTCACCGCCAGCGTGTGGGTAAGACAAGCGAGGACCAGCCAGGATTTCCCGCCTCTGTGGCCAAAGTTGCCGCACAAAACGCCGCGCCGTCTCGGGCTTATTTTCGTCCTGATTTGGCACTCTGAGAACCATGATTTACCCCGACGAAAATGGCCCCTACCTCTAACCTCTAGAGAAGGGTTCACTCCTATCGCAGCGCCACGATCGGGTCCAGGCGAGCAGCTCGTCTTGCGGGAATCCAGCAGGCGGCGAGGGACACCACAATCAACAAGATAGCGACTGCCAAAAACGTGGCCGGGTCCCACGGACTAACTTCGAAGAGCTGCGATTGCAGCCAGCGGGTCAGCGCAAGCGAGCCGTGGGATCCTACGGTCTCTAATCGGGACGCCTTCTCCACGAAGTCTCTTCAGGAAGTGCAAAAGGTCGCATGCCCTCCCGCTCTACCCGCCGATTCTTCGCACTAAGCCCGATGGGCGCCTTGCAGGAAAAGGGTGGGACTTCAATCAAGTGAACTTCGTGTGCCCACCGGCGTGGATACTCTCCATCTCAAGTTTTGTGCCTTCGTTCTGGCCTGCCTCTCAGATCATTCCGGTGTACCCGCCGTGTACCTTGCTTCGGTGTATTTGTCGTTTTTCTCCGTTTTGGTTTTTCGTAGAATCAGCAACTTATGCGGTATCAATCCTTGTTGGGAGTCCGACTCCCACCCCGGGCACCAGTTTTTCTTCCTCGACGCAAAAAGAATTAGATCTGCCTCCAGCCGGGGCCTGCTGCGATCCAAGTCCTATAAATATAGTTGACAAATCTCAATCGGATTCGCTACAGTCCACGTGGTAAGTATGGCAAAGAAGGTCAAACCAGGACGCTTCACGGAAGCCGAGCTCGAGTTGATGAACATTCTTTGGGAGTGCGGCCCATCGACAGTCCAAGGAGTCGTCGATCATCTGCCTGCCGGGCGTCCTCTCGCTTACACAACTGTTCAAACCGTTTTGAACGTTCTTCATCGCAAGGGTAGCGTCCGCCGGAAGTTGCGTGACCGGGCCTATCACTACGCGGCGGCGGTTTCCCGTTTTGATGCCGCATCCAACGCGCTGCACGATCTTGTCCATAAACTTTTTGGCGGATCGGCGGAGGAAGTGATTCTTGCCATGGTGAAATCGCGGCAGCTATCTGCTCAAAAGCTCGCCGAATTGCGCAAACTCGTCGAAGACACTGACGGCCGCAATCGGAAGTAGGTCCCCATGAGCGCGCTCGAACAAATCGTCTTGTGGTGGTTTCTAAATGCAACCTGGGAATTGCCGGTCTGTTTCATCTGCTGCTGGCTGTTCCTCCGGTTCGTTCCCAACCTGGCGGCCAGCATACGCCACGCCCTGTGGCTAGCGGCGCTCACTCTGGGGTTTCTTGCTCCATTCGGAACCCTGATCGGATTGTGGGGCGACTCCAGAACAATGAGCAGTGATCTCGGGTTGGCCATGGCCGCTCGTGTGAATGGCTCGGGTGCCTCGCATTTGGTTCTTCTGATCATTGCAGCGCCAGCTTTGTATCGTGCGTTTCTTCTCTTGCGAGGAGGAATCGTCGCCAGCCGCTTAACCGGCCGCGCGACGCTTGTCGAGCCGGGTACTCTGGAATCTGTCCTTCCGAAGGATCTGCTTCTGAGCATCAAGCGATATAAAGTGAAAATATTCTCAACGCCGTCGGCGATCTCGGATTGTGGCCCATTTACCTGTGGCGTGAGGCGTCCCTTCATCCTGATTCCCGCAACTTTATTCGTCTCGTCAAGCCGACGAACCCTCGTCTCCGTGGTCGCGCACGAACTCGCCCACGTACAGCGTCGCGATATGTTGTTGCATCTCTTGTCGGAAATCATGTTAGCCCCGCTTGCTTACCACCCGTTTTCCTACTGGCTTCGGAGCCGGCTCGCTGAAGCAAGAGAGATGGCCTGTGACGCTCGTGTAAGCGGACCAATCCTTCCCCCAACCGACTATGCGCGCTGTCTTCTAGACGTAGCCGAAACCTTAAACGACAGAGCGTCTCCTTTTCATGCCTTGGGCATTTCCGAGAGTGCCACGCTTGAACATCGCATCCGAGCTCTGATCACGTTCTCGCCCTCTCGGTTCCGCAACCTCAGCGCTTGGAACAAATGTTGTCTGGTCCTGGCCGCTTGGGTGTTGTTCCTAGTGTTGTTGTCCTCGGGTCGCAAAACGTTTCTCTGGATGAGCGCGGTGCCGGAACCTCGCATACGGCAACAGATGTTGCGGGTTCCCCCGCCCCCGCCTCCACCGCCGTCACCAAACCGGAGATAGTTCGAAACCAATTCAGTACAACTTCAAAGGAAGCGAGGTTCTCATGACAAAAATACGATTAAGTCCTAGATATATAGTTCTCGTTTGCGCATTGCTCTTTAACTGCAACTTGCTCGCCGCGGGAGGCCCAACAGGGAACCGTGTGCAACCCTCGAGCTCAGCCCCTGATTCGGCCCAGCTCGCCATTGCAGCATATGAGCGGGAAGATTTCGGCCAGGCGGTCAAATTCTTCAGCGAAGCGGTCCAACAATCGCCGGACTCGATAATCCTTCAATTGCACTTGGCCAATGCTGAGGCCCACTGGTGCATGCAAAATCCGCGTGATCCCGATGTCCGAACGCGAGCGGATGCAGCGGAGGCAACTCTGAGGAAAATCCTCAGGGAATCACCGCAAAATAGGCTCGCTCTCTGGGATTTAGCGATGCTTTACGAGTTTGAGGGACGTCGTCGGGATTCGCAGCAGACTCTCGCCATTCTTCTTCGCGACGATCCGAACGACAGCGACGCCCTCACGGCATCCGGCACCATCGCGACTATGCAAATCTACTTTGACATTCAAAGCGAGAAGCGCAAAGCAAACGTCCAGATGAAAAGCCCTGCGCGAATCGACGACGAAAAGGTCCGAGAGTCGCTGCGCAGTGAGTTTGAGCCGCGAATCCAAGCGGCGGCCGCAGCGCTTGATCGCGCAAGTCAAATAGACCCTCGTTCGAGCCAGCCTCTACTGATGTTGAATCTGCTCTATCGCATGAAAGCCGAACTGGCAGCGACGGATCAGGGATGGGACGCTCTCATCAGCAAAGCGGATGCATTTGTGGATCGGGCCATGGCGCTAAACCAACAAGGGGAACATCCGGCGACAGCGCAGAAGAAGCTGAGCGCTCTGGAGCCTCCGCCTCCTCTGCCCGGCCCGCCACCGCCTCCGCCTCCGCCAAAACCATCAGGCTCGCAATGATCGCGCGAAATGGCGTAGGGGCACGGCATGCCGTGCCCGTCTTCGCATTAAATTCGCGCATCCCCAGCCTACATGTTAATTTTTAGTTTGATCTTCGGCCGTTGCCCGGGTGGCGGAATGGCAGACGCTGAGGACTTAAAATCCTCCGGGGTTTTCTCCCCTCAGGTTCAAAAACATGAACAACAATAAACCCGAACTTGTCTAGAAACAACGCGAAGACGATGTCGTCCAGCGGCTGCGCCTGGCTGGCGCGCGGCACGCGCCTTTGCGATGGTGCCGTGCGCCCGGCCGTGGGCCGCCTGGTTGACCACGGTGCTTTGCGGCTGGTCGAACGCAGCTGCGCCAGGCCATCTACGCTCGTGAGCGCGGCAGGTGTTTCTATTGCCTGGGGCAAATCAGCGTCCTTGGGCAATGCCTCGAACATGTCGTGCCGCAGCCTGAGTTCGGGCGCAATTCCTACCGCAACCTGGTCCCTTGTTGCTTGGAATGCAACTCGCGGAAAGGGGCAGGCTCCGCCCGGGATTTCTCCGCAGGCTTTATCGCGGGGGCCACTTGACCGGCAAGGAATTCTCTGACCGCCTCGGCGCCCTCGAGGAACTCGCCGCAGGTAAGCTCCGCCCTCAGCTTCCCGCACCTTTCTTCGAGCGCTGTACCGGAGGACTGAAGGCGCGTCGTCAAAGAGGCGGACTAGGAAACAAAAAAGATGAGGAGGATCGCTTTGGGGACGTGAAACTCCCCACCCGTGCACCACTTCTTTTTTGCACTCAAATTCGCAACGGAGATTTCCTCTATTTTCCACAGGCTCTGTCACGCGACGTTAATGCGACGGACCTCGCACTCGGTCATAGTCTTTGCACCTGCATCCCTTTTGGAGGAACGCAAATGCTATTCGCCGTCGTCCGCCGTGGCAGGAAATCCGGAATCCGTCTGTTCCCACATCGCTGCAGGGGCGATGACCGCTACCACGTCAGTCTTATGCGGCAGGGGCCGCACATTCCGCTTGCGGATCCTCGAGACATCCCCGATTACCTTGCCAACGGATACTCGCTCGGCATGAGCAACCGGGACGAACATTACCGCCCTACGTTGATAAGCCCTAAATCGATCCAAGGCTGGAGATAACGATTGCTGTCTGCCAAGCAGGACCGGCAGAGCCTAGAGAAGACCCTATGTGGTCTGCCACATAAGTTTTCGTAAACCCATTCCGCTTCATCTGCAATCATGTCCCAGGGGGCGCATCGGTTCGATGAATCACATCGGGCGCACCAATCCTTGTTCGGTCGCGCGCGTGTTGCGCACAAGCAACAGCACGAGAATCATTCCCACAAACGGAACCAGTCCGGCGACCAAGACAACCTTGTCAAACGAATGTCCCGGCAGCGCTCGACTCGCATCCGAGAAATATCCAATGAGCTTGAACGCGATGATGGTTCCAAGACCCGCCCCCGTTCCACTCAGTCCACTCACCGACGCGACAGAGCCGCCGGTAAACAAGTCGGACGGCAGCACATTCGCGATCGTGGAAAACGCCGCATAGCAAAACGTGGCCAGCCCGAACAACGCCGCGATCGCGCCCAGATTCACCGTGAAAATCGTGGGAATCAGCAAGGTCACGCCTATTCCCCCGAAAACCACCAGCGCTTTGCGGGCGGCGCCGAGCGGCCAACCCCGCTTGATCAAGTATCCCGAGGCCGCTCCGCCAAAGAAATTGCCCAAATCCGCGCCAATGAAAGGAATCCATACAGCGATCAATTCGCTCTTCAAGGAAATCCCCTTCGCCACGCCACAATCGCTCCCCAGGTTTGCGGCAGTTTCAAGAGCGCACTCCAGCGCGAGTACTTCTCAGCTGGACCGGCGACACCGCCTGTCTCGGCAAAAATCATCTCCCGCTCCATTGGACCAATGCGCGGATGTTCGGCCGGCGTGTAGTACATTCTCCTCCAAGCGAACAGCCAAACAAAGCCCAGTAGCCCCGGCATCACAAACGCCGGCCTCCATCCCCAGCGAAAATAAATGGGCAAAACGAGGAACGGCGCGATGGCTCCGCCAATGGACGAACCGCTATCGAAAAGCGCGGCAGCCAGTCCCCGTTCTCGTTTTGGAAACCATTCGGAAACCGCTTTGGTCGCACCAGGCCAATTGGCGGACTCACCTGCTCCTAGAAGAAAGCGAAATGCTGCAAAGCTGTAGAATCCGCGCGCGAGGGAGGTCGCTATCGACACGACGGAGTACCAAAAGACGGAAAGACTCAGTCCTCGCCGCGTTCCTACACGGTCAATTAGCCTTCCACATACTGCCTGCCCCACCGAATAAGCAATGCGAAAGCTGATCAGCAAATTGGCATAGTCGGTGTTCGTCCAGTGATAGTCCTGCTTGAGATAGGGCGCGAGCAGTGCCAGTGTCTGCCGGTCGATGTAATTGATGACCGTCGATGCGAACAGCAGACCCCCAATCCACCACCTCAGATAGGGAATCGGCCGCAATCGCGAAGAAAACGTTTGGGCTGGCGTTGACATTTGCTCTGGCGACGGCCGTCTCCCCCATCGGACGTGGACTAATCAAATCAGCCGGTCTTACGGTGCTGTTTGTATGCCCGGGCTTAATAAGCGTGTGGAATCCTTGTCGAGATAGACCGTCGCATGCGGATGCGCGCACAAAATGGACGCGCGCGCCAGCTGGCTGATCTCGCCCACCAAGCAGGATTTCACTGCCACCGTGCCCCAGCCAATATTCGGTGCGGTGGTCAAGGCCTCCGGAGATTCAATTGGAGAGGTACCGGTAGCTGCTACGATGCGCGCTAGGTCTTGGTCGCGGATAGCGGCGCGCAGCGATTTCGCAACATGCGCGGCGGCCATCCTACTTAATGAGTGTCTGTCCTGAAAAATCTTGATTTGCAACCCCGACAATCCTTTTGCTTTCAAATGTATTCGCTGGAAAAGTGGAAGCGTACACTACCGGAGGGGAAATCTCCAAAGCAATGGATGCCATCAAAAAAGAAAGGAGGGAACCTGTTGCGATTTACGCAATTGGTTCCGCCCTTGACCTGGAGGATACGGACCCCGCTCTGGAGAGTTCCGTTCGGCCATTCTTTCGCCGCAGCTGGAAAAGCACTTTCTGCACTTAAGATCCACCTTGCTCGTCCGCGATTCACCCGCGAACCGTCAGCACCGGGCACCGCGCCTTGGTGACCACGCTGTAAGCGATGGTGACCGGAACATGTCCGGCCAGGCTCTCCCTGGTCTTCGCGCCCATCACGAGCAAATCGGCGTTGGTTTCGCGGGCCATGGTGATAATCTCTTCCACCGCTTCGCCAAACGTTGCGCGGAACACCGGCTTGCACCAATTCTCCGCGCCTTCCGGCACAACCTTCTGCAGCCGCTCGACGGTGACCTCCCGCTGCCGCCGCACGCTCTCTTCCCTGAACGCGGTAGCTTCCTGAATGACATGCAGCACGGTCAGCCGCGCGCCGTGCTCCTGGGCCAGCGAAAATGCATGAGCCGCCGCCAATTCCGCTCCATGCCCGAAATTTGTGGCAAACAGAATATTCTTCAGTTCCACCTCACGCACCGGCTCTTCTTTGACGTGGGGTCCCACCGTCAACACCGCGCAGTTCGCTTGCCGGAAAATTTCCTCCGCCACGGATCCGATCAGCACCTTCTGCACTTTTCCGCGGCCATGTGTTGCGGTAACCACCAAATCGATCTCATGCTTCTCAATCAGCTTGGCGAGCACCGGCCAAATGTTTCCTTCTTCCAACCGTACTTCATGGGGAACGCCGCGGAGCTTCCCGGACACCAGAATGTCCGCCATTCCCTGCTCCGCCGCCTGCCGCACCTTCTCATAGGTCGCCTCGGCCAGCGCTGGCTCGGCATAGAGGAACGGGTCCGGTGCCAGCACGTGCGTCAGGTAGATTCTCGCGTCATAACGTCGCGCCAGCGCCAGCG
>QHYJ01000198.1 GCA_003223255.1 Acidobacteriota bacterium | reverse complement strand
GAAGTCGGCGCAGTTTGTGACGGTCTCGAAAATTGCCTTTACATATTCAACGGTCTCATGGACCGAGAATGGGCCGAGATAAACTTTGTCGTAGAAGCGTACGGCGGGCTCGGCTAGGCTCCTGATGTTGGAGAAATAATTGGCCGACGCGGAAAAGCAGATACTGCAATTGATGTTTTCGATGGCGAACCACTGAAATTGATCGCGGAGCGCCAGCGCAACCGCATGTTGGCTGGGCGTGTTGAGGTTTTGCAGATCGTCCAAGAAAAACACAATGCCATTCAGTTGAGCGGGCCGGATGAACCGACGCCAAGCATCCTGAACCGCATGCCTGAGAATCGCGGTTCCAGAGGTAAGAAATAATTTGGGTGTTTCTCTCTCGAGTGCGACAGGGCCGACGTTCACGCGCTTGAGGTTCCAGTTCTGCGCCTGTCCCCGGATGCGGGCTTGAACAGATTGAGCGCGCGCAAGACAGCCGCCCAGGGTATCCACTAAGAGTTCGGCGAAGCGGCGGTAGTCGCCAAGCTCATTTGAAACCGAGAACGGGACTGGCAGCATTTCGAACTCAGGCTCCTCGCAGATAGCTGAGCACTTCGAGAGGAGGCTGCTTTTCCCGATCCCCCATTCGCCTAGGACAGCAAACGAGGGAGTCCTGCCGGTCACAATGCCTTGTCTCAGAGCTTGGCGAAAGGCCTCAAGCTGAGGCTTTCGCCCTACGAATTCATCAGGTTTCGCTGGAAAATTCGGTTCCGGGATCACGGCTTCGCTCCGAATGGAACAGAAGGAACAAATGGAAATTCCTTTTGTTCCAATTGTTCCTTTCTTTGGTGGATGGGCTGCACGGTGGGCGGCGTGTGCGCACGCCGCCCACCGCGCAGAAGTGGAAGGATTTATTTGGTGGGTCTTACTGCTTGTGTGTGGGAGGCCGAGGGGGTTAGTTTGCGGTTTTGGGAACGAGGGCGTGGTTCTCAACGAAGGCGCGGGGGATTACAGCTTCCGGCCTGTCGATTCCGAGCTTGATGAATGCAAGCGAGATCCACTCATTGCATTGCTCGATGATGCAGGCCTCGCCGAGAACAACTTCCTTCGATACGAGGTAATGCGTGAAGCCGTTTCCTTCACTTGCCATAAGGCACCTCCAGTTTTTGGCTTTTTTGTTTTTGTGGATTTGTGTGTTTTGAGCTGGCCGGAATTATGTTTTGATTGGGGGTTGGTCGGCTTGGCTGCTTCCTTGCTGCGTCTCACCGGGTAGGTCATCGAATAGCAGGAATCCCCGCGGCTCAGACTTTGCTGCGGCCTCGATGAGCGCGTCCGGTATTCCCAGTTCGCGCAGCTTCTCTGGGCGGAAAACCAGTCGCGGCTTGGGGCTGCGGTCGTTCGGATCGAACATCCGCAGGTCCCGTATGGTCAAAAATCTCCAACGCATAGAAAAGGCTTGGTTTCCGGTCTCGTAATTTTTTTGCACAGCTGCTTTCTGAAACCTCAAGAGCATGTACAGAAGCATTCGAGGGCGGGGTACAACATAGCGGCGCTGTTATTTTTCTTCCTGTTTTTGGACAACCTATTGCGACGCGCCGAAGGACAAGGCTGGAAGGGATTCTGGCTATGCTCGGGGAGATTCGAGGTGGTGGTCCTGTTTGGGATGTTGAGTCTGGTGGCACAGTTTGTGTACTGGTCGCGGATTGTCAGCGGCCTCAATCAAGAGCACGCCTGAAACCCTGAAACCATGACGGTGACCTTTGACTTCAGCCCTACGCACGACTTTTTTGACCATAAAGGAATCACCGACGTCCGGCCGCCGGGCAGTTTCGCGGCATACGCCGTTGCATTGACCCCTGCAGCCTGCAGCTTTGTCGAGAACTCCGTCTTCAACAGTATTCCGCCGCTGAACGAGCCTGCAAGCTTTAGCCCATAACTAACCGGCTCCAACAGATAATCCGAGCTAAATGTTGCAATCGGTGGCATATCGGGTCATGCCGGCCACACTGGGCTTTGACTTGAACCACTTGAACCATGATCATCACGTCGTCGAACAACACGACCGCGTCAGTAAGCTCTTCCCCTTTTTTCTTCCCGCGCGGATTCCGGTAAACGAAATCTCGGAAGAACGAGCGTTCCAGAAACCATTGACTCCATTTTTCTTCGTAGGCTCCGCGCTGTCCTCCGATTTTGGGAACTTCGCTCATCCCAAAGCGCAGCTTCGAAAGTGTGTCGAGATCAAGCATCTTTGCTTCTCGGTCCGTACAGGAATGATGAAGCATTCGGAACTTACGTTTTCCGTCGAGCTTCTCTCTTGGTCTTTCCTTCCTGTGGTCGAGACACGAATCCGGTATCCGTCTGAGGCATTTCCTTCGAAACCCTCAGGAGCTGGTCTAGGCTGCTTGGAGGACTTCCAGAAACCAACATATTTCGAAAGATGGCATAGGGGTCGGTACGCGATCCGGCTTTTCGCAGCGAATCCTCATCGTTAACCCAGGCGTAGATGATCAGCTTGTCGTGGCTTGAGAAACGGTAGAACAAGCGATATCGGTCGTGGAATTTGGCCCGAAACCAGTGGCGATTGTCCGGTCCGAGCGTGTTTCCCTGGCGGAACTCCGCGGCGTTCGGGTCCTTGGGGATAATTTCCATGATGTAGCGCCTTATCGTGGCCAGAAGTTTGGTGGCGGGTTGGTTCCGGTAGTCTTCAGGGTCCTTTGCGGCGAGAGCTTCGACCTGGCTGGTGAGCCGTTCGAGTTGTTGAGTGAAAAGTCGATGAGCAAATAGCCTCCAGCCATTCACTACCATCAAATCAAAGCCTCGTCTCCGAGATCTT
This sequence comes from Acidobacteriota bacterium, assembly GCA_003223255.1. GTDB lineage: Bacteria > Acidobacteriota > Terriglobia > Acidiferrales > UBA7541 > Acidiferrum. Next base: position 922 of record QHYJ01000198.1, on the reverse strand, counting down.
CATCCGAAGAAACGGAGACATGATCAACCAGGGTATCGATTCGACGTGTCAGATTCGGGTCGAGGGGCGCGATCGCTTGAGGTTCTCGCTGCATCTCCTTGGCGAGGAAAGCCAGAAATGCGGCCACGACCGCATCATCGGGATGTCGGCTGACCGCGGTCGCCTCCACGGAGACCAGCATTCGGCCGGGAGCAATCACTTTGGCTCGAACCTCCCCATTGAATTCGGGATGACTCCGGAAGAGCGCCCGGTCAAAACGAAAGCCTAGGGAATTACCGGTCTTCGCTTGTTTTCCGCGATATTCGGTTCCCTCAATTTCTCGAGAAGACTGGCGAGCTACAGATTTTCTGGCTTTGGTTTTTGTCATCGTCCACCGCCTGGTATGTTAGCACATTTGTGCTTACGAGGAGCGGGAAAATGACTGTAAAAATTCGATTGCGAGGTTAAAATTTAATAGGTGTGGTTCGCCAGAACTCCAGCCGGCCGTGAAATCAATAACATACCTGCTGCCCTCCCATCGCCATTCTGTTATAAATCCAGACCATGTTTCGGTTCGTCGCGCTCTGCTTGGGAATGCTGGTCCGCTTCTTTCGTGAGCGGCGAACTCTCCTTCTTGAGAATCTCGCTTTGCGTCAACAACTCGTCGCGCTGAAGCGTCAACATCCGCGCCCTAGTCTGGGCCTCTTCGATAAGCTTTTCTGGGTAATCGCTCGGTGGGTTTGGTCGGCCTGGAAACATTCTCTCATCCTGGTCACGCCGGAAACCGTCGTCCGTTGGCACCGGACTGGTTTTCGAATCTACTGGCGGCTGATCTCCAGAGTACGGAGGCCGGTCGGAAGAAGACCGACACCGAAGGAGGTTCGGAAATTGATCTTTCGGATGGTCGTTGAGAACCCAACCTGGGGAGCGCCGCGGATCCATG
>QHYJ01000197.1 GCA_003223255.1 Acidobacteriota bacterium | reverse complement strand
TTGCCGATGTCCTCAGCCTTGCCGAGGTAGAGCTGTTGACGTAGCGGGAGCGGCCGTTCACCCAAGCGGTCTGGACCAGGTAATAGTAGCGGTGGCCGCGGATGGTCTTGGGGACGATGGTCGCCATTGTTAGGCAACATGATAGCTCGGAGGACGGAGAAGCACCGAGAGAGTTCGCAATGATCCATCGTATTGTCCAATTCTCGCTGCAGCAGCGCTTCCTGGTGCTGATGGTTACCGTGCTCATCATTTTCGCGGGGGCCATTTCCTTTCAGCGCATGCCCGTCGACGCCTATCCGGACCTGTCGCCTCCGATGGTCGAGCTGATCACGCAATGGCCCGGCCACGCCGCGGAGGAAGTCGAGCGCCTCACGACTCTTCCCCTGGAACTGGCCATGAATGGCACACCGCGTTTGGCGGTCATGCGGTCGATTTCACTCTATGGACTCTCCCATGTGCGGCTGACTTTTGAGGAAGACGTGGATCCGTACTTCGCGCGCCAAGTCGTTTTCGAGCGCCTCAGCGACGCGCAACTTCCCACGGGTGTCACGCCCAGCATGGCTCCGCTCTTCAGTCCGAGTGGGCTCGTCTATCGTTATGTCATGGAAAGTCCCGACCGCGCCCCTACGGAACTGCGCACGTACGAAAGCTGGATCATCGAGCGCGCCTACCGCAGCGTGCCGGGCGTAGCGGATGATTCCGGCTTTGGCGGGCCAACGATGCAGTATCACGTGCTGCTCGATCCGGTAAAGCTCTACAACTACCATTTGCCCGTGGTGCAAGTGCTCAACGCGCTGAGCGCCAACAATGCCAACACCGGCGGCGGGTTCTACACGCAGGGCGGCCAGTTCTACTATGTGCGCGGGTTGGGTTTGGTCAAAACCACCGATGACATTGGCGAAATCGTCGTGGCCAGTTCGAATGGCGTCCCGATTCGCGTGAAGGACATCGGGCACGTGGAAATCGGACACGCGCCGCGCCTGGGCATTTTTTGTTTTCAGGACAAACAGAAGAATAACGACGATGCGGTGGAAGGCGTGATCCTGATGCGCCGCGGCGAGCAGACGCAGAATGTGCTCGCCGGCGTCGAGAAAAAAAAACCGAGGAGCTTAACCGCCAGATTCTTCCGCCCGACGTCAAGGTGCGCCCTTTTTACGACCGCAGCGATCTGGTCCGCGTGACCACCGACACCGTGGAGGGCAACCTCCTTCGCGGGATGGCGTTGGTCCTCCTTGTACTCATTTTCTTTTTGGTCAGCACCCCGCAGCGATCATCACGGCTCTTACGATTCCGCTTGCTCTGCTTTTCGCCTTCATTTTTTTGCACCTCACGGGCGAAGCCGCCAATCTGCTTTCCATCGGCGCGATTGATTTCGGAATCATCATCGACGGCACCATCGTGATGGTGGAGAACATCTACCGCGAACTGGGTCTTCGCCGAGGGCAGGAGTACGACCTTACGGAAGTGATTCTGGCGGCCGCGCGCGACGTGGACCGGCCCATTTTTTATTCGGTTGCCGTCATCATCGCGGGGTATCTCCCGATTTATGCGCTCCGCGGCCCGGCGGGAAAACTTTTTCATCCCATGGCCGACACCATGGCCTTCGCACTGGTTGGCTCACTTTTCTTCACGCTTACTTTAGTTCCGGTGCTGGCCTACTCCTGGTTCAAAAAAGGTGTACAGGAAAAACGAAACCGCATCTTCGAATGGATCCGCGACGGCTATTCCAGCCGACTCGAGTGGTGCCTCAATCATCCCAAGAGCACACTGCTCGCGGGCGCTCTCATTTTTGGGGCGACGCTTCTTCTCCTGCCGTTCATCGGCGGCGAGTTTCTTCCGCACCTCGACGAAGGTGCCCTGTGGGTCCGCGCCACCATGCCCTATACCATTTCCTTCGAGGAAGCCGTCAAGTTTGCTCCGCAGGTGCGCGCCCTGCTGAACCAATACCCGATGGTGACGGTCGTGGGCTCGGAGCCAGGCCGTCCCGGTGACGGCACCGATCCTACCGGTTTCTTCAACTGCGAGTTTTACGTCGGCTTGGCGCCTTACGACGACGCTTCCTGGAAGAAAGGCCCCATTCATTCCAAGGAAGAGCTGATCGCCCATGTCCAAAAGAAACTGGACACCTACCCCGGGGTGATCTTCAACTACACGCAGCCCGCCGAAGACGCCGTGGACGAAGCTCTGACCGGTCTCAAGAGCGCGCTGGCAGTAAAAATCTTTGGACCAGATCTCAACGTCCTGGAGAAAAAGGCCGTGGAGATTCGCAACGTTCTCGACAAAACGCCAGGTTTTACCGAGCTCACGGTCGTTCGCGAACTCGGCCAGCCCAGCCTGATCATCGACGCCAATCGCGAGAAAATCGCGCGTTACGGGATCAACGTCGCCGATGTCGAAGCGGTCGTGCAAGCGGCTATCGGGGGAGAAAAACTCTTTGACCTCATCGTTCGAATGGAGCCGCAATTCCGTTCCAGCGCGCGCCAGATTGGGGACCTTCTTGTTCCCGCTCCCGGCGGATAGCAGATTCCGCTTGCCGAGCTCGCCAGCATCAAAGAATCCAGCGGCGCGTCGTTCATCTACCGGGAAAACAATTCGCGTTACATCGGCATTCAATTTTCGATTGTCGGGCGAAACTTGGAAGGCATTGTGAATGCCGGACAGGCGGCGGTGGCGAAATCGGTAAAAATCCCTGAGGGATACAGGCTCGATTGGGGCGGAGAGTACGCCGAGTTGCTCGAAGCAAAAGCACAGTTCTTCATCATCGGCCCACTCGCCGTTTTGCTCATTTTCCTGATTCTTTTCGCGCTCTATGGCAACTTCAAGTTTCCGGTCACGATTGCTCTCGGGGTGGTGATGACTGAACCGGTCGGAGCGCTTATCGCGCTATGGCTGACCCATACGCCTTTCAGCGTCTCGAGCCTCCTGGGCTTGCTCGCGCTCCTGGGAGTTTCCGTCGAGACCGCGGTGATTCTCGTCACCTACGTCAACAAGCTTCGTCTTGAAGGCAGAACCATTCGCGAAGCTACCCTCGATGCCTCCTTGCTGCGCTTGCGTCCCATCATGATGACGGCGTTGGTGGCCTGTCTCGGCCTGCTCCCCGCGGCACTTTCTACCGGCGTGGGCAGCGACACCCAGAAGCCCTTTGCGATCGTGGTGGTCGCAGGACTGATTTCGCGCCTGTTCCTGGGTTTCTTTGTCAATCCCGTGCTGTATGAAGTCGTCGCCCGCGAAGGCGACGTCTTGCAAGTGTGAGCACCAGGGCGCGACCGCAGCTCTGGCGCTGACCTCGATAGATTTTGCCGCAGGGGACTTGTCGCCTTTCAGGTGACGGAGTGCTCACAGAAACGGAGTTAATCTTTTCTCGGCTGTGCCGTGGGCGGCAGAATGCCATTCAAGCGCAGGTAGGTTGCTTCCGCCCCATAATGGTCGTACCAATCGTCGCTCAGAATGATGAGCACCGCGGCGCGGGAAAAGGGACGGTTGCCGAAAAGAATCATCTGGTCGCCCAGTTTGGAGTCGTCGACTTTGTCGAGCGCGGTCGCGCAATATTCGAACGAGGCTTTTAGCGCCGCCACGAGCTTGTCTTTGGGATCCGTATCCGCCAGCTTTGCGTCGGGCGCAGCCATCCCTGAAACCTTGGAGCACAGGCCGTTGTTTGACTGCGCGATGTGCATCACCAGGTGCGCGAAGGAGTTCATCTCCGGAGTCGGTTTGAAGTTGTATTTTTCCGCAGGCATCGCTTCCGCAGCGGCGACCATGTTCTTTTGGAAGCGCGGCAGTTGCGCCTTGACCGCCCCGCTCACCGGATTGGACACCGGCGAAAGGTCCGGGGCCGCGGTCCCGCTGGCGGGCTGCTGAGAGTAAACACTTGCGGCTCCGCACAAAGCCGCCGCTACGATCCATGCGAATCTCCTGACTGTCATTTCTGTGCTCCTCTCACTTTCTTGCGGTCGAAAGCCTACTCCCTGCCTCCAACTCCACCAACTCCTTTCTCCTGGGCTCCGGGGGGCGGACGCTTATCGACCGGGGGAGTGGTTTTATCGCCCGGGCGAATCGTTCCTAAAAACAACTGGGCAGCCGACACGCCGATCATGCGGCGGCTGCCCGGAACCAGGAAAGAAAAAAGGCCCGATTAGCTGGGCTTCTTGTCTTCCTTCTTCTCTTCCTTCTTTTCCTTCTTCTTCTTCTTGGTGTCCTTCTTCTTATCCTTCATTTCTTTCTTCGTGTCGTCCGGCTTTGCAGTGTCCTGCGCGTAGGCCGCGCCGGAAACACACAGGAACGCTGCGAGCGTCAGAGCACCAAGCAGCTTCTTCAACATACTTCCTCCTCTGCAATCAGTTCAGATGTGAGGTGCAATCCTGCTGGAAAGAACTGCCCCGCGAGGAAACAGAATTCCCCCGCTTCCGGCGCTAGAAAGGCTACCCCCACTCCCAGCGCCAGGCCCGCAGACTAACACTGGATGAGCCGCGCGGCAAGTAATCCTTTTTATAAGGTTTATAAGGCGAGTTGTTCGAAGAACCGAGAGGGTAGGCGCTTTCACTGCAGTTTCCCTCCATCTCCGCCCGCATTTGATTTATGCTGTGCCGTTTGGATTTCTGCCGGAGGTCTCTCGTGACTTGCTCGTCTCGCTTTTTTCCGCTTGTGTCTGTCGCCATCTTCGCTTCGTTTCTTTCGCAACCCGCCGCAGCGCAGCAGATCCCCGAATCCGGTTACCAGGAAATGCGCTGGCGCATGATCGGTCCCACGCGCGGCGGACGAACGCGTGCGGCTTGCGGCGTCCCCAGCCAGCCCAACGTTTTCTACACGGGAGCGGTCAACGGCGGCCTGTGGAAATCTGACGACTACGGGCGCACGTGGAATCCTATCTTTGACGGGCAACCGACGCAGTCGATTGGCGCGATTGCGGTGGCTCCTTCCGATCCTAACATTATTTACGTGGGCAGCGGCGAAGGCTTGGCGCGGCCGGATCTGTCCGTGGGCGACGGCGTTTACAAATCCACGGATGCAGGAAAAACCTGGACTCATCTTGGTCTGCGCAATTCGCAAGGCATCCCCGCGGTGGCCGTCGATCCCCGCAACCCGAATCGCGTGTTCGCGGCAGCGCTCGGGCATCCCTACGGCGCGAACGAAGAACGCGGCATCTATCTCTCGACCGACGGCGGGCAGAATTGGCAGAAAGTTCTTTCAAAAGGCCCGGATGTGGGAGGCTCGGACGTCGCAATCGATCCTTCCAATCCCGATGTTGTTTACGCTTCGCTGTGGGAAGTTCGACTCGGCCCGTGGGAAGACGGGAACCAATACAGTGGTACGGGTGGCGGGCTATTCAAATCGACGGACGGGGGCAGAACGTGGCGCGCGCTGACCAACGGTCTGCCAAAAGGCATTATCCAAGTGGACGTAGCTATCGCCGCGAGTCACACGAGCCGGTTGTATGCTTCGGTGGCCACCAACGAACCGAGCGTTGGGATTTACCGTTCGGATGCTGCCGGCGAGAACTGGACGCGTATCACCACCGATGCGCGGCCTGCGCTGCGCATTGGTGGGGGTGATCTGCCGGTGCCGCGCGTCGATCCGAAAAATCCGGACATCGTTTACAGCGCGAGCATCGTCACCATGCGCTCTACGGATGGAGGCAAAACGTGGACCAGCTTGCGCGGCGCCCCAGGCGGCGACGACTATCAGAATCTATGGATCAATCCAAACTTCCCGAACATCATTCTTTTGGTGAGCGACCAGGGCGCGCTCGTCAGCGTCAACTCGGGCCAAACCTGGAGTTCCTGGTACAACCAGCCCACGGGGCAGATTTTTCACGGCGCGACGTCCGGTGGGTTTCCGTATCTTGTTTGCGGCGGGCAGCAGGACAGCGGGTCGGTGTGCGTGTCGAGCCGCGGCAACGACGGCGAAATCACGTTTCGCGAATGGCATCCTGCAGGGGTCATCGAATACGGCTACGCCGCGCCGGATCCGCTCAATCCGGACATTGTGTACGGAGCGGGCCGCCGCGAAGTTTCCAGATTCTCGCTTTCCACCGGGCAATTCCAGAACGTGACCCCCGTTCCCGCAGCCGATCCTAAAGTGCGCGCCGACCGCACGCAGCCGATTCTTTTTTCGCCGGTCGACCCGCACATTCTCTATACCACCACGAATTTCCTCTACAAGACCACGGATGGGGGGCAAACGTGGCAAACCATCAGTCCGGACCTCGCACGCGAGCACGGCTCGATTCCTGCAAGCCTCGGCGACAAAGCGGCGAAGGATCCCAACGCCGACAAAGTTCGCGGCGTCATCTATGCGCTTGCTCCGTCCTTCAAAAACGGGAACACCATCTGGGCGGGCACGGACGATGGTTTGCTTTGGGTCACGCGCGATGGCGGCGCCAATTGGAAAAACATCACGCCTCCAGAGATCACGCCCTGGAGCAAAGTCACGCAGCTTGCCGCTTCGCATTTTGACGACGAAACCGCCTATGCCGCCGTTAGCCGCTTCCGCGTCGATGATCTGCGTCCGTACATTTACCGCACGCACGACGGCGGTAAGGCCTGGCGGCTCGTCACCGGCGGCTTGCCGGACAACGCCCCGGTCAACGCCGTTCGCGAAGATCCCGTGCGCCAGGGCTTGCTCTTCGCGGGGACGGAGACGAGCGTGTGGGTTTCGTTCGACGATGGGGACCAGTGGCAGGCGTTGCAGCTCAACCTCCCGCACAGCTCCATGCGCGATCTGTGGATTCACGACGACGATTTGATCGTGGCCACCCACGGGCGCTCGTTCTGGGTTCTCGACAATATTTCGCCCCTGCGGCAAATCACGGAGTCGGTAGCCAAAGCGGAAGAGTATCTTTTCAAGCCGGCAACAGCCTATCGCGTGCGGCGCGACACCAATACCGACACGCCCATTCCGCCCGATGAGCCCACCGCGCAGAATCCTCCCGACGGCGCGATCATTGATTATTTTCTCGCGCAACCTACGACTGCTCCGATCAAGCTCGAAATTCTCGACGGCCAAGGGAAACTCGTCCGTAAGTTTTCGGATGCGGACAAACCCGAACCCTCTCCCGAAGAGCTCGCTAAAGAACTGATACCGCGTTACTGGGTTCGCATGCCGAAGACTCTTTCTTCTGACGCCGGGATGCACCGTTGGATCTGGGACCTGCACTATCCCTCGCCGCGCGCGACGCGGACGGAATATCTCATCTCCGCAGTCCCCGGTGACACGCCGCGCTCACCCCAGGGCCCCGTGGCCCTTCCCGGCCAATATACGGTGCGGCTCACGGTTCGTGGACAAACACTCAGCGAGCCCCTCACAATCAGGATGGATCCGCGCGTCAAAACCTCCGAGGAGGGCTTGGCACTTGAATTTCAAAAACAGCAGCATCTGGCGGAAATGATGAGCCAGGGCACCGAGGCGGTCACCCAGGCGCGCGCTCTGCGCGAGCAGCTGCAAAAGCTAACCGGCAAAGTGCCCGGGTCTACTGCTTCTGGGGCCGCGAGTTCCCCTACCGAGAAAATCTCCGGCCCGCTTGCCGACGCGGTCGACGCATTTGACAAGAAGTTATCGTCCATTCTCGGCGGCGCTGGCGGTCCCGGAGGGTTTGGAGCAGCCGCCTCGCCCCCGCCCACGCTCGGCCGTACCAGCGGTGCAATCGCCGCGCTTTATGGCGAACTTGACCGCGCCGACGCCGCTCCAACCGCCGCGCAGATCGCTGCCATGGATACCACGGAGAAGGACTTCTCCGCCGTCCTGAAGCTCTGGCAGGATGTCCAGTCCACCGAGCTCCCTGCTCTCAATCGGCAGCTCAAATCCGCTGGCCTCGCTGAGCTCCCATTGGCGTCCGCGACACGCACCTCCAGCCTAGAGGAGGATAGCGACATCGAATAAGAGACTTAGGTTGCTCGGAAACGTACGCCGGTTTGAAAACAGAAAGCGGCCCGAGGCTTGGGATCCGCTGCGACGGCAGGCACTAAGAAAGCCGGTCACCGTCGCCGTAGACACCTGGCGGCGAATTACAGTCTATACCGGCATTCAAGATAGGGTTTTCCCCTACTTGCTCGTCTCGCGCTTGGAATGGTACGGAACACGGGAAGTAGGGTAAACTCGACGGAAACCGACAGGAAATGATTGTCGGTCGGAGCTAGGCAGCCCTGACGGAGAGTAGGGTGTCTCGGAAAGATGTACTGTGGATAGTCGGGTCCGCGGGAGCGGCGCTGCTGGTGCTGAGCCTTCTCCCGGGCGGTGGATCCTTGTTCAAGCTTCTGCATCGCGAAGAGTCTCCGACTTGGAACCAGGGCACCATCAGTGCGGGGTACATTGCAAGCCAGCTCAAGGAAATGGACAAAACGCACTCTTCCCTGATTATTTCCTACGATCTGGACAACAACACCGATTCGGACTATCGCCTTGTTGATGGCCCTGGCGTGGTCATTCTGAGCCGGCTGAAATCGGACGGCAGCTATAGCCAGGAGGAACCAATACGGCTCGCCTATCCGGTATTTTTGCCAGCAAGGCAGCACGCGCGGTTGGCCATTGAAATCACGCAGCCGTTTGCCTGGCCCGCCGAAGGGGATTCTGGGTACCTAGACAAAATCAGGAATTTCGTGAAGCAGCGACTGGAGAACGTCGGGGAGTTTGTTTTGTTCGACGAGACCAACCACTGGCAACTGGAGCTGCCCAGTGGCTGGGAACAGCTTCAGGATACGAGTCAAGCGAGCGATTGATGCTCGACGTGAGGATTAGAAACTCGGCCGGGACCAACGGATTTCTCGTGGACGAGTGTGAGCTGTGGCGCTCCGAGATGCCTAAGACGAAGCGCTTGGGTTGAAATATGTCCTCTGCACCTGCAATTTCGAATGACAACGGAAGACCGGGCGAGCGGCGAGGCTTCCCCAGGGAAATGCTCACGCATTACGTAGTGCTGGCTTTCTTTGGCGAGGACAATTGGGGCAAGCTCACCAACTTGAGTGAAAGCGGCATGGCCATCGAGTTTGCCAGGCCGCCGTCCCTGCGCGAGCGCGCAAATTTCACGCTACAAGTAATGGGCTGCATGCCGGTGCCGCGTGACGGCGGGGGTCTGAGCGAATCGTTCGAGGCGGCGGGCGAAGCCGTATGGCTGCGCGAGTTTGAGAGGATTGCCGGGGTCCGATTTGAGGAACTGGCCGCGGGAAGCCGGGAACAAATCCGGCACTGGCTGTCATTCGAAATGTCCACAAATGCACTCACTTCGGGCGGGGAAGCCAGGTCGTCGGCGCCGCCAGCACTTACCGAGTTGCTCGCTCCTCTTGAGCCGGCACCAGCAGCTCTGAGCACCAGCGATGTTGAAAAGCCGTTGACCGAGTTGGAGACGTCGGAACCGCCCACCCAACCGGGAACAGAACTTACTCCCACACTTACGGAAAAGTCGCAGAGGGTGCCCGTGTTTGAATTAGCCAAGGGTACTGCTACGCAGCAGGCGTCCTCACTGCCGCATCCCCCGGTGGCACGATTAACGTTCCTGGTGGTCTCGGGTTGCCTTGCGGCGTTTGCCATGACTGCGGGCGTAAGAATCTACATGTCTCGAGCGGCCCATCGCCCGGATGCGGCCGCTGGCGAACGGGCAGCGGGTCTAGCGGAACGAGCAGGAGCGCCCGCCGGCGCGGTCCATCGCCCCACCACTGACGCTGCGCCTCTCTCTGCCCCGGTTTCTTCTTCCGCGGTTTCTTCGGCAGATACCGCACCCCCTTTTCAAGTAGAAGTGGAGGATGTCAACGGCAAGCGCTGGATGCTGTGGTTTGTCCGCAACGGCTCCAACAAAGGGAACGATCGGCCTGCGGCCAAGTCAGCGGAATCTCCTGTCTTTTCTGAGTCTGCTTCCGAGGCCACGACGCGAAAGGAGCCTGCGGCAGAGGAAAAGCCGCACGCACCACGGACATTTAATTTTGATGCCCCGAACCTCAATCGCCCCCTGAACGGCGACTCAGCCGCGAGCAGTCCATCTCTAGAATCTCCGGCCATTCCGACGGAGTTGGCGGTTCCATCCGGAGAGCCGATTGGCGGGGCGCTCACCAGCCGGGTTACACCGCCTGCTCCCGTTTTGCGCGCTCCTGTAGGTGGAGTGGTTCAGCAAGCGCGGCTGATTCAGTCCGCGCCTCCTGTTTATCCTTCGCTTGCGAAGTCACTTCGTATAAGCGGAGATGTCGTTGTGGACGCGCTGGTTGATGCTGACGGGAAGGTTAAAAGCGCCAAAGCCATCTCCGGCCCCGATTTGTTGCGACAAGCGGCAATAGAGACAGTGCGCCAGTGGAAGTACGAGCCGGCGCGGTTGGACGGGCAGGCGGTGGCCATGCATCTCGAAGTAACCGTGAAGTTCCGCTTCAACTAGAATTGCGTTACGACAAATTCTTCAGCGTCTTCTCAATGAGGCCAAGGGTTCCCGCGTAGGGATCGCCGGGGCTGTCCCATTCCATGGAAAAATATCCTTTGTACTCGTGGCGCTTGGCCATGGCAAACGTCCGCGGCAAATCGACGTGTGCGATTTTGTCTTTCCCATCACCCACTTCCGCTTCCTTCACGTGAGAAATGTTGTAGGCCTTGCCAAACATGGCATCGATTCCCTTGTAGGCGTAGTCCTCGTCATAGGCGGCAAGGGTGTTCGCAAAATCGGGAAGCGCGCGCAGCCAGGGACTGTTCACTTTCTCGATCACCTTCACGAGAAAGAACGGGTCCTCACTGGCGGGGTTGTCGTTTTCCAGGTTCACCACAACGTTTTTCGTCGCCCCGTACTCCGCTACGCGCCTCAAACTTTCCGCGGTCCGATCAACGTCCGGCTTCGCGTCTTTCGCTGGAGGAATATTGGTCCGCAGGCTTGGCGAGCCCATGTGCACCGCGGCGTCGATCCATCGTTTGCTGAAGGCGATGGCCTGTTCCCGCAGGGCGACGTCGGTTGCATATGGGCTGTGCTCGCCGTCCACCGCAACGTTCACGATGGCCCCGCCTGCTTGCGCCACGGCGGCGTGCAGCCCTTCCAAATAAGGCTTCTCGAGCGAGCGAAAATGGGCGCTCCACGGCTCGATTTTCTTGATGTTGAATTTGGCGCTTACGTGGGCGGCAAACTCTTTCAACTCCATTTTGCCGGTACCGGGCTTGTCGTCGTGGCCTGCAAGGAACTCGCGGAAAGGATAGGAGGCAATGGCTATCCGATCTCTCACCGCTGTTGGGAAGTGGAGGTGCGGCGCGCTGTCTGCGGCAAAGACCATCTCCCTCGGCGGCCACAAAAGCACTTCCGTCGCTGCCCCAGCCACCTCGGCGAGAAACCGTCTACGTGCGTTTGGTCGCAAGGCCGCGACAGTCTAACAAACGGATGCCTCGCTTGCCAGCAACCGCGAAGCATCCCTTCCGCCACCAGCCCTGCCCGTTTCTCCGGTCCATGTCGTCCGCAACATGTCGTAGCAACATGTGACGCCGCGATCAATGTGGTTATAGAACGCTTAAAAATGCGACCAGGTCCGATTCTTCCTGGGGCGTCAGCACCAGGCCGAAGCGGATTTCATAGAAGTGCACGGCCTCCAATAGCGTTGGCGCTGAGCCGTTATGAAAGTACCGTGCCCGAGCGGAGAGGCCGCGCAGGATCGGTCCCTTGATCTTGCCGACGTGATCGAATTGGCCATCGATCAAGGCTTGGCCGAGGTCCGTCGTCGTCTTGCAAGTGCTCGTTGGCCCACCGGTGATGGGATCTGTCTTGCACACCGTGATGCTAGGCAAGTAGCGTAAGAATGGTTGCCAACGTTCGGGGTGTCGTGACACGTGCCGCAGGTGCCGGTAAGCGAGGAAATGCCGCCGGAAACCAGGCCGCCCGCTGACGCATCGTCGTTGATGCCGGCTACACCGGCGATGTTTATAGGCTTGGAGTTAAAAATGGCCTGTCCGCGCGCCACCGCTGCCCGCGGAGACGAGCCAGGCAGGGAAGCCCAGGCGCCAAACGGATTGAAGATCGCAGGAGTAAATTGGCCATCACCCGGTGTCACCAGTCCTCCAGGCTGCTCGAACTGCGGGAGTAGAAAGTGGACGCTGGAGTTGATGCTGACGAAGAACGGCTGCGTGGTGAGAGGCACGGGTCCGCCAGCCGCCCCGTGCGCTTCCAAGCGGCCAGCGAGATTGTCGATGATTTCCGCGGTCGACAGCGCCATCTCAAAATTCACAATTTGCTGCTGCTCGGTGGGAGTCGGCCTGCTCCCATCGCCTTGCGCGTGCCCAGTCATCGCATCCACCGACTGGTGCTTCAGATCGAAGATAAGGTTGTCGAGGTTGTGGGGCGGTTGGACATAGGTGATTTGCTGGGTTCCCGTTAACGGCGAGGATTCGCGTCCGTCAAACATGACCGTGCTCATGAAGCGAAGGTTCGTAGCGGGAAGCGGCCGGCGGTATTGGGAAATCACATTCGCCTCATTGCAACCGTAGGGATTATTCACGCTAACCACTTGGTAGTCCGCGCTGAGGGGGACTGCATCGCGACGCGGATCAAGCCGCGCGTCCGCAGCAGACTATAGGCAGCGGTCCTTCCGGCAAGCGTGGAGACATCGATGCTGTGGTTGCAGTTGGAGCCGTCGACCGTCCGGGAAATAGGGTCAAGGCCGTGCGTGGCGACGAACCGCTGCTGGACATTGGCGGCGGCAACGGACATGCCGTCACTCGGCTGATGGCAGCTTGCGCACGACCGGCCGTTGGTGCCCAAGCTTTGGAAAAACGGCCCCGTCAGGTCGATGCCTCCGCCCGTAGTGAGCCCGTAGTGCTGTACGTTTCAGAAGCGCCTTGGGGATTCCCGAAGTACGTTCCGTTGGGGATGAAAGTGATTTGCTGTCCACTTACAGCGACAATGACGGTGAACAGAGCGATTAGCGTAAGAAGAGCACTAAAGGATGCCGTGCTTGTACGGCCGCATGCGCGTCAGTCGAGCCACAGGACGTCACCGTTCGGGCAGAAGCCAACGGTCAAGCCATTGGCGAAGTGAAGCTGCGCGTCGAACTGCGGAAGCGCGCGCTCCCGCAATAAAGCGAATCACGCCTTCTTCTGCCGCGCCGCCTCCATCGTTTCCCAGGCGCTTTCCTGCAAGAGCATCAAGTCGTTGAATTCACCGGCACCGCGCAGCCACTGCCCGCCGTCGATCACCACGCATTCGCCGTTGATGTACTCCGCCATGTCGCTGAGAAGAAAGGCGGCTAGATTAGCCAGTTCTTCGTGACGCCCAAAACGCTTCATGGGGTGTCTGTCTTTACTGCGCTCTTCAAATTGTTTCGATGGCATCAGGCGGGACCAGGCTCCTTCGGTGGGAAAAGGTCCGGGGGCGATCGCGTTGATTCGGATGTGATACTTGGCCCACTCCACGGCCAGCGAAGTGGTCATGGCCAAGACTCCCGCTTTGGCGCACGCCGATGGCACGACGAAGCCGGAGCCGCAGTTCGCTGCGGCGTAGGTGGTCACGATGTTCAGCACGTTTCCGCCGAGCTTTTGCGCGATCCAGCGCTTGCCAAAAACCTGGGTGCAGTGAAACGAACCATGCAACACGATGCCGACCACGGCATTAAACGCATTGGGGGAAAGTTTCTCTGTGCGCGCGATGAAATTGCCGGCGGCGTTGTTGACGAGCGTGTTGATTTCCCCGAACTGCTGATCGGCGCGGGCCGCTGCCGCTTCAACGGCGGCGTGGTCGCGAACGTCGCAGGTGGCGTAAGCCGCAGCACCCCCTAGCCTGAGGATTTCTTCGCATGTTTCGCGAAGCGGGTCCTCGCGCCGGCCCACCACAAACAAGCGCGCTCCCAATTCAGCAAATCGCAGAGCCATGGAGCGGCCGAGGCCGGTACCCCCACCGGTGAGGAAGATCGCCCTTCCTTTGAGTAAATCGCGCTGAAACACGTTTCACCACCTTGAGTACCGTGGAATCACTCCGTTGGAAGCGGGATTCTAGACTATCCGAATGAATCTGGCCCGTTTTTTCCACCGGGCGATGAACCGAGGAGGTAAGCGCAAACAAAATGCACCTGTCGCTGCCTGCCGCCATTACGTCTGCGAAGTCTGGAGGTACTCCTTTCGCGTCTTACGGCAGAGCCGTCAAAAGCGCATCCACGGCGTGCTCCAGGTCTTTCCAGGCGAGTTCGCAGGTTTGCTGCGCTTCGTCGAGTTGTGCATCGTCGGCATTCTCCAGTTCCTCCACACGCCGTTTGAACTCCGCAAAACGGTTCCGCACGTAATCCAGCTCCCAGTTAAACTGGAGGTTGACGCTCACTTTTTGTTTGGCCATGCGCGCCTTGAGGACGGCGACCTGCCCCGCCAGATCCTCGACTTCGGCGACGACCCGTTGTAGATACGCTTCTTTCATTTGCATGGCCGGTTCCTCTGCTCGAGCCCGCAAAAGCACGTGATTCCAGGAGTACGAGCAGCAGGATAGAAGATGCAACTCAGGAGCCACGGGCTTCGCGCCGCTTGTCATTGAAATCAAAAGATTTAACGGCCCCAAGGGGATTGGAAGACTTAGGCCGGTGCGTGGGAATGCTCATGAGACGAGCGTCACAAATCGCGAAAACACACGGGATTGCGCGGCTAAGGCGCCTTACGGATGCATGGAAGCTGGAATGGGCCGGCCCATCGCCTTCGCATACTCCGCGGGGTAAAGCGGGCTCTCGGGGAACTCCTCCGTCAACTCCTGCAGAAGCTTTTGGGCCAGGGCTTTTTGCTTCTCGCGCTGGGCCGCGAGCGCCAGCATGATCTTGGCCAGTGGTTCCAGGTAGCGCCCCCCCTCCGCAGCTTCCTCCAATTGCTGCATTCCGAGTTTCTTGTCTCCATGGATGCCGCCGAACCACAGCATGGTGCGAATGCCCACCGATAAGCTCCCGATAATGTAATTGGCGGATCCCAGAGCAACATAAGCGTCCTTCGCATCGGGCCGCTCGGCCAGCAAGATTTTGGCATGGTAGTTGGCCTCTTTCAGCCGCCGCAGCGCCTCCATATGGCGCTTACGCAGGATCATGTCGGCGTCTGATTCCATTCCCGCGCACAGAGTAAGGGCATAGAGAGCCTCGGGATCGCCGGGTTCTCTTGCCAGCCGGTCTGCTGAGAGTTCCCGCGCCCTCCGGATGGCCTTGTCGAACCCTTGCATGCGTGCCGGGTCAGGCTCGCCGTCGATGCCGTGGAGGAATTTCTTCTCATTCAGGAAGAAGTCGCTCGTAAGCACGCCCTGGTGGTAAAACTCTTCGAAGAGATAACTGGCGGCGATGGCCACCTGGCCGAAAGGCTCGTCTGGGTGCTGCGTCTCCCAAGCCTCAAACTGGGCCCGGCCCTCAGGGAATTTCTGAATGTAGAGCTGGCGAAAACCGGAAGAAAGCTCCGCCACTTTCACGAACGCGGGATTCGCGGAATCCTCGAAGGGCCTCGCCTCTGCGCCGGTCGTGGCCAGCAACAGGAAAGAAAGAAAGCTGAAGATTCGCAAGCGCATTCGAACGACACTCTTCAAAAAAGGCCGGGCAAAAACCGCGGTTTGTGGCCCATCGCCGTACGGTATTCGGGATTGGCCATGAGCACACTCTCTTCCGCCCGGATGCGCATGGACAGAGCCAAGGAGTAACCCAGCAAAGTGACAATCGCGGTGATCCATGCCGTGTGAATCAGCGGAAGCGAGATCATTTCCAAAATTACTCCGGTGTAATTGGGATGCCGCACCAAGCGAAACGGCCCGGTGGTCACCACGCCGATTCGCGTGGAATCCATCACCTGCACGCTCCATAAGTCACCCAGCGTTCGAACGACCCAGAAGCGCATTAGGTTAGACGCTAGAAACACGACAAACATCGCCCCGCCCAGAAGGGGCAGAAACGGTCTTCGAAGCAACACCACCTCGAGCGCCGCGCCGACCAATACGCCAGTGTGCACGACCACCATCCACTTGAAATGCCGTTCCGGGACACGGGCGGCACCCCGGCCCAACATCCGCTTTTGATGCCTGCGCGAAATCCACAACTCGATGAGGCGGAGCCCACCGACAGCGGCCAGGAGACCAAGATACAGATAGACGCTCAGGCCCATTGCAGTAAGAGGAATTCAGCGCTGAAGCCGGGCCCAAACGAGGCGGCCAGGGCATAATCGCCGTTTTTGAGCGGCCGCTTTTCGAGCCATGACGTTGCCGAGCAAGCGCGCTCCACCGGGATGCAAAATCCAGCCCCTGATGTCTTCGCGCTTTCGCCCGTTACGTTCGAGAAATCCTTCGACCAGGCCGCGAATTTTCCCGCCGATCATTTCGGGGACCTCTTTGTCCAAAATAATGTGGAATCCGGAATCGCGGAGATCAAACCCCATCGCAAGAAGCGAATCCGCAAAGGTGTACGTCTCCGAAACCAGGATTTTGGGCCCCGGCGCCGGATTTCCGCGAACGATTACCGCGGCGGCGCCGTCTCCAAACAAAACCGAAGAAATCAGATTGGCCTGCGAAATGTCTTTGCGCTGAAACGTGAGCGAAGGCAATTCCACCGAGATGATGAGCACGTTTCCGCCCGGATGCGCTTTCAAATAATCCGCAGCGCGCCCCAATGCCATGGCTCCGGCAGCACAGCCTAGTTCCGTGAACGGCATGCGCCGCACATTTGAACGAAAGCCCATCAGGTGGATGAGATGCGCGTCCAGTGAAGGAATCATGAAGCCAGTGCAGGAAACCGTGATGATCAGGTCGATGTCTTCCGCCTTTAGTCCGGCGCGCTCTAGGCATTTCTCCGCGGCTTCGCGGCCCAGTTTCACGGCATGTTCAATGTACTCGTTGTTTGTTTTGGAAAGCGCGCGCGGCTCGATGGTGTAATCGATGGGAAAAATGGCGTGCCGCTTGTGCACCTGCGCGTTGTCCACGATGCTCATCATTGCTTCCAGGCGCCGTTCGGGAATGTCGAACACCCGGCCCATGTAGTACTTCACGTCATCGCGCGTGATGGTATGCGGCGGGAGGGCCGTGGCCGTCGCGGCAATCGTGGGATGCACTGCGTCACCGTTTACTCCGGGAACCTGACTCAAGGATTCCATTTCTCCTTTTGGAGCGCTAAGGATGTTACCGGCTCTGCCCCGTTTTAAAAGGTTGGATGCAGCCCTCTCAGCGCGTGCTGCTTTGGTAGCCCTGACTGTACCTCATTCCTTCCGTCCAACCCAAGGACTTGCAATGCGTTGCGCGGTCTCGCATGGCATCGCGCTTACCGCAACCCGACCAGCCCTCGAACCGACTCAATGAGCTTCGCCGAATCATAACCCACACCATCCTTGAACACAGTTTCCGCCTTTTCGATGTCCTTAATATTCGCGGAGGGATCGCCGTCAATCACCACCAGATCGGCCTGCTTGCCTGCCGCCAGCGTGCCGATGTTGTCCGCTTCGCCAAGGAATTCCGCGCCATTCGAAGTGGCGATGCGAATGGCTTCTATCGGCGTGACTCCTGCCTCGACCAGCAACTCCACTTCGCGCTGATCCCCGAATCCCGCAATCACGCCGCCGTATCCTGTGGGATCAAGCCCTGCCAGGAGCAAGCCGCCTTGCTTCACGAACTCGCGTTCGAACTCCAGTTCTTTCTTAAACAGCGCGGGCCAATCGGATTTCGCCGCGCCATCGGAGATTAGGGAGCGTCTTCGGAGATAGGAAATGCGCGCCTCGGGCAGCATCGCATCCAGGATCCGAGCATCCAGCGGAGCGCGGTTGGGCACAAACGTTTCGAATACCGGCAAGGTCGAGGTAACGGCGACGTGATGTGCAACTAAGTCGAGAATCGTTTCGTGAATCGGCCCGCTCGCGAGTTCCAGCGGAAGCAAGGCTTTGTCCGCTTCAGAAGGATTTGGGCACAATCCCGGTTTCTTCCCTGCAAGAAATTCCGTGTCGACCACCAGGCCGTGCTCCAGATCATCGATGCCCAGAGCCGCCGCTTCGCGAAAGCCGATCGAGCAGAGATGCCCGGTCACTTTGATGCCGTGTGCGTGCGCTGCCTTCACGGCCGCGCCCAGTTCTTCGGGCGTGATGTTCATGTACGCCTTGAAGGAAGTCACGCCCTGCGCGATCCAAAACTCCACCATGCCGCGTGCATCTTCGGCATCCTTGAGCTGGTGCATTTGCAGCGCAAACGCCCCTGGCCCTTCGAGGTACGGTCCCGTGACATGAATCTTGGGCCCGGCCATCTTTCCATCATCGATATCGCGCTTCAACTGCAGGTCCGCGTACGGCTCGATGCTGCCGGTCGTTCGAATCGACGTCACGCCACCCGCGAGATACAGCCGCGGGAAACTCGCGGCATGCTCGGGATACAGCGGCGGCGCGCCGCCCGGCGACGGGTAATACATGTGGTCATGCATGCCGACAAGGCCCGGGATGATCGTGCGGCCGTCGAGGTCCAGCACTGTCGCGCCATCGGGGATCTTTGTGCTTGCCGCGTCGCCGAGCGCGATGATCTTTCCATTGGCAATCACCAGAGTCTGACCTGCGCGCGGCGGTGTGCCGGTGCCGTCAATGACGCGCACATGCGTTAGCGCGATCACGGGCGCGTCTTCTTTCACGAATGCGCGCACCTCCGGGGACAGCTTCGACGACGCTTGCGCCCAGCAAAGCGAAAGCAATAGCGAGGCCATGAGCAGCGAACAAAAAGCCGAGAGCAACACTTTTCGCATGAACCACTCCGGGGCGGGAGATTGTCGAGCGTGGGGCAGTTTATGCAGACAGGAGCGGCAAAGCAAGGAGTGTTCCACGGGAAACATTCTTGCTTCTCGAGCCACTGTCCTTCACCCATTTTTCGCTTGCTCGCTAGGGGTTTTCCTTTTTTGGGATTCGCCTGCCGCCGGACAGCAGACGGCCACGCCCGCCACGACCGAAGGCGACTTTGTCGCGAAGAATTTCCAGTTTCGCTCGGGTGAATCGCTCCCCGAACTGCGTCTTCACTACACCACGCTCGGCAAGCCCGCGCGCGACGCGCAGGGACGCGTCACCAATGCGGTCTTGATTTTGCATGGCACCGGGGGCACTGCACAGCAGTTCCTTTCGCCCATTTTTGCCGGTGAACTCTTCGGCCCGGGCCAGCTTCTCGATGCCACGCGCTACTACATCATTCTTCCGGATGGCATCGGGCACGGAAAAGCCTCGAAGCCCAGCGATGGCTTGCACGCGCATTTTCCCCAATACGACTATGACGACATGATTGCCGCGCATCATCGCCTACTCACCGAAGGGCTCGGTGTGAATCATTTACGGCTGATCATGGGCACCTCGATGGGCTGCATGCATTCGTTCGTCTGGGGAGAAACGTTTCCCGATTTCATGGACGCGCTTATGCCGCTTGCTTGCCTGCCGGTGCAGATCGCGGGACGCAACCGCATTTGGCGCAAAATGGTCATGGACGCGATTCACAACGATCCCGAATGGAAGGGCGGCGAATACTCTGCTGAACCGTACCAGGCGCTACGCACGGCGCTGGATCTTTTATTCATCGCCGGGAGCGCGCCCCTTTACTGGCAGAAAACCTACTCGACGCGCGATGCCGCTGACAAAGAGCTTGATGATTACTTCAAGGCGCGTTTCGCCGCGCTCGACGCTAACGACCTCCTGTACCAGGTGAACGCTTCTCGTAATTACGATCCTTCGTCGCAACTCGAAAAAATCATCGCGCCCGTGATGTACATCAACTCCGCCGACGATTTCATCAATCCGCCGGAACTGGGCATCGCCGAACACGAAATCAAAAAGGTGAAAAACGGCCGCTTCGTCCTGCTGCCCATCTCCGACGAAACCCGCGGCCACGGCACCCACACCCGCGCCGCCCTCTGGAAGCAATATCTCGCTGAATTGCTGAACAAATTAGCGCACTGACATTCGGCCGACAGTGCGTCTTGGATGTGTCATTCTGAGCGAAGAGAGGAATCTGCTTTTTGCAGCGATAGGGCCTACTACCCCGCGGCTTCCTGGCTGGCGCGGATTTCCTGCCACCGCCGCGGGCGCTTGCCGGCTGGCAAAACTTTCTTGCGCAAGCGAATGGTCTTCGGCGTGATTTCCACGTATTCGTCGTCGGCAATGAACTCAATCGCCTGCTCGAGGCTCAACTCGCGATGCGGAATCAGGCGGATCGCTTCATCCGCCGTGGACGAGCGCATGTTCGTGAGTTTCTTCTCTTTCGTCACATTCACGTCCATGTCCTGCTCGCGCGAGTTCTCGCCGACAATCATGCCTTCGTAGACATCCACGCCCGGCCCGATAAACAACTCCCCGCGTTCCTGCAGATTCCACAACGCGAACGCGGTCGAGACTCCCGCGCGGTCCGCCACCAGCGCGCCCGTCGGCCGCAGCGCCATTTCCCCGCCGTATTCCGTCCAGCCATCGAAAATCGAGTGAATCAGCGCCGTGCCGCGCGTGTCCGTCAGCAACTGGCTGCGCAAGCCGATCAAGCCGCGCGAAGGAATCTTGAAGTCCAGCCGCACGCGCCCGGAGCCGTGGTTGCTCATTTTGGTCATTTCGCCGCGGCGCCCGCCGATGGTTTCCATCATGATGCCGATGAAATTTTCGGGAATATCGATTACCAGCCGCTCGACGGGTTCGAGCTTCTTGCCATTCTCCGTGCGCGTCACAATTTCCGGCTTGCCGACCATCAATTCGAAGCCTTCGCGCCGCATGGTCTCAATGAGTATCGCGAGTTGCAGTTCCCCGCGCCCCAGAACACGGAATGATTCCGGCGTGTCCGTATCTTCCGCGCGAATCGAGACGTTGGTGAGCAGCTCCTCTTGCAGGCGATCGCGCAGGTCGCGCGAGGTCAGATACTCTCCGTCTTTGCCGGAAAGCGGCCCGCTGTTTACGGTAAAGATCATCGCCAGCGTTGGCTCGTCAATCAGCAGCGGCTCAAGCGGCGCCGGCGACTCCAAATCCGTGATGCTCTCGCCGATTTGAATGTCTTCGACGCCAGCGATCGCGACGATATCACCTGCGGGAACCGTTTCGGCTTCGTCGCGTTCCAGTCCGCGAAAGGTAAAAAGCTTGGTGATCTTCGTCGGCTCGATTTTGCCGTTCAGCTTGCTGACGCCTACTTCCTCGCCGCGCTTCAAAGTTCCATTGAACACGCGCGCGATGGCGATGCGCCCCAGAAACTCGCTGTAATCCAGGTTCATCACCTGAATTTGCAGTACGCCCGCGGGATCGCCCGGCGGCGCGGGAATATGCTTCACGATGGCTTCAAACAGGGGCAGCAGATCTTTCGAATTGTCACCGAGTTTGTTGTGGGCCACGCCGCCGCGCGCATTGGTGTAAATGATTGGAAAATCGAGTTGGTCTTCGGTAGCGTCCAGGTCGATGAACAGGTCGTAGATTTCGTCGAGCACTTCTTTCGGACGCGCGTCGGCACGGTCAATTTTGTTCAGTACGATCACCGGCGGCAGCTTCGCCGCAAGAGCTTTTTGCAAGACGTAGCGCGTCTGAGGCAGGGGCCCTTCGCTCGCGTCGACCAGCACCACCACGCCGTCGACCAGCCGAAGCGCGCGCTCGACTTCCCCGCCGAAATCGCTGTGGCCCGGCGTGTCCACAATGTTGATTTTCGTCCCGCGAAAAAACAGCGCCGTATTTTTCGCCAGAATGGTAATACCGCGCTCGCGTTCCAATTCGTTTGAATCCATCACGCGTTCGACCACCGCTTCGTTGGCGCGAAAGATGCCGCTCTGCTTCAGCATGGCGTCCACCAGCGTGGTCTTACCGTGGTCCACGTGCGCGATGATGGCAATGTTGCGAATGTTTCCCGTCATGAGTTAAGCGAATGTCTCCAATCGTTTCAAGTAAGCCGGGCCGGGGCGCAGCATGCTGGCGCCTAGACAAAAATGGCCCCGAACCGGTCAGGGCCCGCACGAATCTCCTTCTTCGTACTCTCGGAAGTCGATGCTTCGGGTCAGCTTCTCAGGTGCGGCTCGCTGACTCTATTTTAGCAGACGCCCCGTTTGGCTCCTAGCACTTGTGGTGTGCTTTGCATCGTAGTAGCAAGCGCGATAGATCAGCCTCGCTGTGATAAGCTCAACGCGGTTCCCGCGCTGTTTCAATCTGCTACTCAAGGAATTTTTGACCAGGAGCTCGCCATGTCCTTGCTGCGCCGCTGCAAATTCGTTTGCCTGACGCTAGGTGTTCTACTCCTGCCTCTCTGGGCCACCGCTGAGGAGCGCCCCGACTATTCCAAACTCTTCGACAAAACTGACGTCATGATCGCGGCGCGCGACGGCGTGAAACTGCACACGGAAATTTATTCACCAAAAGACACCACGGAGCCTCTGCCCATCATCCTTGAGCGCACGCCCTATGGCCTCAGCGAAGACGAAAAGGGCTACAGCCGCATCCTCAACCGCTACGCCGAGATGATTCCCGAGGGCTACATCTTCGTCTTTCAGGACATTCGCGGCCGCTATGGCTCCGAAGGCAAATTCGTCATGCAACGGCCGGTGCGCGATCCGAAAAATCCAAAAGCCATCGACGAGGGCACAGACACTTACGACACCATCGATTGGCTCGTGAAAAACGTTCCACACAACAACGGCCGCGCGGGCCTGCTCGGCATTTCTTACGGCGGGTGGCTCACGGTGATGGGCATGCTCGAGCCGCATCCCGCACTCAAAGCCGTTTCCGAACAAGCTTCCCCCGCGGACATGTTTCTCGGCGACGATTTTCATCACAACGGCGCGTTCCGCCTAAGCTACGGCTTCGAATACTCCACCATGATGGAGACCGACAAGACCAACTTCTCTTTTCAGTTTGACCGCTTCGATACCTATGAATGGTATTTGCAGCTCGGGGCGCTTTCGAATGCCAACAAAAGATACATTCACGGCACGCTTCCCACCTGGAACGACTTCGTCGCGCATCCGAACTACGACGCCTTCTGGGAGCAGCAAGCCATGCCGTTCATCCTGACGCGGCCCAGAGTTCCCAACCTGAATGTCGTCGGCTGGTGGGACCAGGAAGATTTTTACGGCCCGATGAAGATTTACGAAATCCTCGAAAAAGAAGATCCTGACCACCTGAATTATCTGGTGGCCGGTCCGTGGAACCACGGCGGCTGGGCCCGCGGCGCGGGCAATTCGCTCGGTCTCATTCCTTTTGGCAGCGACACCGCGCTGTATTTCCGCCGCAACATCGAAGCGCCGTGGTTTGCCTACTGGCTAAAAATCAAAGGCAGTCTCCCGCTAAAGGAAGCTCTGCTCTTCCAAACCGGCAGTGACACCTGGACGAAATTCGATTCCTGGCCGCCACGCGAAGCGAAGACGAAGAACCTCTATTTTCGCGAAGGCAGCAAGCTCTCCTTCGATCCTGCCAGTGCCGAGTCCGGGCAAGCTTTTGACGGTTACAGCAGCGATCCTGCGCATCCCGTGCCGTACCGCCATCGGCCCATTGACATGACTTATCCCGAAGACCATCCCGGCAGTTGGTTTACCTGGTTGGTGCAGGACCAGCGGTTCGTGGATAACCGGCCGGACGTGCTCACTTGGCAGACCGACGAACTGAAGGAGGATGTCACGCTCGCTGGCCAGGTCACTGCCAAATTATTCGCCTCCACCACCGGCAGCGACGCCGATTGGATTGTCAAGCTCATCGATGTTTATCCGGAAAAGTATCCCGAGAAGTGGCAGCTCTCCGGCTACGAGCTAATGATTGCTGATGAAGTGTTCCGCGGGCGCTTCCGCAACTCCTTCGAAAGGCCGGAGCCGATTTCACCCGGCGTGATCACGCCGTTCAAGATTGATCTGCACACCGCAAATCACGTGTTCAAGAAAGGCCACCGCATCATGGTCCAGGTGCAGAGCACCTGGTTCCCGCTCATCGACCGTAACCCCCAAAAATTTGTTCCCAACATTTTTGAGGCTCAGGAATCCGACTACCGGAAAGCCACGCAGCGTATCTACCGCTCGAAACGCTACCCTTCGAGCGTGGAAATCTCCGTGTTGCCCAAGGCCGCGGTGTCCTCATCAAACTGAAGCAGCCTCCTAGCGCCTAGCTGTTATTCGAAATTCGCACAGTTTATGCGGGATGAGGAATCTTGCCCCTTTCGCCCGCGACTTTACACATACTGCTAGCCCTTGCCTACAGACTGGGGCCGGGCACGCTGTACGACAATCTGCAAAAGCTCATGGATCGAGGCTTGGTAAAAGAAGGCAAAGGGCGGGCCGGCAGGGAGGACCCGCCGCGTCGCTATTACCGGCTCACGGACTTCGGCCGACGCGTCCTTTCGGCCGATTTGGTGCGCCTCAAGAGCGTGCTTCGAGAAGCCAGGTTGCACCTCCGTGCTGCGGAATCGGGCAAGGCCTCATGAAGCGTGCTTGCTACCAATGTTTGCTCTGGCTGCACCCGGCGGGTTTCCGCGAGCGGTTCGCTGACGAAATGTTGTGGATTTTCGATGAAACAGCAGCAGAAGAAGGGTTGCGCGTGTTCGCGGACGGCTTCCTTTCGTTGCTGAGGCAATGGGCCTTAAATTCGGGCGTTTGGAAAATGGCGTCCGCCGCCGTCCTCAGTTGCTTGTGGCTGGCGGGCTGGTGGCACTTTCAGGAAGCCGCGCTGGCTTCCTCTCTTCGTCGCAGTAATCCCGAAGTGCTGAAAGAAATCAGGCATCGGCACCCGACCGAAATGCCTTGCTCCAACGTTGGGGGAAAGGTTTCAGGACAGGACATCCAAGCCGCGGCGAGAGAAGCGGCGCAGGCACCGCTATCGGCTGACGCGTCAGGCTGTGATGTGGTTGACGCCGTCCAGGGCATCATCGCGGCATTCCAACAACATCGCGTCGTGATCATCGGAGAAGTCCATTGGGTCCAGCGAGCCGGCGACTTCTACGTGCGATTGATCCGCGACGCCAAATTTCAGGAAACCGTACAGGACATCGTCGTCGAATTTGCCAGCCGCAGCAATCAGTCCCTGCTCGACAGATACGTCGCCGGCGATGAAGTTCCACTGGAGGAACTCCGTCACATCTGGCGCGATACCACCAAGGTGGCTTCCTGGGAGTCCCCGATCTACGGGCAATGGCTTGCCGCGATCCGCAAAGTCAATCAAGCACCGCCACCTTCCCGCCGCCTGCGCGTCCTCGCGGGCGAGCGCATCGAGGAATACGACGAACGGATGGACCACTGCGCAACAGCAAGAAGGATACCGCGATCGATTGGAACAGCGTACGTACCCACGCCGACTGGGCTGCCCTCGGAGACAATAACGCTTCCTTCGCCGAGGTCATCTTGAATGAAGTTTTGAGGAAAAAGCATCGAGCGCTGGTCGTTCTGGGAGTGAACCATGTTCTGAAGTCCGGCGCCCGCAACGGTGATCCGGATACGACCATCCGAGTCGAGTCTCGCTATCCTGGCTCCACTTATGTCGTGCTACTGGACAACCAGGGGCTGCTTCATCCGGCGGTGCGAGAACTCGTTCGCTTCCATGGGCTCAGCGAAAACGTGCCGGTTCTCTGCGAACTCGCAGGCACGCGTCTCGGCGACGCGGCCGAGGGCGATACTGGGCCCCTGAGCAAGAAGGCGGATGCTTTGCTGTATCTCGGGTCGCCTGAGACGCTGACTCTTGCATTTCCTCCAGGCGGAAGTCTTGAACCAGCCTACCTGAAGGAACTCGACCGCCGATCCATGATCGAATGGGGCGAATTGCGCGCCGGGAAATTCCTTGGCGCCGCCGCGCAGTGACACCACGACCGCAGGGGTTCGTCTGCTCTCCCAGAGGAAGGCTGCAATGCTCGAGGCGAAAAACCTTTGCAAGTTCTACGGCTCCGTCCTGGCCGTTCAGAATGTGACCTTTACCCTCGAGCCCGGACAAGTTCTCGGCTATTTGGGACCGAACGGGTCGGGAAAAAGCACGACCGTAAAAATCGTGACCGGCTTGCTCGAGCCCACCCATGGGGAAGTTACCTACAAAGGTCAAAATTATCGAAAAATCCTCGGCTACGTCCCCGAGGAGCCCAATCTTTATCCCCATTTGACGGGTGAAGAATACTTGGACATGGTGGGGACGCTGCGCGCCATGCCGCAATCGCGCAAAGGCACGAGAATTACCTCCCTCTTGCAGCTTTTCTCGCTATGGCCGCATCGGCATTTCGCGCTGGGCTCTTATTCCAAGGGCATGCGCCAGAAGATCCTGCTGATCGCTGCCTTGATGGACAATCCGGATGTCTTGATTCTTGACGAGCCTCTCTCCGGCCTCGACGTGACTTCCGTCCTCATCGTCAAAAGCCTGATTCAGGCGTTGAGCGCACAAGGCAAATCCGTTTTCTACTGTTCGCATATTCTCGAAGTCGTCGAGAAAGTCTGTTCTCGCCTGATCGTCTTGCGGAAAGGCCACGTCCTCGCTCATGGTCCCACGGCTGTCGTTCGCGAAAAGATTGGCAAGTCTTCGCTTGAAGATGCTTTCCTGCAGTTGGTCGAAGAAATAGACGTCACGCAAGTTGTAAATTACATTGTCGACGTTGTGGCCTGCTCATGATTTCGCGGACCAGGCAAGGGCTCGAAGGACGGCGCAGCGCCTTTTGCCGAACGCCCTTCGGCTGCCTCGTTGGACTTTTTGCCAGCCGCATGTTTCGCGGCGGCGGTGACGCGGAAGCGGGAGAGCTTGACATTGGCGTAGGCGTAATCCTGATTCTCCTGGCCATGCCGGGCTTGTTGGTTTCTCTGTTGATGTTTGAAAAGTACGGCTCGTTGGTTCGGTTTCTGCGTGGCCAAGGGCCCTTCAATCCCTTCTCCGCCACGATTCCAGACGAATACTTCTTCATAATTCTCTCCCTGGTGGTAACCGGAGCGGCCACTCTGTGGCGCTGGGATGCGATCTTTCTCGATCGTCGCGACTACATAAACCTTGTGCCTCTGCCGCGCGCTATTTTCTTCGCGAACCTGTTTGCCATCCTGTGCCTGGCCGGCGTGTTTGCGTTCGTCGCAAACGCCGCTTCCTTGTTCCTGTTTCCCGTGGCGGTGGTTGGGTCGCAACCGTCTCTTTCCTTGTTCCTGCGGTTCGCTGCCGGTCACGCCGCGGCGGTCTTCTCCGCAAGTGTTTTTAGTTTCTTCCTCATCTTCGCCCCGGCGGGACTGCTAACCGCACTCCTGCCTTCCGCTGCCTTTCGCAGGGTCTCGTTAGCGATCCGCTTTGTATCGGTCATCGCCTTATCGGTCTTGCTGGCCACCAGCTTTACCGTGCCCGATTTGCTCAAACGCGTCTCCGTAACCAATGCGCACCGCATTGTCATTTTGCCGCCTATTTCTTTCTTGGGCATTGCCCGAACCGTGTGGGTTGGAAGGAACGATACGTTCAGCGTCGCCATGGCTTGGGCTGCAATGATCGCAGTCGGACTCTCCGCGCTCATCGCCATCGTCGCCTACACTTTTACTTTCCGCAGATCCTTCATGCGCCTCCCGGAACTGGCAGATGCCCGTCCCATGCCCCGAATCTCGCCTTCCATATCTCCCATAGCCTTTCTCCATAAGCGACTCTGGCGCTCACCTTCGCAGCGTGCCTGCTGCAAGTTTGTCGCGAGGAGTCTCTTGCGTAAAAGCCTCAGCTCCCTGTCTCTCCACTTTTTCGTCGAAAGCAACACCTCGCCTCCTGTGGAATTTCTCTCCATTCCCTTTATCCTGAGTTATTGCTTGCTGGTGGGCATGCGTTTCGCTTTCGAGATTCCGCTGGACCTGCGAGCAAACTGGATTTTCCGGTTGTGGCTCGACCCTGACCGGCACGATTCCCGTTCCGTAGCTAGGCGCGTGCTCCTGATGTTCTCTCTTTTCTGTTTGGGGCCGCTGACTTTCCTCTGCACGCTCGAATTCTGGGGATGGACGACCGCCCTTCTGCACACAACGGTCTGGTGCGCCTGCACGGTCGTTCTTGTAGAAATTCTGCTGGTCCGTTTCCGTAAGGTGCCGTTTACCTGCCAATATCCCCCTTTCCAGAGCCACTCTCCGCTGATTGTCGTGGGCTATCTCTTTGGCTTTTTCATTTTCCAAACCTGGCTTCCGCGGTTGGACCAGTGGTCTGTTTACGACCCCATACTCGCGGTCTGGTTTGTTCCGTTGCTAGGCAGCGTGCTCGGTGGTCTGTCCTGGTATCGAAGTCAGATGCTGGATATGGACAAACGCCTCACTTTTGAAAACGTATCCACAACGATCTTTTTATGAGGGTTCCAGATTGGCGTTCCTCATCTTGCTCATGCCGAAGCGCCGGGTTCCCGCCTCGAACTCACTTCTTTCTGGCATGAATAGCGGCTACGAGTTTGCTTCCATTCGAACTCGGGGTCCTCTCCGGCACGACGCTCAGATGCGCCACGCACGCCGCCGCGGTGAAGCGCACCAGTTCTTTCTCATCGTCGAGGGCTGCGCTGATTTTGGGAACGAGCGAGCGGTCCTCGCGGAGAGCGATGGCTTCCAAGGCCGCCGCGCGCACCGCCAAGTTTTTGTCGCCAGAGGCTTTCACCAGCGCTTCGGCGGCGTCTAGCTCGGGATCGTGGGCCAGTTTTTTTGCCGCCGCTGCGCGCAGCGGAGAAGAATCGTTTTTCGTCACCGTCTTGAAAATTTCGTAGCCCATCCCCGCAAACGGAATGAACCCGATTCCGTCTTCGAACCCCAGTTGCGCCATTTTTTTCTTGTTTTTCAGCGTGTCTAGTTGTTCTTTGATCAGCCCCTTGCTTGCGCGCTTCTCGCCCGTCAGTACCTCGTAGTACGTGTCGTAGCCCACGTCATCGTGAAGCAAAAGCAGCGAATTTGCTGCCGCCAGCACCACGCTAGGCTCGGAATCCCCCAAGGCTTCTTCGAGATTACCTTTCGAATGCTCCGCATGCATCGAGCCCAGCGAAACGGCTGCCGCCAGCCGCACGTTTGGTTTCTCATCCTGGAGCGCGAGAACCGCCGCTTTTTCGGCCTCGGCGTTTCCAGTCAGCAGCCCCAACGCGCGTGCCGCTTTGGCGCGGCGGTCCGCATTCTTGTCTTCCAGACCTTCATGAAGAATTCTCCAGGCTTTTTGCTGCGGTGTTTCAGCGAGCCTTGCGGAAGGGTTGTTGGCAGGCTGTTTCGCTTGTCTCGACAGAGAGATGGGAGACTGAGCCTGCGCTCCACCCAACACTCCGAGCAGGATGAGCAGTCCCACCGTCCGTATTCGAACACTTGTCCGTTTTCGAAGCATCATGGATGGTTTGCGCATATTCAGTCTCTTTCGCATCGAGAATGACAATGACTATATGCAAGAGGAAGGTAACCTTTGGAATTTTTTGGAGACGGTTGGCCTTAGATGCCGACAAAAAATGTCTCAACTCCCAATCGATTGAAAAGCCAGCGGTTCAACATAAAGCCAAGCTAAAGTCTTTAGTTTAACACCGAGTAACATCAGGATTTTTCGGTGGATGCAACCGTTTCTCCCCCAAAGTGATCTGTATCAGCCAGCGCGTGATGGAACAAATGTGCGAAACCATTCGTAATTCAGGAAAACACTTCAGGAGTTTCTACGTCTATAGATTGCAAAGGGGTAGGGTGACCGTCTATGCCATCGGAAGTGATGTTGATGCCAGATCCGGATAATCCCACGATTCCCGGGCCAAGTCTGCTGTCTTCTGGTCGTTATATCCATTTTGGGCCATTCCGGATTGACCAGCAAAGGCAGGAAGTTACGCGAAATGGAACACGGTTGAAGCTTCAGGGAAAAGTGTATCAAACGCTCCTAACGCTTCTCGAAAAGCCCGGCGAAGTTGTGACGCGCGAGGAACTACGCGCGCGGCTGTGGCCCGCCGACACGCACGTGAATTACGACGCTAACGTAAACACCACCGTGAACAAGCTTCGCATGGCCCTGGGCGACTCTTCCGACAAACCGGTATATGTCGAGACCATTCCGCGGAAGGGATACTCCCTCCTGGTTCAGCCGGAAATCTCCAATCGCCTCGGGTATGCTCATGCTCCACAAAACGGAGCATCGGCAGAAGGGTCAGAGGACCGGACGTCTCGCGCGGGATTTTTCAACTTCTCCAAAGCCGATGTGCCCGTAGTGCTGAGCGCCATCGGCCTCATTCTCGCAGGCATGCTCATCGGCGCGGGAATCATGCGTTTCTGGATGAGCCATGCCTCCCCGCTTTCCGGTCATCCCCTGGCGCTGATGCTTTTTCGCGCGCTCCAGAACACCATGATTTAGGCTTGCTCGCGACAGATTCGCTTACCAGCCGCATTCGAAACCTACATTCCGCAGTAGAGACGGGCGAGTTTGCCGCAGAATTCCCGTTTGATTTCAATGACATAGTCTCATTGCGGCTCATTCCAGGGCGCATTGGCTAATGCGTCTTCTACGATGCGGTCCAGTTTAGTCTGAAGCGCCCGATAATTCTTGATCCTCCGCTCGCATTCCGCAGCGGTT
>QHYJ01000196.1 GCA_003223255.1 Acidobacteriota bacterium | reverse complement strand
CGCGCGTGGATCCGCTGGTCGCGCTACGCTATGAGTAGGGAACTAGAGGAGATCCCTTGGAACCATTGATTCAACTACGTAATCTAGAAAAATCCTTGGAGGCGGGGCCGAACCGGTTTTTCCTGCTTCGCCGCATCAATCTGGATATCCAGCCTGGCGAGTTTGTCACC
Organism: Acidobacteriota bacterium; assembly: GCA_003223255.1. Classification (GTDB taxonomy): domain Bacteria; phylum Acidobacteriota; class Terriglobia; order Acidiferrales; family UBA7541; genus Acidiferrum. The sequence goes on along the minus strand of QHYJ01000196.1, from coordinate 13,334 downwards.
ATCATGGGCCCTTCCGGCGCCGGAAAGTCCACATTGCTCAGCATCATCGGGATGCTGGATGGCGCGTGGGCTGGCGAGTATTACTTCCACGGCGAGCCCGTTCACAAACTCAACGTCAAAAAACGGAATGAGCTGCACAAAGCTAACATTGGCTTTGTGTTTCAAAGTTATCATCTGATCGACAATTTGACTGTCTTTGAGAATCTCGAAGTTCCCCTTTCCTACAAGAATGTGCCGCACAAAGAGCGCGTCAGCCGCGTTTGCGATGCTCTGGACCGGTTCAACATCGTGGGCAAGAAGGATTTGTTTCCCAATCAGCTTTCCGGCGGGCAGCAGCAGCTTGTGGGTGTCGCCCGCGCCGTGATCATGAACCCGAAGCTCATTCTTGCCGACGAGCCTACCGGAAACCTCCATTCCGCGCAGGGCGAAGAGATCATGCAGCTCTTCAAGCGCCTCAATGATGCCGGCACGACGATCATTCAGGTCACGCACTCGGAGAGAAATGCTTCCTATGGCCATCGCATCATTCAGCTGAAAGACGGTTGGGTAGTGGGTGAGACGGCAACCTCGGAAATGGGCGCCAGCGCGGCGCAACCCGGCTGATAAAAGCTCCTTCCTCCTCTGAGGATTTGTTGCGGGAGGCCACGAAATGACCACACTGCTTCAGGATATCCGCTATGCGTTGCGCATGCTGTGCAAATCCCCTGGCTTCGCCGCTGTCGCCGTCGTTACCCTGGCCCTTGGCATCGGCGCCTCAACAGCCATCTTCTCGGTTATAGACGCCGTGCTTCTTCGTCCTCTGCCTTATCCGCACCCCGAACAGATCGTCCGTGTGTGGGAGCAAGGTCCCAACGGCCAGCGGTGGAACTTGGCGGACCTCAATTTCAAAGATTTTCTTAAACAGAACAATACGTTTTCGAGCTTCGCGGAATATACCTATGGTGAGCCCACATCCATTTCTGGCGGGAGCGAGCCCGCGCGTGTCGACGTCTCCGCGGTCTCCAGTGGCTTCTTCAAGTCTCTCGGTGTTGAACCTTTTCTCGGCCGCTCCTTCGTCCCGGAAGAGCAGCGCGAGCACGGCGCGCAGGCAATGATCGTCAGCTACGGTTATTGGCAGCGCTATCTTGGGGGCGTTAGAGACCTCTCTGAGTTCCACTTGGCGATGGACGGGGGTGTTTATTCTGTCGTGGGAGTGATGCCCGCGGGCTTTGATTTTCCTCTTGGCGTCGCCGCCTGGATTCCGCGCGAATTTTTCGGGGAAGATTTCAGCCGCACAGGCCATAATTTCTGTGCTCTCGGGCGCGTTCGAGACGGAATTACGGCCGCTCAAGCTCGTGCGGACTTGAGCACAATTGCTCACCGCCTCAGAGAGCAGTACGGAAAAGACGTTGATCTTATCGACGCGGCAGTTGTCCCTCTCTCGGACGCCATGGTCGGCGATGTACGCGCCGCTCTTTTAAACCTTTTGGGAGCCGTTGGCCTCTTACTCCTGGTTGCCTGCGCTAACGTGGCAGGATTGCTCCTGGCTCGTACCTCGGCGCGCCGCAAAGAGCTGGCTGTGCGTGCGGCTCTGGGAGCCGGCCGCGGCCGTCTTATTCAGCAGTTCCTGGCGGAGTCTCTTGCGCTTTCCTTCTCCGGAGGTGCACTCGGCATTTTGCTCGCGGTTTGGGCAGTCAAAATACTTCCCGCAATTCTTCCGGTAAATTTGCCCAATCGGCAAGGCATTGCGATCAACGGATTGGTCCTTCTGTTCTCTTTGGCCGCAATTCTAGCTGTCGCCATTTTGCTTGGGCTCTTTTCCGCTTGGCGCTCCGCCTCAGGAGATCTCCAGACGGCACTAACCGCCGGCTCGCGCAGTCACAGTGACAGTGGGTCGAGCCACCGCATGCGCAGTTTCCTGGTGATTGGAGAAATTGCCACCACTCTTGTGATTTTGGTCGGAGCAGGCCTTCTCGGTCGCAGCTTTTTGCAGCTCATTTCGACAAGCCCCGGCTTTCGCCAGGAAAATCTGATCACCATGGAGTTCTCGCCACCCATTCCCCTGGACTCCTCCATGGGCGCGTCGGCCATCGCTCGGCAAATTCAACTGATGGACGCCCTGGTGAGCCGCCTTCGCGCGATTCCCGGCACCGAGAGTGTAGGGTTAGCGGGCGCCGTTCCCGTGGCACAGGGCGACGATCTTCCTGAAGGCGATTTTCTAATACTCAATGGCCACGAGTCGCCCACTAATTGGGAGGAATGGGGACGCCTCGCTCACAATTACTCTAAGTCACCGCACGCTTTATATTGCGTAGCAAGCCAAGGGTATTTCCGCACCGTGGGAATTCCACTCATCCGCGGGCGACTGTTTAATGATCGAGACGACCTCAATTCACCAAATGTTGCGTTAATCAGCCAAACCTTGGCGCTCCAGCAGTGGCCAAATCAAGACCCCGTAGGGCAAATCATCAATTTCGGCAATATGGACGGCAACTTGAAGCCGCTCACGATCGTTGGAGTCGTTGGCGATGTTCGCGCGCGAGGTCTTGACAAACCGCCTAGTTCCGTCATTTACGTCAACTACCGCCAACGCGGAATGAAGGCTAATTCCTCACCGACGATGCTCATGCGCAGCGCCGCACCCCCTGCAGAAATCGCTTCCGCCGCGCGCGGCATCTTTCACGATCTTGCTCCCGATGCTCCCGTCAAATTCTCGACTTTCACGCAGGAAATGGGTGGCTGGCTCGCGGACCGCCGCTTTCTGCTTCTACTTGTGGGCGTGTTCGCTGCCACAGCTTTGGTCCTTGCTGCGGTTGGCATCTACGGAGTCGTGGCTTTTTCGGTCACCCGGCGCACGCAGGAGATCGGCATTCGCATGTCCTTGGGCGCTCAACGCGGCAACATTCTCAGTCTGGTGCTGGGCGAAGGCGCGCGCATGGCGGCTTTCGGCGTGGTGATTGGCATTGGCGCATCACTGGCCGTCACGCGCCTGATGTCTTCCCTTCTTTTTGGTGTCAGCGCCACGGACCCGCTGACCTTTGCTGGCGTCGCCATTCTGCTGTCCGGCGTAGCGCTTCTCGCTTCCTACATTCCTGCGCGGCGCGCCATGCACGTCGATCCGCTGGTTGCGTTGCGTTACGAATGAGGCAAGAATGAAAACGCTCCTGCAAGATTTTCGCTACGCCATGCGCATGCTGCGGAAGAGCCCCGGCTTCACAGTCGTAGCAGTTCTGACCCTTGCCCTCGGCATCGGCGCGAACACCGCCATCTTTACCGTGCTCCATGCTGTGCTCCTCAGACCCTTGCCTTATCCCCAGCCAGACCGGATTGTGCAACTTGGAGCCTCCCTGAAGAATGGAGAGCCAGAAGGTTACGTTACGGGCCCTCATTTTACCTTCCTCGCGGAGAACCCTGCTTCCGCGTTTGGTTCAATTGCGGCTTTCCAGGCGGGCTCCCTCCTTGAGCTCAAGGAGCAGGATCACGTGGGTTGGTTGAGCTCGCAGCGAGTGACCGAGGATTTCTTTCGCGTGCTGGGAGTGGCCCCGGCTTTGGGCCGCACTTTCCAAAGTGACGACATGAAACGTGGAGCGCCTCCGGCGGTCGTGCTTAGCGACGCCATATGGAGAAAAGCCTCGGGCGCCAACCCCGATGTGATTGGAAGGCAGATTAACTTGGATGACCGCCTCTTTACGATCATCGGTGTGATGCCCCGTAGTTTCACTTTTGTTGAGCAGCCTGCCGACGCCTATCTCCCCCTGCAATTTAGTGACTCGATCGGCGACCAAGGGATGAATACGCGCATGATCGCCCGCCTCAAACCTGCTGTCACCATTGTGCAGGCGCAGACTGAGTTGAACACCATGTTCCAGCGATTTCCGTCCAAAGACAGCCGCGTGTTCGTCGGTGACTACCAGCGCTGGCTTGCCGGCGACCTTCGTGCGAGCTTGATCCTCCTTTTTGGTGCGGCTGGACTCCTTCTCTTCCTTGCATGTTTGAACATTGCGAATCTCCTGCTGTCTCGCGCCACTTTCCGTGGGCGAGAAATCTTCATCCGCACAGCCATCGGAGCGGGAATCGGGCAGCTTTTGCGGATGTTTGTGGCGGAAGGCCTGCTCCTTGCGTTCGCCGGTGCCATCTGCGGACTGCTGACAGCCCGTTGGGTATTAGCAGCAATTGTCTCCTCCATCCCTTTCAACTTTTCGTGGGCAGGCCCAGTTCGCATTGATTCGAGCGTTCTTGCTTTTACATTCGGCATATTGCTGGTGACTACTTTGGGTTTTGGGCTTGTCTCCTACTGGCAGGCTGCCCGAGGAAATCCGGTCAACGCTGGGGGAGATGAAGGAAGGCAAGCTCCAAGGAGAGCGTCTTCCGGTCGGGTTCGCAACATTTTTGCGGTGTGCGAGATTGCGCTTTCGCTTGCATTGCTGGTCGGCGCAGCGTTGCTGGGAGAAAGTCTTTACCGGCTCTATCAGGAAAAACTTGGATTTGATCCGGACAATGTCGTGACGATGAGGACCGCCGCTCCGCGTGCAAAGAATCTTACGTACGAACAGTTGTGGAATTCGCAAAAGGAATTGCTGCAAAAGATTCAAAGCTTTCCTGGCGTGCGATCTGCTGGGTTGGTCACAGTTGCGCCGCTAACTGAGCAGGCCAATCTCCCCGCGCAGGCTTTCGGAATGGATGACGCGGAACACAGCATTGGCGGGACGGAAATCCGCGCCATCAGCGACGGCTACTTTGAGGCCATGCGCATCCCGATCCTGCTAGGCCGCGGTTTTCTCCAAACTGACGAGGCGACAACTTCCCCGGTCGCTTTAGTCAACGAAACGCTCGCGCAACGCTGGTGGGGGAGCACAAAAGCAATAGGCCAACAGGTCGTCATTGGGAAGTTTAGAGGCCGGGATATCTTCCAGAATCCTACGCCACGAGAAATAGTCGGCGTTGTTGGCGACGTAAAGGGCAAATTCCTCACGCGGCCTGCGCCACCGACCGTGTACATTCCTGCTGCACAAAGGGGAGAAATGCTCAATGGTTCGACGGCGTGGGTCGTACGCACGGTTGGAAGCGTTGATATTGTGCCCGGTCTGCGCCAGGCAGTTAAGGAGTTTGACTCCGATCAGGAGATACCGCAGATACGGTCCATGAAGGATGTGGTTGCAGCTTCGGTGGCAGGGCCGAGTTTCGTCTCCGTGCTTGTCGGCGCTTTTGCGGGTATCGCTCTTGCGTTGGCTGCGATTGGTATCTACGGTGTGTTGAGCCTTTTCGTTTTGCAGCGTACCCACGAAATTGGAATCCGCGTGGCGCTGGGTGCCCAGCAGCGGGAGGTCCTGCGACTGGTTGTGGGGCAAGGGTTAAGGCTGGGGCTGACTGGCGTGGTCATTGGCACAGCGATGGCCGTGGGGCTCTCGCGCTTCCTGAGCAGCCTTTTGTACCAAATCAAGCCAACCAGTTCTTTGCCTTATCTGGTGTCTGCGGCCGTTTCGGTGGCTGTGGCGATTCTCGCCAGCTACATTCCCGCGCGGCGCGCCATGCACGTCGATCCACTGGTCGCGTTGCGGTACGAATGAGGCAAGAATGAAAACGCTCCTGCAAGATTTTCGCTACGCGTTGCGCATGCTGCGGAAGAGTCTGGGCTTCACCGCCGTGGCGGTCCTGACCCTCGCCCTCGGCATCGGCGCAAACACGGCCATCTTCAGTGTCGTCAACGGGCTGCTGCTGCACCCTTATGGGATACCGCACCCCGAGCGATTGCTGGCCGTGCGCGCGCGCTACGAAAAGTTGAACCTCAAGAGCATCGTGATTTCCGCGCCCGACTACACCTTTGTCCGCGATAACAAGGAGACTTTTGCGGCTGCAGCCATCCAGACGGAGAACGATTTTAACTACGCCACCGGCGCTTGGCCGCTGCGCCTGCGCGGCGCGAGAGTGTCGTGGCAGTGGTTCGATGTGTTCGAGGCCAAGCCGTTGTTGGGCCGCGTTTTTACGCCCGAAGAAGATCAGCCCCACGCCGACCGTGAAGTCGTCCTCGCGTACAACACCTGGAAGTCGATTTTTGGCGGCGACTCGGACATTGTTGGCCGTTCCGTCCAGCTCAATCAACAGCCTTACAAGATCACAGGCGTCATGGGCCCGGAATTCCAGTGGCCGAGCCAAACCGATCTCTGGGCCCCGCTGGGCCTCGCGCCCGATGCTTTCGTCCTCGACAACATTTTCAATGAAAATTACTTTGCGGTCGCGCGCCTGCAAGCGGGAGTGAAACCTTCCAACGCCGCGGCTTTTCTCAATTTGACCTCGAAGCGAATCAGCGACGATCCGCGCACCCAGGGTTATCCAAAAGCTTCCGGCTGGAGTTTGTTTGCCGTTCCCTTCACGGAATTTGTGTATGGGGACGTGCGCAAGCCGCTGCTAATCCTCCTGGGCGCCGTTGGCTTCGTTTTGCTGATTGCATGCTCGAATGTTGCGGGACTTTTGCTTGCCCGCGCCTCTCGGCGAGCGAGGGAATTTGCCGTGCGCACGGCGCTGGGTGCTTCACCGTGGCGCCTGGCGCGCCAGATGCTTACCGAAAGCATGGCCCTGGCCTTTGTCGGCATGGCGCTTGGTCTATTGATTGCTTTTCAGGCGGTTCGTGCCTTGCTGTGGTTGGCTCCGGAGAACCTTTCTACGGGTCTGGACATTCACTTGGACTTGTACGTCCTGGCCTTCACCACGCTGATTGCGGGTGCCTCCGCAATCATCTTCGGCGCTGCGCCTGCGTGGCAGATCGCGTTTATCGATCCTCACCAGAACCTGAAGCAAGGCCGCGGCACGGGGGAGGGAAGCGCCGGACGACACCACTTCCGCAGCGGCCTGGTGGTCGCCGAGTTGTCTCTGGCGCTTGTGCTGCTGGCCAGTGCCGGCGTGTTCGTGAAGAGTCTGGCAAAACTCAAGGACGTCGATGTCGGTTTTCGTCCTCGCGGCTTGATGACCGCCGCACTAGCTTTGCCGGAGCGCCAATACAATACGCCGGACAAGCAAATTGCGTTTCTTAGCAGCACGTTGGAGCGGCTCTCGAATTCCCCCGGCATCGTCTCAGCTGCTGCGGGAGTGCCGCTGCCGTTTAGCGGTTTCGGAGGCTCGGCCTCATTCAACATTGAAGGACGCGTGTCTCCGCCGGGCGATCCGGGCCCCCACGGCGACATTCGCGGCGTAAGCCCGCGCTATTTCGAAACTATGGGGATTCGCCTGCTCCGTGGCCGCGTGTTCACGGATCAAGACCGCCGAGGTAGTCAGCCCGTGGCCATCATCGACGAAAATCTTGTCCGCGAATATTGGCCCCATCAGGATGCTTTGGGACAACGCATTCGCAACGGAAACGATGCTCCTTGGAAGACCATCGTTGGCATCGTTGCGCCGGTACGCCACTCGCAGGTTGTTGGCGAAGAAGCATCTGCTGTTGGTACGGAAGGTTCGGGGAAGGGCGTCTATTACTTTCCATTGTATCAAGAGAATTCTGCCGCCACTTTCCTGATTGCCCGCACGACTAGTGATCCCGCAGCTTTGGCGGCCACAACTCGCGCCGCAGTTCACGATGTAGATCCCGGCCAGCCCGTTTCCGATCTGCGGACCATGGACGAGCGCATCGCCCTGTCGATGGGACCGCGGCGCTCCGCCGTCGCCTTGCTCAGTGTGTTTGCGGCGATGGCGCTGACTCTAGCCGCAGTCGGTTTGTTTGGCTTGATTCGCTACAACGTTACGCAGCGCACCCAAGAAATCGGCGTGCGCATGGCGCTCGGTGCTTCGCGAAGCGATGTCTTGAAGATGGTGCTCGGGGAAAGTCTGCGGCTCGCCCTGTTGGGAGTCGTCGGAGGTCTCATTGCGGCATTTGCGCTGACGCGCGTTCTCGCAAGTCTGCTCTACGGAGTCAGCGCGGCGGACCCGCTGACGTTTGTGGGTATGGCGCTGCTGTTGACCTGCGTCGCCCTGCTCGCCTCCTGGGCTCCCGCGTGGCGCGCCACGCGCGTCGATCCGCTTGTGGCTTTGCGTTACGAATGAATCTTCGATGCGGACGAGGGTCCGGGACTCGCTCGCTGTGCATGAAGAAGGGCATTAAGATAAACTTTACTTATACTTTCGAATGAAGACTGCTACCGCGCAATCATATCGGGTGCTTTTGGCAGATGATCAGTCAGACATCCGCGACTCGCTTCGCCTGCTCCTCAAGGGCGAGGGTTACGAAACGCAGGGCGTGGCCTCTCCCGCCGAAGCCTTAAACGCTCTCGAAGCCCGCGAATTCGACGCCGTCCTCATGGACCTTAACTACGCCCGCGACACCACTTCGGGTCAGGAAGGCCTCGACTTGCTCACGCGCATCCAGGTCATCGACAGCACCGTCCCTGTGGTGGTCATGACCGCTTGGAGCAGCATCGAATTGGCGGTCGAGGCCATGCGCCGCGGCGCTCGCGATTTCATTGCCAAGCCTTGGGAAAACAACCGCCTGCTTTCCATCCTGCGAACGCAGATCGACTTGCGTCAGGCTTTGCGGCAGGCGTCTCGCCTCGAAGCCGAAAACCGCCTCTTGCGCGCGGAATCGCGCCCAACTTTTCTGGCGAATTCTCCCGCGATGGCTTCCGTTTTGGAGCTCATCGCGCAGATCGGCCCTTCCGACGCCAACGTCCTAATCACGGGAGAGCACGGCACTGGGAAAGAAGTTGTGGCGCGGACGCTTCATGCCTTGTCCCCGCGCGCGACCAAGCCTATGGTCACGGTGAATGCCGGCGGGCTTTCCGAGGGCGTCTTCGAGAGCGAGCTCTTCGGGCACGTGAAAGGCGCTTTCACCGATGCGCGCTCCGATCGCGTCGGGCGATTCGAACTCGCCGACGGCAGCACCTTATTTCTGGACGAAATTGCCAATGTCCCGCTCAACCTGCAGGCAAAGCTTTTGCGCGTTCTGGAAACCGGCGACCTCGAGCGCGTCGGCTCCTCGACCACGCGCCGTGTGAACGTGAGAGTTCTGGCCGCGACCAACGCCGACGTCAACGCAGAGGCCGCTGCCGGCCGCTTTCGTCAAGACCTTCTCTTCCGGCTGAATACCATCGAGATTCACTTGCCTCCGCTTCGCGAACGGCGCGAAGACATCGATCTCCTTGCCCACCACTTCCTTCAGGGCTACGCGCAACGCTACCGCAAGAACATCGCTTCCTTTGATCCGGCGGCCCTCAAAGCCCTCCACGAGCATTCTTGGCCCGGAAACGTGCGCGAGCTGGATCATGCGGTCGAAAGAGGCGTGCTCCTCTCCCCCGGGCCCGCTGTTCGCGCGGCCGATCTTGGCTTGCGCCCGCAGCCAGCCGGCGGCGCCGCAAAGCTCGAAGAGATGAGCCTCGACGAAGTCGAGAAGTATCTGATCCAGCGCACTCTTTCGCGTTACGACGGCAATGTGAGCCAGGCCGCCAAAGCTCTCGGGCTGAGCCGCAGTGCCATGTACCGCCGTCTGCAAAAGCATCAACTCGAATGAGGCCCATGACCTATGAGCGCCGCATCCAGCTCCTGGCGCTGGCCGCCGGCTTTCCGGGTTCGCTGATTGCCTTGATTTTGTTGTGGACGGGAAATTTCTCCTCAGGGGCCGCCTGGACAATTACTTTCTTTCTCTTTGTCTTTTGGCTGGGCTTCGCAGTTTCCTTGCAACACCGCGTGGTTTTCTCCTTACAGACGCTTTCTAATCTCCTGGCCGCGCTTCGTGAGGAGGATTTTTCCTTGCGCGGCCGCGGAGCCCGCACCGACGATGCCATGGGCGAAGTCATGGTGGAAGTCAATGCCCTCAGCGAAACCTTGCGCGAGCAGCGCCTGGGCGCGCTCGAAGCCTCGGCCCTCCTGCGAACCGTGATGGAAGAAATCGACCTTGCGATCTTCACGTTCGACCAGCACAAGAAGCTCCGCCTCGTCAATCGCGCAGGCGCGCGCTTGTTGGGCCATCCGGCGGAGCGGCTCCTCGGATTCACGGCGGAAGAGGTCGGGCTCGGCGCATGTCTGGAAGGCGAGCCGGCCCGCATGATGGAGTTGGCTTTCCCGGGAGGTTCCGGGCGCTGGGGACTTCGCCGCGGCACGTTTCGCCAGGGAGGCCTGCCGCATCATTTGGTCGTGCTGAGCGACCTGAGCCGTACGCTTCGCGACGAAGAGCGCAAAGCGTGGCAGCGTCTCATCCGTGTTCTTGGCCACGAGCTGAATAATTCGCTGGCTCCCATTCAGTCCGTCGCGCAAAGTCTCGAGAGTGGTCTTGTCGCTGCTACCAAGTCCTCGGAAGTTCGCAGTGATTCTTTTCCTGCGATCCTGGAGGATCTGCGGCAGGGACTGGGCATCATTCGTTCTCGCACCGAGGCCCTGGGCCGCTTCATGACAGCTTATGCTCAGCTTGCGCGGTTGCCGCAGCCCAAATTATTGCCGGTCAATGTTTCGGAGTGGATTGCCGCCTCGGTGAAGCTCGAGACGCGCGTAAAAGTCACCCTGAAGAAGGGGCCAGACACGGTCATCTCCGCCGACCGCGACCAATTGGAGCAATTACTCATCAACTTGATTCGCAATGCCGCCGATGCGGCCTTGGAAACCAAGGGCGGCGTTCACGTTGCCTGGACGCAAAACCGCGGACAAGTGGAACTCTTGGTTGTCGATGACGGTCCAGGTCTGCCCAACACCGCCAATCTGTTTGTCCCTTTCTTCACCACCAAGCCGGGAGGCTCCGGCATTGGCCTCGTTCTGAGTCGCCAGATTGCCGAAGCGCATGGTGGGGAATTGACCCTGAAGAATCGCGCGGACGCCCGAGGGTGTGAAGCTAGGCTTCGGCTGCCCATCTAGCGGGAGTTTACTCAAAATTAGAAAAACAGAGAGGTAAGTGCCTAACTGAGAAAAAGTTCAGGGAGCCGTGGGTGTATTGCCCTCTTTAGCTACTCGCAGCGCGTCCAGGCCCAGCTCTTTGGCCAGGCTTTGCTGGGCTAGGGTTTGCTTCGAGAGAACTAGAGCCACGCGGTTAAGCCCCTTTTCACTTTGCGGAGGATAAAGCAGCGCGAACTGTTGGATCTGACGGAGTTCCTCGAGCAACTGTTCCATCGACAGGCCGGCCCAGGCGGTCTGGGCTTTCTTATAGATGTACTGCAGCAGGGAGATGCCCAACATGCAGTAGAAGGCATGCACACGAATCTTTTGGTCGGTCCAGTGATGCATCGGCCCCCATCCCAGCCAATCCGCTTCTTTCAGCCCACGGAATACCGGCTCGATGTGCTGCTGTCCGGAGTAACCGGCCACCACTTGTTCGGCGGTCCAGTCCCTGCGGTTGGTCAACAGCGTGGTGCGGCCCAGGCGACGCGTTATCAAACGCTCGAAGGCGGCGGTATCGAAATCAAACTGCAAATGCCAGCGGCCATCGTGTTGCTCCAGTTGGTAGCGCACCAACTCAGAGGCAAAGGCCCCCGATAGCGAGCGCGCGATTTTATTGCGGATCCCCGCTTCGGTGAACCGCGCTGCGGGTTTGGCTAGTTCGACCGCTAGGCGCCGCATCGAGGGTAGCGCTTTGCCCAGCGCGGTCGTCACGCTGTGCAACTGCTCGCTGGCGAACGGCGCCGAATACTTCATCACGCACAAGTACTCCTGGCCGTGCACGATCATCCGCTCGACGGCGGCTCGCACTCCTGGCTGGCTGCTGCTTAACGCCAGCAACTCCTCGACGGGCCGCTCCCGGAATTCTTCCGGCGCCTGATTCCAGGGCAGGGCCGAGATCCAGCCCACACCCGCTTGCTCCAACTCCATCGTGTTGGCCAACGCCGCGGATCCCTTATCCACCACCAAGGTTACCACCGCAGCAAAGCGATCAGAAACTCATCCGTATCGGCGACGGTCCCCGGATATACGTGATAACAGAGGCTGAGCCCGTTTTCTCCGTCCAACACATAGCTCAAGCCCACCTGCCGCAGATTATGCCGACCTTGCTTGTTGTGCCCGCGCTGCGCCAAAGTATTGCGTGTGCTCGTCCTGGCCTCCCAAGTGTAGAAATTCGTCGTGTCGTAGGCCAGCAGGCGGCGACTGATCAGTTGCTGGTCTTTCCAGACCGCCAGCAGGCGCAATTGCGCCTGCTCGAGCTCATCGCTTTCTCCACCACTGCCAGTCTGGATGCGATGAAAAGCATCCCAGAATTCCTGCGAGGTGAAGCGCTCGGCAGGGAAACCCCAGAGCGAAGACAGAATGGTGTGACGATACCAATCCGCCACTTCCGTTTTCGGCCCCGGCTGACAGATGCGCTGAATCGCGGCCAGGAGCAGATAGTGTGCTGTGGAGGGACCGGTAAGGAGGTTTCTGCCAGAAGGCCTCGAGCACTCCCCAGACGCCGGACTGCTGGGCGGCGCGCCAGAGGGCTCCCGGCAGGCCAAGATCGAGGGTGGTGATGGATAACGGGAGTGGGGCCGTGCGGTCTTGGACCAGCGCGGCGATGCGCTCGGCGGTGCCGAGATAGGTTTGATGGACGATGCGGGGCTTACCGTCGACGCGGGCCGATTCCACGATGTAGTAATAGAGTTGGCGTCTTTTGCGCTTGGCGACCAGGGTAGCCATCGTAGGGGAATACATATCAGCGCTATCTTGGGATGTCAAGCATACAATAACAGTGCAGAGCTATAACACCCGCCTTATTGTAGGGTAATACTGATTCCGCAAGGTCCCGGCGCGAGCAAGTAGTTTATTTGGAGAGGGTTACCCGGCTACAGAGGACGAACGAGAGGATTCTGTCACTAAAAACTCCCCGCTGGCGGCTAAGTCATCAAAGAAGGCACCGAAACGGCCAGAAGCGCATCCTGTCAGGTCTTTTACTCATCCAAATTATAGACTCATCCGTATAGCGGAATTTGCTGCTTTTTGATAGGTTTTTTGATGTTAGCACGCCGGCCTGATGGAGCAATTGGCCTCCTGGCTTTAGTTGTGGGCCTCCATGCTGGGGGTAGACCAATCGCTTGCAAGACTCCAATTCAAGATGATTTGCGCAGTCGGGGTTTGAGATGCAGATGTCGGGCAATATCGCCCAGAGAAAGAACAAATTTGAGAGGCAGAATCTAAGGAACCTTTCCGAGCATGATTCGGAGGCCACTCTGCGGAAAGAGACGGAAGGAACTCTGCACAAGGCTCGCTCGGAATCCCTTGGCGTGCCTTCTAGTTCTGCCGGTTTGCTTCTCCTGGATACTTCTTTTCGCCCCTTATATGCGAACCAAGAAGCCCTGGCCGCCCTAACCTATCCCGTGAACCTCACCAAGGACGGCAATTTTGATAGCTTCCTGGAGGGCCGAGTCCAAACTCTTTTTACTGGATTCAATAGCGCCCGTCTGCTCAAGTGCCCTGGTTCTCTC
>QHYJ01000027.1 GCA_003223255.1 Acidobacteriota bacterium | reverse complement strand
TCCACTTGCCACAGAGCAGTTCTTCGATGCACTCCCCTTCCAAGAGAGTTCAGTGCACCAATCTCGCTGAGCGTTACCAGTTCCGCTTTCTGCAGTTCCGGGACACGGCGGACCAGATCATCAATCCCCTCGAACGGGCGCTTCTGCCTCTCCGAGACAATCTTGTCCGCTGCCGTCTGCCTCAGTCCCCGGACGTAACGGAACCCGATGCGCAGACACGGAACATCCTTGTCCCCTTTAATCGTGGGCTCGATGGTGCAGTTCCATTCAGAATTGAGGGCGTTGATGGGTTTCACTCGCAGGCCATGCAACTGCGCATCGTGCACAAGCACCGCCGGGCTGTAAAAACCCATCGGCTGATTGTTGAGTAGTGCCGCTGTGAACGCCCCCAAATAATGGAATTTCAAGTACGCGCTGGCATAGGCGATCAAAGCGAAACTCGCCGCGTGCGACTCTGGAAACCCGTAGCGCGCGAAGGAAGTAATCTGCGTGATGATCTCTTCCTGCGTTTCGGGACTTAACCCGTTCTGCGTCATTCCGTTCCGCAGCTTGGCTTCGATTTTTTTCATACGTTCTTCCGAGCGTTTGAAACCCATCGCTCTGCGCAGTTCTTCTGCCTCACCACCTGCAAAGTTCGCCGCCACCATTGCGATGCGCAGCAGTTGTTCCTGAAACAGTGGCACTCCCAGAGTTCGTTCCAAAATCGGTTCGAGCGAAGGATGAGCGTACGTGACCGGTTCCTTGCCTTGCCGCCGATTCATGTAGGGATGCATCATCTTTCCGACAATCGGTCCGGGCCGAATGATGGCAACCTGCACAACGAGATCGTAGAACTTCGCTGGCGCGTTGCGCGGTAGTGATGCCATCTGCGCGCGGCTCTCCACTTGGAACATTCCAACCGTGTCCGCCTTGCGCAACGTTTCATAGACTGGAGGATCGTCGGGAGGAAGTTGCGCTAGGTCGACCGGTTTGCCGTAGTGCTTGGGAATAAGTTCTAGGCACTCTTCGAGCACGGCCATCATGCCGAGTCCCAGCAAATCGATTTTGATGATACCCATGTCAGCGCAATCGTCCTTATCCCATTGCACGACGACACGCCCCGGCATCGTTGCTGGTTCGAGCGGAACAACTGAATCAAGTTGCCCCTGGCAGACGACCATGCCGCCAGAATGTTGGCCCAAGTGTCTTGGCAAATCCTGAATACGCTCGCACAGCTCCCAGTACTTTCGGACGCGAGGATGGTTCAGATCGAAGCCAACTTGCTGAAAATGATTTTCGAAATTGTCAGATGGGCCGCGCCATTCTCCGCTGTTCACCACGCTCGAAAGCTGGTCGAGAGTGTCCTGTTCGAATCCAAGAGCTTTGCCCACCTCTCGCGCAGCGGAGCGCTCACGATAAGTAATGACGTTCGCCGTCATTGCGGCGCCGAGCTGGCCATATCGCTGATACACGTACTGAATCACCTTCTCTCTTTGGTCTCCGCTCGGAAGATCCAAGTCAATATCCGGCCATTCGCCGCGTTCTTCCGAGAGAAAACGCTCAAAGAGCAGTTTCATCCCGTGTTCGCGGCAAAACCGAATGATGTCCCAGACGATCAGGAAGTACCCGGCAAGATGCAGCTTTTCGATCAGCGCCAATTCGCGCTCTACCTGGCGCTTGGCGCGTTCAAACAGATCATCGTCCCGTTTAGAGCCATACCGGTTTTCAAAGCCTTCTTCCGTCCGCTTGCGAAGAAACGAATCCATGGTTTCTCCCTCGGGAACGGGATAGCGCGGAAATTCGTAACCGAGATCGGCCAACGTATATTCGAGGCGTGCGGAAAGTTCACCAGTGTTGTGAATGGCCTGCGGAAGATCCGAAAACAGTTCCATCATCTCTTCGGTCGAACGAAGATGGCGCTCGTCGTTTCGTTCAAGCAGCCGGCCGGCCGTATCGAGTTTGCAGTGATTCCGGATGCAGGTGAACACATCCAGAATTTCGCGTTCGGCCGCCGTCGCGTAGCGAACGCCATTCGTGGCGAGAAGCGGCAGGCCCAGCGTTTCGCCAATCCGCACCGCCGCCTGATTGCGGCGCTCTTCAACAACGTCGCAGTGTCGCTGCAATTCGACATAAACATTCTTTCTGCCGAATATGGTCGTCAGCAGTTCAATGTCCTTTCGTGCATCCTCGAAACCCTTGTTTGAAAGCGAGGCCGCGAGCACGCCTTCCTCACCGCCCGTCAAACACACCAGACCTTCGGCGTGTTCCGCGACCTCGTCCAGATTTGCTGTTCCTGCTCCTTTTTCTTTTTCGCGCAGTTTGTAACGCGTCATGAGACGACAGAGATTCTGATATCCCGTCCGGCTTTTAACGAGCAGAGGCAACCGTACTGGCCTTGCGGGAAAAGAATTCGGCATCCACGACGCCGGCCTTGCCATGTTTCCAAAGCCTTCTACGGAAATCTCGGCGCCGACGTGAGGCTGAATCCCTACGGACTTTGCCGCCATATGCAATCGTGGAGCACCGTAAACGCCGTCGCGGTCCACCAACGCGATGGCTGGCTGTTCCAGCTCCTTCGCGCGAGAAACCAGGTCTTCCGGGCGCGAAGCACCTTCGAGGAAACTGAATGCGGAAGCGGAATGTAGCTCGACGTACTTCAATCGTAGATTCCTTCCACGAACCAGCGCTTCGCACGCAGGTCCTTATAGACTCGATAGAGTGCAGTCTCGTTTTCACCATTCCCCGAGAGTTCCGCTCGAACTTTGGGACGTAACGTCCTTATCTCGATGTCCCATTCTTCGCGCGCCCACGCCGTTTCGGACCACCAGTCACCTTTTCTTCTCCACGGTCCAGCGAACGCAAGGATTTGCCTGCGAACACCTTCGCAGCCAAGGAACGCTGGCTTTCCATTTTGAAACTCAACCGTTGCTGGGAGCGGAGGCCTGTAAATGCGCATGGCCGTGGTCGCTTGGCCAGCTGCGGCCGACTTTTTTTCCCTAATCTCCGGCAAAACAAACCGGCTCTGCTGAAAAGAATCAGGACTGTGTGTGTCGAGCAGAACTGGCGCACCAATGCGGTTTTCCCCGACGGTGTTTTGAATTCGCGCGAGTGCGACCTCAAGACGCTCCGGGTCCGGAGAGAGTGGCAGAAACAACCCAAACTGCTGCGAACGTGCCTTCACCGGAATCGCCAACATTGAAACTGCGGTAACGGGGGAAGACGGAGGGTGTGCTTCAAGATCGAGCTGCAAGACCTTCAGGAGCAGTTTGCTGTCTCGCGCCGGCACCGGAAGCCGAATAGTACGGATATGGAGGAGCGGCTCTTTCTTGCGGGAGTCCCTTCGTTCAAGGGTGAGCGTGACTTTGATCTCGCCGATAGCAAAAATGTGCAACCGCAGTCGCACGCACAATTGATCGAGAAGCCGGTTAAGAACGAAGAGCAATGGCTCCAGCAAATCAACTGGAGACTCCAGGTCCATTCGCTCTTCGAAGCTCGATGGAAAATCCTTGGCGATCAGTGGGTGCACATCCGTCCCCTGCGCCAACCGCCACCAACGGAGTCCTTCCTGTCCGAGACGCTCGACAATGGCAATTTCGGGAAGAGCCGCAAATTCCGCGCAGGTGTGGATGCCCCAACGGCTCAACGTCTCGGCGAACTTGAAGGGGATGCCGAGGGTTTCGAGTGACAGCCTTCCGATCCGAACGCCCTCCTCGCCGTCAGGAATCACCGTAATCCCAGCGAAACCTTGCGCGGCACTCACTGCGGCTAAAGGGCTTCCAGCGACGGCAACGTTTGACTCAAACCCGACTTCCGAGGCAACACGTTTCAAGTCATGCGCTATTTTTTCCGGAGAACCGAAAAGTTTTTCGCAGCCTGCCAGGTCTAGCACGGCAGTATCAGAAAAATCCTGCTCATCACGTCTTGGTCCATCATCAACCCGAGGCGAAATCGTCCACGCACAATCCAGAAGGGCGGCATGCGCCGTCGCTTCCTGCGAAAGGGAGCGCCATCGCCATGCGATACCCTGAAATGCCTCCGTCTGCGCTTTCGTCATTCCGGTTTCCACGCCCAGCTCCTTGGCCTCCCGGTTGACGGCGAATACCTTCGTCAGCGGAGGAGCGCCCGCGAGAATCGCAACAGGCTTGCCCCGAAGTTCCGGCTCAAGACGAACGACTGCCTGGGCTGGAAAATCCGGAACGAATAGACATGCGAAAGCCAACGTGCGTCCCCTGAGCTTGGTAGAGGAAAGGGAAACAAACCGGAGCTACTTGCTGCTTATGGTGTGTGCGTCTGCCAGCGAGCGAAATCGGCGGGTTGCGACGGCACTCGCGAACGAGTCACTTCTCCCTGAACTTCAAATCCTTCGAACGTCGAAGCCCCTGTTTGAATGGTTTCTACAGCGCGGCTCCATTTGTCTGCTTTCCGCAGGCACCGGAGAACTAGTGAGGCGCAGCTTTTCGCGCAGGACTCTTCGCCCAACAGAAGCAGAATCGTCGGCGTGTTTTCAACCGCACGGCGAAAACGAAACCACATGCTCAAGTTGATTCGCCGCGCATCCACCCACGAGATACCGCCAAGATCGAAAACCACGACGCCCCATCCACCGCTGTGCAAGAGCAGGTCAGTGGTCCTCAGCGCTTGTTCGAGCCGCTTCCACGGTTTTGTACGTCTGCTCTCCTGTCGCATCGAGTCTGTTGGACAGGTTTCGTGAAGTGACGGTAAAGACCGTGGAGACCGAATGCCTCGCCGGGGAGGTTCTCTGTCTCTCTCAACTTGTTCTCCACCGCACCGAGCGACGACATGCAGTCGCGTTGACTCCTCGAATTCGGTTTGCTTCCCGACCAGACCAGGAATGGCCTTATCGACTCCGCGCATCAGTTCGCGCGGATGTCGCCAACCATGTACTTGCATTGGCCTTTTGCTCGCAGAATCGAGACTGCAAGTTTTTCTGACTTCCTTGTCCGCAGGAGCAAAGTAGGAAAGGCTCTTGAGATCCGGTTCTCGGTCCCCCATTTCTCCACATCGAATCCAAAGCAGGCGAGGCAGTTCCACTCCCGCAGCCGCGAGAGAAATCGGGTCGAGAGAATCCGAAACATCTACGAACGCGCAT
>QHYJ01000026.1:80304-133995 GCA_003223255.1 Acidobacteriota bacterium | reverse complement strand
ACGGATTAGTACGGAAACTCGGCTTCCGGGAATCGACCGCAGCCAACTCCCGGACGGGCAACCCGGAGGCTATAAATCATGTTATGGCCATCACTAGCTTTTATGGACGACCTCGAACGAATACCCGTCCGGGTCAAATATATCGGCGGCGTAGTATCCCGGATAGTATTCCACTCGTGCCCGCGGTGAAATATTGTCCCTGGCACCAGCGGATATTGCCGCCCTGTAGAATTCATCGACCTTACCATTGTTCTCGGCCATGAACCCCCAGTGAATGGACGCTGGATCAGGCTTCCCTTGCTTGAGCCAGAAGAACGCCCTCTTGCCATCGCCAAATCCCCAAAGATCAGGATGAGCGACTTCGCCCTTGTAGGGTAGGAAGAACTTGATATTAAGAGGCTTCAAGGCCGCCTCATAGAACGTCAACGAACGTTCGACATTGCTGACAGTCAGAATCATGTGGTCGAGCATTGTTCTCTCCTTCAAATCACGAGTGCTGTAACGGCCTTTTCGCCATTGGTATGTTCATGCCCTCGGCCCGAACGGTCTGGACATCTTCAATCGCGGCACGCAACGAGGAGTTTCGGAAAACCTAAACTTTACCTCCAAATGCGTTGCTTCCTTGGTCGTCGCATTCAACACAATAGCAGCCGAGAGTTGTCTCTCACAGCTGATGACAGATCGTGCCTGCTGGTTGATTACGCGCCGGCTTGGCTGACTGTCCTGGCCACAATTCCCAATTTCATTTCCGCCTCCTTTTTCCGGCATGGCTTATTGTTGTAATCCCTTATGGGGGTTGGATTACCGGGATTTGGTTACAGTCCGGCGAAAACGCTATTAGTAACGGGAAGTCGGCTGTTGTTTACCGAAGATGCGCCAGGTCCGAACCGCGATCGTGGGCGGAGTTAAAGCGTCTCGAAGGGGGGCGCCTTGTCTCTCTGATATGTCTCGGAGTGGACGATCGCTAACCTACGGCAACCCGTTCCAATCGATCGAGGGTGTCAGGATATTTGCGAACTAACAAAACCAAGGCTGCGGCCTGGGGATTGGGCTTTGCGCGACCCTGCTCCCACTTCTCAAGTGTACGTTCGTTAATACGCAGCTTCCGAGCGAAAACGGCTCGTGAACAGTGCAGCCTCTTTCTCGTATCCCGAATCAGCTTCGCGTCCACCTTGGGTAGCGGTGTCGTTTCAACGTTGTAAGTGCGCAGCGTGATTTTGCCCTCGCGATGGCTTTTCATCGCTGCAACACCTTCCATCATTTCGTCGAAAATCTTTCTCTTGCTCATCGCCTTCACCTCCGCGATTTCCTCTGCGTCGCAAGCTTCGCGACCTGCCTAGCCCGGACCTCAATTGCAATGGCACTCTTCAAAGCTTGCCTTTCTTTCGGCGTAAGGTCTGAACCTTCGGCCTTGTTGTAGAGCGTAATCAGCCAGATTTGTTGTTCGCCTGGGAAGTAATAATAGATTACTCGCAGACCGCCTCTTCGTCCTTTGCCACGACTTGGATCTGTCCAACGAAGCTTCCGAAATCCCCCTGTTCCGGGGATAACGTTTCCCTGTTCTGGTGCAGCCGCCAGCCGGTTTTGTAGTTCCCGGCACTCGCCGTCCGTGAGATAAGCGGAGAGGTAGCGAGTGAAGGCCGGGGCTTCGAGGAATTCCATCCTGTTCCTGGTACGCCACTAGCGTACAGTTCTAAGTATACGCTATTAGCGTATAAAGTCAATCGAGAGAGGTTTGCAGGCGGTTTGCAGGAAAGGTGCGGGTCTCCTTACGCTCGTGCTGGCGATTGTCAGCGTTTGGTTGGCGGCGGCCTGCCGTGGTCAGGAGTGTGCAGATTTTCCGACATGGTGGCCCGCATTGCGGAAGAGGTTATTTAAAACAACCAGCAATCTTTTGAGCATTCTGAAGAGCCGGCACGATCCCGAATCGTCACACAGCCCGAGAGGCGGAACTGAGAGGCTTCGACTTATGATGTATACTATACATCATGAAACGAACACAGCTCTATCTGGACGAAGACATCTGGAAGGCGCTGCACATCCACTCACGGCAGCGGCGTACTTCTATTTCTGACCTTGTACGCCAAGCCATCCGGGATCGCTACGGGAGCTCCCCTGCCAACCGCAGCAAGGCGATGCAAGCTCTCGTTGGCATTTGGCGGGACCGCAATGACCTACGTGACACCGGAAAATACGTCCGCCAGCTCCGTAAGGGCAAGCGGCTATCGAGAATTGCGTTGTGACGTCGATTCTGATTGACTCCGACATTCTGATCGAGGTTTCGAGAGGCCGAGACGCTGGACTTGTCACCAAATGGGATAGTCTCGCCCGGAGCCAAGCCGTGCTCGTGTGTTCGCCCGTCACAGTGGCAGAGCTTTGGCATGGAGCACGGCCGCAGGAGCACAAGATTCTGGAAGACCTCTTCGCGGTCATCCAGTGCGTTCCTATCGACTTGGAAATCGGGCGGCGGGCCGGCGACTACCTGAGGGTGTTTGCGAAAAGCCACAGCGTCGAATTGGGAGATGCGCTGATCGCGGCAACGGCTTCCCTTCACGGCTTGGAGCTGTGGACACGAAATCGCCGTCATTATCCAATGAAGGGCCTTGCCTTCTTCTAAGACCAGTGAGAGAGCAGTTCATGCGGCTGTACGTCGCCAAGAGTAGAAACACATTTGAAAACAATGAGTTACAAAGAGGCCGTGTAACATAGCCACCTGCGGTTTTCGGGAGGCACGGTACGCCTCTCAGTTGCTGAGGGACGTTAGGACGACACCGCCAAAGCCAAAACGGCCTATCAGAATTTTCTGACGCTCTCGAAAGATGCAGGCCTGGCATTCCTATTGCCGCCAGTGTGGAATTCGCGAAGCTGCAGTAAATTCGCGACGTAAGCGTCCGACGTAGCCCTGAAAGGGTGCCCGTCAGCAGTCCTGAATCAAACACTTACAGCCATCTCCAAACTGGTTCGGGTTTGATTGCCGGTCCATTCGGTCCAACAACGGCATTTTTTGACCGAAGCTCGAAACCCAAGCCGATTCCTCCAGCAACTTCTCTGCAGAACACCGCGTCGTGCCGGATTCTATCGTTCGGGTCTGACGTAGCTCGGCGTCCTTCCATTCCAGCTCTTTCAGAATGGAGTAGCGATGCCACAGAAGGACAAGCTCGGCTAGCCCGTCAAAAAGGTTGTGCTCCAGCCCTGTATGACTGCGGGATTTGATTGCCCGCAAAGTTGGCAAATAGTTGGCAAAATGGTTTTTGAGAGAGGGCGCAAGAAAGTCAGAAAGTGTGAATAGCCGCGTATTTACTGGCGATTGATGGTGGGCCTGGGTGGACTTGAACCACCGACCTCGCCCTTATCAGGGGCGCGCTCTAGCCACCTGAGCTACAGGCCCGTGCGAAATTGACTATGTAATCTTAGCACGGCTAGCGAGTCTTCTTCTAACTTCTGCCTTACTGCACAAATCCCACATTCGGAGTCGGCCCGCCTTCCGGCGCCTCTTTGATGGGCCCGAATTGCGCCTCGTACCGGTTGAGGTTCTCCCCGAGCGCCCGCCAGATGCGCTTGGCGTGTCCCGGGCTGACGATCGAGCTGCTCAAAAGTTTTCCTTGCGTGCCGTTCGGGAAAATGTAAATAAAATTCAGCGTGAACTCTTCCAGGTTGTGGTGAATCATCACCAGGTTGCTGTACTGCCCCTGCAGTTCCTTTTCATCCGCCTTGATTTGCACTTGCCCTGGCGCTGGCTGTTGTTGATCCATCTCTTTTCTCTCCCGGAATACTTACTCGAACTTACCATAAGCCCCTGGCCCCCGCTCGGCTCCTTTGCGTCGCGTCTTCTCTCCGCTCGTGACGAAGAGCAAAAAAGGAGTCCTATTGACAAGCCGGTCCTATTAAGTGTAGTTTAGCCTTTTGATTTACCGTAGTTAATAAATGCGCCAAGGAAAGCGAATCACTACGAGCCTCGCATCCCCAACGGACGCCGCAACGGGATCCGGGGAAACGGAAACATCCTCTGAACAAACCTCGCCGACCACATCTTCGGCGCAGCCGTTGACGACCGATGTCGTCATCACCCACGAGGACATCGATCGTGCGCACGACCGCGAGCGCGTGTTTGCGGCGCGCGCCTGCCGCGGCATTCTCTCCAAGTTTCGTCTCTTATGGCTCCTTGTCGGACCCGGCATCCTGGTCATGCTCGGGGAAAACGACGGCCCCAGCATGCTCTCGTACGCGGCCACGGGCTCGCGCTTCGGAATCGGATTCTTCCTTCCGTTCGTCGTGTTGACCTTTGTTATGGCGCTCATCGTGCAAGAGATGACCGTCAGGCTAGCCTCGGCTACGCATCGCGGTCATGCAGAATTGATCTTTGACCGCTTTGGACCGTTTTGGGGCTGGTTCTCCATGATCGACCTGGGAATCGGCAACTTCCTGACCCTTATCACCGAATTTATTGCTATTCGTGCAGGCCTTGGATTTTTTGGCGTGCCCCCGTGGCTCGCGATTCTCGGTGCTCTTGCAGTCTTGTACCTCGCGCTGGTAACGCATCGCTACTGGACCTGGGAGCGCATCACCCTGGCCGCCGCCGCCTTCAATCTCGTATTCGTTCCGGTGGCCCTTCTGGCCCGGCCCCATTGGAGCGCCGTCGGCCATGCTCTTATCACATGGACGCCGCTCCCCGGCGGCTTGACGCAAGGGACGTTGCTTATTTTGTTGTCGAACATCGGCGCGACGGTCACTCCTTGGATGCTGTTTTTTCAGCAGAGCGCCACCGTCGACAAAGGGCTTACCAAGCGAGACGTCCGCTTTGGTCGCATTGACACCGCGCTAGGAGCTGCTCTCGCCGCCACGGCGGCGATTGCCACCATCGTCGCGACCGCCCCGCTCTTTGCTCACCACATGTCCGCGGAAAATTTCCAGGCCGCCGAGTTCGCTCAGGCTCTCGAGCCCGTCATCGGAAGATTCGGCGCAGCCTTGTTCGCCCTGGGCATCGTCGAAGCCGGGATGGTTGCCTGCATTACCATTTCGACTTCTTCCGCCTATGCGTTTGGAGAAGTCGCTCACCGACCTCACAGCTTGAACCTCCCTCTCCACCAAGGGAAGTCCTTTTATCTGGTGTTGTTCCTTTGCGCCTCTGCCGCCGGAGCCATCGTCCTCATCCCCGGACTTCCACTCGTATACGTCGTTCTTGTTGTAAACTTAATCGCTGTGCTGGCCATGCCGCCGGCGCTTGTCTTTCTTTTCATGCTTGCGAATGACCGCGAAATCATGGGCGACCTCGTGACGCCGCCCTTGGTCAATGTTTTGGCCTCGGGCGTGGTCATCTTCCTGACTGTCGCGGGAGTTCTGTTCGGCATCAGCGTAGTTGCGCCAAATCTCTTCGCTTTCATCGCTGGGAAGTAGGAGAAATGACGATGCGCCCAGAAGAGCAGCAACACGGTTCGTCAGCCTCTACCAACCAAGAGCTCGTTCTTTCGTCACTGGAATTGGATCAGCTCGCCGCTGTCAAAAAGCGCCCCATTCCCAGACGCCATCTGCGGGGCTTTGAGAAGTTCGTTCTCTGGTCTCTCCGAATCTACGTGCTCTTCATGATCGCCGTGGTCATCTACCAAGTGCTCGCCGGCGCGCACTAGGTTGACCCCATCGGGATGATTCCGGCTTTTTAGAATTCTGTCATCCTGAGGCGCACCGAGAAGGTTCGCCGAAGGATCTCAAGTGATGCGCTTTCGCGAAAGACATCCATTGGGCCCGCACGTTTGCCCGCGAAAAGCAGATTGCACGTCGCTCAGCCTCAATGCTTTCACCCTTTCTTCTCTGCGTCCTCTGTGACCTCGGTGTTGAAATCCCACCGCCAAATGCGCTCAAAACCCGTCCTTTCGTCTTGGTCCTTGTTGTGCGAAAATTTTTTCCATTCCTATGTCCGCGAACCTGTCGCTCTCCTTCCGACTCCGCAAACTTCTCTTCGCCGCTCTCCTTCTTCTCACGTTCGGCTTAGTCATCTACTGGCTGACCCAGGAAAACAAGCCTTGGATCGTCCCCGCGGAATATAAGAGCCTCAAAAATCCGCTGCCTCCCTCGGAATCCAACTTCACGGCCGCGCGGCAAATCTACGCACATGAGTGCGCTCAATGCCACGGGGACAGCGGCAAAGGGGACGGCCCGGAGGCCCGTACACACTATCCGCTTCCGGCCGATCTCACCAACGCGAAACGCATGGCCGGTATTGCCGACGGCGAAATCTTTTATCAGATTAGCGAAGGCCGCCGACCCATGCCCTCGTTCAAGAATCGCTTAACCGAGGACCAACGCTGGCAGCTCGTCCTTCTGGTGCGCTCCTTCTCTCAACCCTCTGAGTGCAGCGGTAATCTGACTGGGCCCACGGCCTCAAGCGAGCCCGCGGAAAAGTAGCCGCGCTCTGACTAGTCCCTTACCTCGGCCACAGCCAGCCAAACGTCCCTGCGAGCAGCAAGGAATAGACGAGCCCATCGATGACCTCTTTGATGACCACGCTCCATGGCTGCCCCCGCCAGATGCCGTTCACCAATTGGCCCACCCCGTAAGCCATGAACGCCACCGTGCCCGCCACGCGAAACACCGCGAGATACACCGTCCCCGACGGCATCACGCGCCCCGTCAAGTACGCCGCAAAAATGGCCACGACCACACAATACACAAACCATTGCAGCAGGTACTTCGGCATGTTCACCGGGCCGCCGGGAAAAACAGTAATCGTCCCGACGGGTCCTTGTTTGAACCTTTCCAGCATTTCCGGCGATTTCATTTCTTTGTGGGTGCAGTACGGGAACATATACAGGCCCCGGCCGCTTAAACCCGCTGAGCGCAGCACGGCCACAACCTTGTCTTCATCCGGCAATTTCTTGTAATCGCTGCGGTGGTACGGCAGCACCATGTGCAGGATCGAGCTGGCCACGAAGACAATCACCGCCGACAATAAAATGGGAATCCACAATGCGGTAAGAGCAACCATTACCGGCCTCCTTGGCTATACATGAGTAGGGACCGCCCGGAACGAGCGCGGCTCGCCCAGATTTGCCCGTGAGCCTATCCTTGCCTGGCCTCATGGTCAAGCCCAAACTACCACAGCCCAAACCACCACACGGCCGATGCTCTCCCCCGTAGTGTTCCATCGCAAAATAGGATGACAACCATGAAAAATGTTCCCTTTGGAGTCGGGCAGCTTATGCGCCATCCGAGCGCGGTTCTTGGGGCTGTGCGGAACGAATGGTAGCAATTACCTTACTCCTCATTCCTCTTGACGCACGGGGGGCGACTTAGACTTCCGGGCAACTAGGCTGTCGCGCATTGCGATCTTCAGTTCCAGCGTAAGAGAACGTAAAAGGAGGATCGGCAGTAGAGTGCCCGGAAGGGAAACCGACCCATGCACCCGGTCTACGAAATCTTCGAAGTGTTGCCGAATGGCGTACCGCAGAGAATGACGGTCGTCACCGGCCTGGAATTAGCGAAGTCCAAGCTTGATAAGCTCGCCTGTCAGACAAATAACGAATGTTTTGCGAAGGATGCCAAGACGCGCCAAATCGTGGCCCACATGAATGTCCCGCCAATGAAGCGGCGAAGTATCAAGCGGATTTTTGTAATCTCTTATCATGAGCAAGCGGGGCTTCAAAGAGCTGCCCTCCTGAGGCCCCACGGTTACGACGTAGTATCAATCGTGGACAACCAGGCAGCGAAAGTTGTCTTAAGCTCGGGTGAGCCTGACGACCTGTTTATCGTGGGTCGCGCAGCCCCTGAAGAGACCAGGCGAGAAATCGTGGCTTGGCTCAAGGCGAAGTACCCAAGGGGCAAAATTCTTGCCCTCAATCCTCCCCATCAAAAAATCCCCGGAGCGGATTACAACGTAAAGCAGAAAGGCTTCGTCTGTGCCGATGCCCGCAATGCGATGCGCACCGGACGAACAAAGAGGGGCTGGTAAACGAACTCCCCAAGAACACCGGGCTAACGCCGGACTAACGCGGCTTTTGCCACTCCTCTACGCGCACGGAAAGCCGGTTCACAATAGATCACCCGCGCCGACAACTTGCGGTGTCCCCCCGGCGCAACCAACCGGACAAGCTTCCCCGGGGCGCAAAGGGAGTCGGTTATCACGCGCGCGCCTCGCGGGCTCACGTTTTCCGTAATCGCCGCCTCTTTCTTGGCCGGCAATTCGTCCACGCGCGAGAGCTCCACGACTTCCGCTTTTGCCACCCGCTGCTCGATTCGGCCGGTCGGGACCTGCACCCTTCGCCATCTCCGTCGCTGCCTTTCTGCGACGCCGGCTGGACTGGTGAGTTCACAGGAAGGTAGTCAGTTCCGCTCGCCATCGGCTGCTCTACCAATGGTGTGAGCGATTGTAGTCCCTGCATGGAGAGGGGGAATCCGAGGAGTACTTGAATTGTGGCTAGGGAGCACTGCGTCAGTATCGTAAGGTCGATATCTGAGTTTATACCCAGAGCCGTGAGTTGCTCGTCCTCGAATCCTTACTCTTCTGCCCGAGAATGGGTCCCTCATCGGGCACAGCGGAATTCGAGACGACAGCCCGCGGACGAAGGGTGGCGAAAAGAAACCGGTCTGAATAGCGGCTACTACAAAGAAAGGGCCGGTTGGAGGCTGACAGTATGGAAAAGCGGCGGCAAGCCGGCGCACTCCAAAAGAGGGCAGCCCATTTCTATGTTCTCTGTGATTCCTCTGTGCCCTCTATGTTGAGAACTTCTCTTCCGCCGCCGCATTGTGCTCTCGCCACCTGGTGCGGATATGGCTAGAATGGCCGGCGACCGCGATGGCTTCCATTCCTTCATCACCGACAGCTCGCACGCAGCCCTCGCGGGCCCCTTCTCAAACGATGCGGCGCGTGCTCATCCTGCTGGCGCTTTCGGCGTTTATCAATTTTGTGGACCGCGGGAACCTGTCGGCGGCGGCACCGCTGCTGAAAACCGAATTGGCATTATCCGACTTCCGGCTCGGAATCCTGCTGGCGGCGTTTTTCTGGAGCTACGCCTTTTTCCAGATGTTCTCCGGCTGGCTGGTCGATCGTCTCGACGTGAAATGGATGCTGGCCGGCGGTTTTTTCCTCTGGTCGGTGGCGACTGCAGCGACGGGGCTTGCCGGCGGCTTCGCGCTGCTGCTGGCGGCGCGGCTGGTTCTGGGAGTCGGCGAATCGGTGGTTTACCCTTCTTACTCGAAGATCCTCGCCCGGTATTTCCCGGAAGAGCAGCGCGGCCTGGCCAACTCCATCATCATCACCGGCTTTTATGCGGGACCCGCCTTCGGCCTCTTCTTTGGCGGCATCCTGATGGGCCGGTATGGCTGGCGTTCGTTTTTTCTTCTCCTTGGTTTGATCAGCCTGCTTTGGCTGTTGCCATGGTTCCAATGCATGCCCCGCGAGCGCGACAAACACGCAAATGCGGGCAATCCTCACGACAGCGACACCCCGGGGATTTTCGAAATCCTGAAGCTGCGTTCAGCCTGGGGCACCTGCGCGGCGCTGGCTTGCTTGGACTATTTGTCTTATTTCCTCCTCACCTGGATGCCGACGTACCTGGTGCGCGGCCGGAATTTCTCTATGGACCAAATGGCGGCCACGATGGGGGCGGCTTACGTATTGTGCGCTGTGGTCGCAGCAACCTGCGGCTGGCTCTCCGATCGCTGGATTATCGCCGGCGCGACTCCCACCCTCGTTCGGAAAGGATTCACCAGTGTCGGTATGGCGGGCGCGGCGATTTTCGTGATGCCCTGCGTTCTTGCTGGCCCGCGGCTCGCTACGGTGATGGTGATATTGGTTGCTACGTCGCTCGGCGCATGTTCCTCGAATGTCTGGGCCATCACGCAGACGCTGGCGGGCCCGCGTGCGGCGGGCCGCTGGACGGGAATCGAGAACTTTGTTGGCAATCTGGGCGGAGCCGTGGCTCCCGCGTTAACCGGCTTTGTGCTGGGGCGCACCGGGCATTATTTTTGGGCCTTCACCATCACGGCGGCTGTGTCATTGCTCGGCGCGCTGTCCTGGGCGTTTTGGATCGGGCGGGTCGAGCCGGTAGTATGGGCTTCGCGGGTCCGCGCCAAGGGCGTGTCCGGGTAGGAGAACGGTGATGAATATTGCGTTTCGTTTGCACAGGGCGGCGCGCGGTTATGCGTCCTGCTTTTTTGCGCTGCTCTTTTCCTCCATTTCGCTTTCGGCGCAAAGTTCCAACCCCGATCTGCTCCTGCTTAACGCGCATGTCGTCACGATGAACGACAGGCAGCCTTCCGCACAGGCCATCGCCACCCAAGGCGATCGCATCCTATGGGTTGGCAGCACGGATGAAGCAAAACGGCTCTATCCCAAACCCGCGCGCACCATGGACCTTCATGGCGCTACAGTTCTCCCCGGCATCATCGATGCGCACACGCACCTGATCAATCTCGGCGAGAGCCTGGTGCGGCTGAATCTCAAAGACATTCCTGACGAAAAGGAGATCATCGAACGCGTGAAGCAAAGGGCCGCTTCGGCTGCGTCTGGCGAATGGATTCTCGGCTGGGGCTGGGACGAAGGCAAATGGGCCTCGAACTACCCTACGAATCAGGCGCTGAGCGCGGCCACGCCAAATAATCCTGTGTTTCTTGTCGGCCTGCATACGTTTGCGGCCTGGGCCAATCAGCGGGCGCTGGAGCTTGCTGGCGTCAACAAGGACACCGAGGACCCTGAAAATGGAAGAATTCTGCGCGACGAGAAAACGGGCGAGCCCACCGGCATTTTGCTCAACCGCGCGCAGGATTTGGTCGCCAAGCGCATTCCGCCGATGACCCTGGTGCAGGCGAAGCGCGGCATGCAACTCGCAGCGCGCGAATGCGTCCGCAATGGGCTGACTTCGGTCCATGAAGCCAAGGTCACGCCGCTGATGGTCCAGGCGTTTCACGAACTGCTGAGCGAAGGCCACATGCCGCTGCGCGTTTACGCCATGCTGGATGGCGCGGACAAACATGTAGTCGACGAATGGCTCAAGCGCGGGCCGGAAATCGATCCCCATCATCAACTGACCATTCGTTCCTTCAAACTTTTTGCGGATGGCGCGTTGGGTTCGCGCGGGGCGGCGCTCCTGGAGCCTTACAGCGACGCTCCGCAAACCAAAGGCGTGATGACGACGCCGGAAGCAGACGTTTATGACTTGACGCGGCGCGCACTGCACGCTGGCTTTCAAGTTTGCACGCACGCCATCGGAGACGCCGCGAATCGCAGCGTACTGAACGCTTACGAGCGAGCAGAGAAAGAAGTACCCGATGCGCACGACCCGCGTCTGCGTGTCGAGCACGCGCAAGTGCTTGCGCCGGAAGATATTCCGCGGTTTGCGAAACTGGGCGTCATTGCCTCGATGCAGCCCACCCACGCTACGTCCGACATGGCGTGGGCCGAAAAGCGGCTCGGCCCCGAGCGCGCGAAGTACGCGTATGCCTGGCGTTCGGTGAAAGATTCCGGCGCACACCTGCCGCTGAGTTCAGATTTTCCTGGCGAGACGCTCAACCCGCACTACGGAATCTATGCCGCCATCACACGGCAGGATGCGCAAGGCAATCCGCCGGGAGGCTGGCACGCCGAGCAAAGACTCACGCTCGAAGAGGGGTTACGCGGCTATACGGTTGAGGCAGCCTATGCGGAGTTTGAAGAAAGCAACAAGGGTTCCATCGAAAAAGGCAAGCTGGCGGATTTAACGGTCGTCGCGAAAGACGTTACGAAAATTCCGCCGCCGGAGATTCTTTCCATTCGCGTGCTAAAAACTTTCGTTGGCCTGGCCGTTTGGATTGAGCCGAAGGGTTTAGGTAAGATGCTGGGAGACTCTACAGCCCATTCGATCAGGAGGAAGATATGAGCATCGCGGTCGGAAAGAAAGCGCCAGATTTTACGTTGCAAAATCAGGAGAAGAAGGAAGTGAAGTTGTCGGATTTCGCGGGAAAGAAGAACGTCGTGCTGGTGTGGTATCCGCTGGACTGGAGCCCCACCTGCACCAACGAGCACACCTGCTTTGTGAATGACATGAAGAAATTCGAGACGCTGGACGCGGAAGTCCTGGGGGTCAGCGTGGACAGCGTGTGGTCGCACAAGGCTTTCGCGGACAGGATGGGCATTAAATATTCGTTGCTGGCGGACTTTCATCCGCGCGGCGCCATGAGCGAAAAGTACGGCGTGTATCTGGCGGATAAGGGAATCACCGGACGCGCCATCGCCATCGTCAACAAAGCTGGAAACGTGGCTTGGTTCAAGGATTATGACATTCCCGTCGTGCCGGATCTGAAGGAAGTCGCCGCGGCCCTGTCGCAAGTGAAGGCCGCCACCGCCTAAAGAGGCAGCGGCCATTCGGCCGGAGCAAGGCGATGCTGTAGCCGCCCCGGATCAGAGTCTAAAGAATCGTTTCGATTTCCGCATCGATGGAAACGTGCGTGGAGGAGAAGCCGTTGATCGAGAATTTCTGGCCGTAGCTTTCGGTGAAGTGAAAGAAACGGCCGATGTGGTAATCCTCTTCGTAAGCGGAAAAAAGCCGCTCCGTTTCTATGAGCGAGAGAGCGAAGGCGGAAAGCGCGACGGGCCGGCCAAAATCGCCGGCGCGCAAACGGTAAGCGCGCACGAGTTCGCTCAGCGACATGGGGAAACTACGCGGTGACGACGTGGTGGAAGCGTTTGGAGAGTTTCGCGTGCTCTTCGCGAATCTCTTTGGGCAGGCGGGAGCCGAATTTCATTAGGAACTGCTTGGAATCCTCCAGCTCGGTTTCCCAATCGGCGGGATTCACGCGGAGCAATTCGTTCAGCGCATCATCGGAAATCTTCATTCCGTCGAGCGTCAGGCCGCCCTTCGCCGGCACATAGCCGATCGGGGTTTCTTGGGCTGCGCCGCGGCCTTCCACGCGTTCGAGAATCCATTTCAGGATGCGCACGTTCTCGCTGTAACCGGGCCACAGGAATCTTCCGTCCGCGCTTTTGCGGAACCAGTTGACGTGGAAAATCTTGGGCGGCCTGGGGATTTTCTTCCCCATTTGCAGCCAGTGGCCGAAATAGTCCGCCATGTTATAACCGCAGAACGGCAGCATGGCCATGGGATCGCGACGCGTCACGCCAACGTCGCCACTGGCGGCCGCAGTGGTCTCCGAAGCCATCGTCGCGCCCACAAAGACGCCATGCTGCCAGTCAAACGATTCGTACACGAGCGGCGCCACACGCGCGCGCCTTCCGCCAAAGATGAACGCGGAGATGGGCACGCCTTCGGGCGCTTCCCATTTCGGCGAAATGCTGGGCGATTGCTTTGCCGGCACGGTGTAACGCGCGTTCGGGTGCGCCGCGGGGCCTTTGGAGGAATCCCAAGGCTCACCCTTCCAGTTGATCAGTCCTGCGGGAGGATTGCTGCCGATGCCTTCCCACCAGGGCTCGCACTCCGCAGTCATGGCGACGTTGGTAAATAAAGTGTTTTTGTGCAGCGCGCCCATGACGTTTGGATTGGTGAGCATTCCGGTGCCGGGCGCCACGCCGAAGAATCCTGCCTCCGGATTGATCCCGTGCAGATAACCGTCATCGGCGATTTTCATCCAGGCGATGTCATCGCCTACGGTCCACACGCGGTAGCCCTGGCTCTCCAGGGCCGATACCATCATGGCGAGATTCGTTTTGCCACAGGCGCTGGGAAACGCTGCGCCCATGTAGATCACTTTTCCACTGGGCGCTTCCAGCCCCAGGATAAGCATGTGCTCCGCCATCCAGCCCTGTTCGCGCGCCATCACGCTGGCGATGCGCAGCGCAAAACACTTCTTGCCCAGCAGCGCGTTTCCGCCGTAGCCCGAGCCAATGCTCCAAATCAGCTTTTCTTCCGGGAAATGCAGGATGTAGCGGCGCATAGGATCGAGATCCCCCAGCGCATGCAAGCCGGGTACAAATTCGTTCGAAGGGCCAAGGCGGTTCAGAGCAACCTGGCCTATACGCGACATAATGCGCATGCTGGCTACGACATAGGGGCTGTCGGTTACTTCGACGCCGACTTTGCTGATGGGGGAAACCGCCGGACCCATGATGTAGGGCACGACGTACATGGTGCGGCCGCGCATGGCGCCATCGAAGAGCCTTCCTACTTTGTGTTTGGCAGCGTCCGGATCCATCCAATTGTTGGTCGGGCCGGCGTCATCTTTGTCCCGCGAGCAGATGAAGGTCAAATGTTCGGTGCGCGCAACGTCATTGACGGAGCTGCGATGCAGGTGGCAGTTGGGGTAGGCTTTCTGGTTCAGCGTGACGGTGTCTCCCGCACGCAGCATCAACTCGACCATGCGACGGTATTCGGCTTCGGAGCCGTCGCAATACACGACGCGCTCCGGCTTGGTGAGCCTTGCGGCTTCTTCAACCCAATTTTGCAGTGGAGTCGCCACTCTGCTCCCCCTGCCAGCAGACGCTTTTGCTGCAAAGTTTCACGCATGCGGCGCTCGGCGCGAAGCCCCTCGCGATGCGAGGTCACGAAGCGAAATGGAGTCGGCCATGCCACTAGGCCTCAGAAAGGCTGGAATTCACAGGCCAGGTGGGCAGGCGCAATGCTTCTACCCGAAAACCAGTCTATGTTACGGCTCGCCTGTTGTGCAACCGGAGCACAAGAGAGCTCGGTGCGCACGTCACTTTGCTATGTGACCGATGTCACGGCTGGGGCGGTCGGACGAGCCTGAAAATAAGAATTGAAATCGTCGCGGAGCGCGTGTGTTCAAAATCCAGCAGGCTCAACTCCTAGCCCCGGCTATCATGCGCTTCGTCATTGAAGCTCCCCGGATTGCCCGTAAGCAAAAGTCTGGACAGTTTGTCATCGTGCGCATCGGCGAGCGGGGCGAGCGCATCCCGCTAACCATTGAGAATTCAGACCCCGCGGCGGGAACAATCAGCATCGTCGTGCAGGCGGTAGGCAAGACCACGCATATGCTTCACACTTTGAAGCCCGCGGATACTCTGGCTGACGTGGTTGGCCCTTTGGGTAAACCTTCGGAAATCAACAAGTTCGGGACAGCCGTGGTGCTGGGATGGGGCGTGGGTACAGGCGTATCCCACGGCGGCGGCGCTGAAGCGCGCGGGCAACGAGGTGATTTCCATTGTTGGCGCTCGGAACAAAAAACTGGTGATTCTGGAGCGGGAAATGCGTGCGGTGAGCGATACACTGATCGTGACCACCGATGACGGTAGTTATGGACAGAAAGGTTTGGTGACCGACTGGCTGCGTGAACTCATCGCGCGCGGGACGCAAATTGATCTGGTGCTCGCGGCCGGTCCTGTGGTGATGATGCGAGCCGTCGCCGAACCGACCGCCCGCTGGGGATTCGCACGGTGGTCAGCCTCAATCCCATCATGATTGATGGCACGGGCATGTGCGGAGGCTGCCGCGTGCTGGTGGATGGCAAAAGCCAATTTGCGTGCGTGGACGGGCCGGAGTTTGAGGCGCATGGGGTGAATTTCGATGTTTTGGTCCAGCGCAACGCGATGTACCGGGAGGCGGAACGGCGCTCGATGGAAGAATTTTTTGTGCGAGCGCGAAGCGCAAGCAGGAAAAGTGGGCGCGCTAGCTGAAGAACCGCGGTTCTGCCAGGAGGCGGGCGATGAAGCCGCCAGTCGCGCCTTCGCTGAATCCGCTGACGCTGAAAGAGCGCATGAAAGTGTCGCGGCAGGCGATGCCGGAACAAGATGCGGCGCAGCGCAGCTCGGCGTTCACGGAAGTGAACCTGGGCTATTCGCCGGAACTGGCGCGCCAGGAGGCACTGCGCTGCCTGGAGTGTGCGAAAGCCACTTGCATGCAGCGATGCCCCGTGGGCGTCAAAGTTAAGGAATTTGTTCAATTCCTTGTGGCGGGCGATTTCGCGGCGGCTGCGTCGAAAATCCGGGAAGACAATGTGCTGCCAGCGATTACGGGACGCGTTTGTCCGCAGGAAGATCACTGCGAAGCGGGCTGCACGCTGGGCAAAGCCAAAAACGTGAAGCCGCTAGGCATAGGGTACCTGGAGAGGTTTGTTGCGGACTACGAACAGCGCATGGGGATTCGCCACTTGCCAAAAGTGCCGCCGATGGGAAAGAAAGTGGCGGTCGCGGGAAGCGGGCTGTCGGGCTGACTGTGGCAGGTGACCTGGCTCAGAGGGGGCACAAGGTCCGCGTGATTGAGGCGCTTCATGAACTTGGCGGCGTGCTGGTCTACGGCATTCCGGAGTTTCGCTTGCCAAAGCAAATTATCCGCGAACAACTGGACTATCTGCGGGACATGGGCGTGGAGTTTGAAACGGACGTCGTGCTGGGCCGGACAGTCACCATCGACGAATTGATGGGCGAAGAAGGATTTGACGCGGTGTCCATCGGCACCGGCGCGGGATCGCCACAGTTCACGGGGATCCCCGGCGAGCATTGGAACCGGCGTGTACTCCGCGAATGAATTTTTGACGCGCATCAACTTGATGAAGGCTTACCAGTTTCCGAAATATGACGAGCCGATGCTGGATTTGCATGGGAAAGACGTTGCCGTGATTGGAGGCGACAATACCGCGCTCGATGCGATTCGTTCGGCGCTGCGCCTGGGGGCGCGCAAGACGTACGTTGTGTATCGCCGCAGCGAAGCGGAGATGCCCGCGCGCATTGAAGAAGTGCATCACGCCCAACAGGAAGGCATCGAGTTTCACATGCTCACGAATCCGGTGGAATTCCTCTCGGACGGCAAAGGGTGGCTTCGAGCGGCGCGGTGTGTACGGATGGAGCTGGGCGAACCGGATGCTTCGGGACGCCGGCGCCCGGTACCGATTGCAAGCTCGGAGTTTGAATTGCCGATTTCTGTGGCCGTGATTGCGCTCCGCACGAGCGCGAATCCCATCGTGCAAAGTACGACTCCCGGTCTGGCAACCGACAAGCGCGGCTACATTCAAGCGCATGCTTCGTCGCAGCGGACGTCCCGAAGAGGCGTTTTTGCGAGCGGCGATATCGTTACTGGAAGCGCCACGGTTATCTTGGCGATGGGGGCTCGACGACGCGCTGCAAAATCCATTCACGAATATCTGACCAACGGCGTGCGGGAAGCGCCGGATAATTCGCAATCGATGGAAAGTGACAGGTCTGCGGATCGGTTGAGATCCTTCGGCCGCAAAAAGCGCGGCCTCAGGATGACACACGCACAATTTTTTGCTACCAGCTTCTCCTTATGATGAACACGCGGGCGTTGCTCCCCCCTGACCAAGAAGGTCAGCGCCCCGCATTGAGTTAGGGTGTCCGCGTTGTAGATTAGAGGCCCTTGTCTAGAGAAAGCGACTACGAACGGTTGTGCGTGGTGCTGGTGAACACGCGGAATCCGCTGAACATCGGCGCCGCGGCCCGCGCGATGAGCAATTTTGGCTTTTTGCATCTGCGTGTGGTGAATCCCTACGAATTGGCGTTTCGCGATGCGCGTTCTGCGGTGGGCGCGACACCACTGCTCGCGCAGGCCGAAGAATTCAAATCCGTGGAGGAGGCTGTCGCAGGCTTTTCGCTCATTGTGGGCACGACCGCACTCAGCCGGCGCGATCCGCAGCACAAGGTGTGCGATTTGCAGCAGGCCGGGCGGCTGATTCGAAAGCGCCTCAACACGGAACGGGTGGCGCTTCTTTTTGGTTCGGAAAAGCGCGGGCTTTCGAACGAAGACCTTAGCTATTGCCATTGGCTGCTGCGCATTCCGACGCGCGAAGAGCATCGGTCGATGAACCTGGGTCAGGCGGTCGCCGTCTGCCTGTATGAATTAGCCCGCGACGCGAAATCGGGCACGTCGCAGGAAAAAGTAGCGCGCGCCACGGCGGGCGACCTCGAACGAGTCACGGCGCTCTTGCTCGACGCTTTGCAGACCAGCGGCTACCACAAGAACTCCCCAAGCAAAACCAACACGCGTTCGGCAGCGCCAGCCGACGAGAAGATCCGCCGCTTGATTCGGCGGATGTATCTTTCGTCTGCCGATGCCGAACTCCTTCTCGGCATGCTGCGCCAGATCGTTTGGAAGCTCCATTCGTAGGGAAGTTCGTGCTTTCTCGCCAATGTCCCGTCATTAAAAGGCTAAATCGTAGGAGGCTAACTGTCAGACTTCGGCTGTCACACGCCCGTTCACTTTTTCCACATTTCTTTTGCAGTCAATGTTATCCTGATAGATGACCTTTCGCTGGAGTAGGTCCGGGGTACCAGCGCCTTCAATCTTACGGATCATCGGAGAATACATGGAAATGAGTTTGACGCAGCACGCGGCACAGGCGCACCCGTGGGACCGTCCGTTTTGGAAACCGGTGCACGGGAAAGAAGGCGTTTTCACCTACCTGATCTTAATTCACGTCCTTGCGGTTATCGGCCTGATCCTCTTTCCCCTCCCCAGCTTCAAGATTCTGGGCATGACCGTGCTGTTCACCGCGCTCGGCGGACTCGGCACGACCGTTTGTTATCACCGCATGCTGGCGCACAAGACGCTCAAGACCCATCCCATCGTCGAGCAGTTCCTGATTTTCTGGGCGGTGTTCAACGGCTCGGGGCATCCCGCAAGTTGGGTCGCCTATCACCGCCTGCACCACGCGGTGACCGATCAACCTGAAGATATTTCGAGCCCAAAGCAAGGCGGCTTCTCGTGGGCGCATTTGCGCTGGCTGTATCAAACCGAGCCTGCGGACAAAAAGCGTTGGGCGCCGGAAATGACAGGTGGAATTTACAAAATCTGGGGATGGGCGGAAACGCCGGTCATTGTGCTTTCGATTCTGTGTGGACTGATTCTTGGCTTCGGCTGGATGGGCTTTTTCTGGATGGGCGCCATGCGGTTGGTCTACTCACTGCACTTGCAGTGCCTGGTGAATAGCTTGACGCACCTCGGCGAAACAAAGGAGGGCGGCGATTCCAGCATCAACGTGTGGTGGCTGGGCCCCTTTCAACTGACCGCGTGGGGCGAAAACTGGCACAAGAACCATCACACGCACGCGGGCTCGGCGCGCCTGGGACTGCGCTGGTATCAAACCGACATTGGCTGGTACTTCATCTGCCTGCTGGAAGCCCTAGGGCTGGCTCATTCCGTGAAGCGGCCGCACGCATCCTAACCCTTCCCGGTGGCACTTTGGGAACCTGTAAAAAGTATTTGCCGTCTGTGGCTTTGGCTTTCCTTTCCGTATCCAGGATTGTTGCGCAGAGCCCTTCCGCAGAAAGTTGTAAGAGCGACGACTCGGCTAAAATCGTCCGAGTTGATGACAGAAGCGAAAGAATTTTTGTCATAGCTCAGGCTGACCAGATCAATACAGCCACCAAAGCGCGCAGGTTGTTGCTCTCTCTTCAAGCGTCTCTTAAACAATGCAGGCCTGGTTGGGGAAGAACTTGGTCGGTAAGCTTCTTCTCCGACCCGAAGTACGCCGGATACAAATCCGATGACAGCATGGCGCCGTTTGTTCGGGACGGAAGCTGGTTTGAGGCCTATCTGGCCGAGTACGAGCGGCAAACCCAAAAATTGATCATGAACCCGGCAGACCGCAAAAGAATCAAGTTCCTCAGGGTCCCTTTGCCCTGACCATGTTGCCTGTGCCAATCGCATGTACACGCAGAAATTCCAGGTCAACGTCGTGATTCAGGGCCAAGAGAAACCTTGCCCACTGGAATGGCTCGATCAATTCTGCATGCGCAACTTTACGAATTCCGCCGATTTCGACGACACACTGCCCGTGGCCGATGGGAAAATCGAAGCGAGCTTCCGCCTCACTCCGGAACGCTTCGCGGAAGGATTGGCCGCGTGGTTGACGCAGCGCGGCAAAGGCGGGGGCAACCCCGTGGTCGTGAAGGTCACCACGGAGTAGCCTTGTTACAGGCCTTGCATAACGTAGTTACTGAATAGCGGTAAGCATTTGAGTCTCGTGCGGGTTGTCTGATACCTGTTCCAGCCGGTCCACCCGATCTTCCAGTCCGCCGAGTTTCGCCTGTTCCGTTCGCAGTTGTTCTTCGGCTGCGAGGTTTTCGAGTTCTTCCTTCAGCCTGGAACTTTCGCCTTGGACTTGCTTTCGGTCCATTGGAGAGATCTCCGCGGTCTCGGCATTATCAATAGGTTCTTGATTACGCTTCAAAGAGGATCCGACAGCCCTTCGACGCTCCTGTGTTTTAGCAAGGCTTGCCCGCGCATCGTTAAGGTGTTTGGAAGCACGCGCAACCGCGGCTTGCTGAGCCTGCGGACGATAGAGCAGTACTTGCGCTTTGAGCGCGTATCCGCTGCTAGTTTGTAAGTCCTCTCTCAGTTGCCGGACTTTCGCCACCAGCGCTGGCATACCTTGTGATTCGTCTGCGGTGGATTGACCCAAGCCAGACGCTGAGAGAAACAAGAAACAAAGGATGATGGAACACAGCGACGCATGCTTCACCTCGCTGGGAACCTATAGCGTCGAACTCACACATTATAGGTCCCTCATGCAGCCACCGGCAGACGGTCCACGTGGGACTTACGTCGCTTATTTCGAGCTGGCAGGAAAGAGAGCGTCTCCGGGCGCGGAGTCGCGTTTCTCTCCGCGCAGGGCGGCGCGAATCTGCGGTAAGGCGTGGAGCGCCGCGACTTCGCCGGCGGCAACCATATCCGGCGTTTTGGTGAAATCGTCCCACACAAACTGCTTCACGTCCGGTTCGATGATGATATCCGCCTGCGTACGCCAAGCGAGATCCGAATGCCGATGCATAATGTTGAACGAGCGGCTGAGAATGTCGGTAAGCGTGCGCGGCTGCCCAAGATTGCCCGATTCCAGGTACACCGCAACGACAATGTCCGCGCCAAGCAAAAGCACGCCTTCGATGGGTACGGGCGCCGTCAAAAAACCATCCACAAGCGTGCGATTTTCATATTGGATTGGCACGAAGAGGCCGGGGTAAGCGCAGGAAGCACGAAGCGGGGGAACAATTTCGCCGTGCGTATAGTAGACGCTGACGCCGTCGATGATGTCCGTGGTGGCGATAGCCAGGGGCGTCTGCAACTCTTCGAATCTTTTGGCAGGCGTGAAGCGCACGAGAAATTTTTCCATGCGCTGGTTGGTAGCCAAGCCGAGCCAAGAAGGCGTCCAGCGCCCGAAATCGGCGAAGGTCGTGACGGAGCCGATTTTCTCCATTTCCTCGAGCGCCGCGCCGCCGCAATAAGCCGCGCCAATCAAAGCGCCCACGCTCGTGCCCGCCACACAATCGATGGGAATGCCCGCTTCGCGCAGCACGCGGAGGACGCCAATGTGCGCAATACCGCGAGCGAATCCGCCCGCCAGCGCCAAGCCCACGCGGGGACGCTCAGCGCGTTGTGTCTCATTGCCGTAGGCGAACGCGCGAATTTTGTCTTTCGCTGTCCGGAGCCAGGCGAGAGGTCCTGAGGTTTTTTCTTCTTCCGCCACCTAGATATTTTAGCGCGGTTGCCAGCAATCCTGCCCACGTTTGACCGGTGCATGCCGGTTTTGTAACCTGTCTTTCGGGGGAATTTTTCACAGAAAGGTTCGTTATGGAACGTCGCATTGAAAAGGCAGTCGTGTTGGGTGCGGGAACGATGGGCTCGCGGATCGCGGCGCACTTCGCGAACGCGGGGCTCCCGTGCGTTTTGCTGGATATTGTTCCGCCGAATTTGCCAGCGGATGCGCCACATGCGGAACGCAACAAGATTGTGCGCGCCGGATTGGATGCGGCCAGAAAAGCAAAACCGGCAGCGTTTTTCACTCCTTCGCTGGCAGAAAAGATCAGCATTGGAAATTTCGAGGATGACCTTGCGCGATGCGCCGAAGCTGATTGGATTATTGAGGTTGTTGCGGAAAATCTGGAAATCAAACGGAAATTAATGGCGCGCGTGGCGCAATTCCGGAAGCCCGGCGCGATCGTGACGACCAATACCTCGGGCTTGCCGGTGCACTTGATCGCGGAGGGCATGAGCGAAGAGTTTCAGCAGCATTGGGCGGGCACACATTTTTTCAATCCGCCACGGTATTTGAAACTTGTGGAGGTAATTCCCGGACCGAAGACCTCGAAGGAAGTAGTCGCGATACTCAGTGAATTCTGTGATCGCCGGCTGGGCAAAGGCGTAGTGATCGCAAAAGACACGCCGAATTTCATCGCCAACCGCATCGGGACGTTTTCGATGCTGAACGCCTTGCGGTTGATGGGCACGCTTGGCATGACGGTGGAGGAAGTAGATGCGTGTACCGGGCCGGCAGTGGGCTGGCCTAAATCGGCTACATTTCGCACGGCGGACATCGTGGGGCTGGACGTGCTCGTGCACGTGGTGAAGAACATTTACGAAACCGCGCCGAATGACGAATCGCGTGAAAAATATCAAGTGCCGCCGCTGGTCGAGGAAATGGTCAAGCGCGGGTGGCTGGGCGACAAAACGGGCCAAGGCTTCTACAAAAAAGTTCGCGGCGCAGGGGAAAAAGAAATTCTCACGCTCGACGTGAACACCATGGAATACCGGCCGCGGCAAAAAGCGAAATTCGGTTCTCTGGAGATGGGTAAGGCCATTGAGGATACCCGCGAGCGACTGCGCGCGTTGGTTGGGCCGCTGCTCGATGGACAAACAGGCGACAAGGCGCAGCAATTCATGTGGGGCGGGCTTTCCGAGATGTGCCTGTACGCCGCGCGGCGCGTTCCGGAAATTTCGGACAACGTCGCGGACGTGGATCGCGCGATGCGCTGGGGCTTTGGCTGGGAATTGGGGCCGTTCGAAATGCTGGACGCAGTAGGAGTGAAAGCCTTCGCCGCACAAGTGCAGAAAGAAGGTCGGGCGATTCCACCGGTGATCGAGAAAGTGCTTTCGAGCGGAAGCAAGGGCTTTTACGAGTCGGAAAAAGGAACGAGGACCGTTTTTGATATTTGCACGGGCGGCGCGAGGAAGGTCGAAGAGCCCAAAGGCGTCATCATCCTGAAAGCGTGGAAAGAAGCGGGGCGCGAAATCGAAAAGAATTCCGGAGCGAGTTTGATTGACCTCGGAGACGGCGTGGTTTGCTGCGAATTTCACGCCAAGATGAACGCCATTGGGGCGGATTTAATCGCCATGATGCACAAGGGATTGCAGCGACTCGAAAGCGATTTCGATGCCCTGGTCATCGCAAACCAGGCAACGAACTTTTCCGTTGGCGCGAATCTGATGCTTGTGCTCGTTGCGGCGCAGGAACAGGAATGGGACGAATTGCACATGGCGGTGAAGCAGTTCCAAAACGCCAATCTGGCGCTTAAATATGCGCCGAAGCCCGTGGTGGCTGCGCCGCAAGGCATGGCGCTCGGCGGCGGGTGCGAGGTGACCTTGCATGCCGCAAAGGTTCAGGCAGCCGCGGAAGCGTACATCGGCTTGGTGGAAACGGGAGTGGGTCTGATCCCCGGGGGCGGCGGGACCAAGGAGATGCTGATTCGCGCGAACGAACACGCGGCGGGCGGAGAGGATTTGCATTTGTTTCACGCGCTGAAGCCCGTGTTTGAAGCGATGGCCATGGCCAAGGTGGGGACTAGCGCCGAGGAATGCCGCGAACTAGGTTATCTGCGGCGCGAAGATGGCGTTTCGATGAATCGAGACCGGCTGGTTGCTGACGCCAAGGAAGTTGCGCTGGCATTGGCGCGCAGCGGCTACAAGCGACCCGCGGCGACTTGGCAAGAAGGCGCGCAGACGACCCAAATTAAAGTGCTGGGCGAACAATTCCTTGCCGGGGCGAAACTGGTGATTCATATG
The DNA here is from genome assembly GCA_003223255.1 of Acidobacteriota bacterium. Classification (GTDB taxonomy): domain Bacteria; phylum Acidobacteriota; class Terriglobia; order Acidiferrales; family UBA7541; genus Acidiferrum. The sequence continues at coordinate 110,329 of QHYJ01000026.1, read as the reverse complement.
ATGGTCCGCGGCGGCTACGCATCGGAGTATGACGCGCATGTTGGCCGCAAGCTCGCGAACATTCTTGCAGGCGGGCCACTGACTGCTCCTCAGATGGTCAGCGAACAGTACATACTTGACCTTGAGCGAGAAGCCTTCGTCTCTCTCTGCGGCGAAAAGAAAACCCAAGAGCGCATTGCCCACACACTGAAAACCGGCAAGCCGCTGCGCAACTGATGCAGTAACGCTCGAGGAGTTCCAGCGATGGGAATGGAAGGTAAACTCCGCCAGGTGTCGGAGTTCGAGCTGGCGGCCTATCGGAAGAACCCGGCGAAATTCTATTCAGATTTAATTGCCGTGAAAGAGTGGCCGGACCTTACCAAATTAAACGTGGCAATCAGAGAACTGCAAAATTCACCTCTATTTCACCGAATCCGCGAGCGTGCACTCTCAGGACAACCGCCGATACAGGAAGACCTGGATCAGTACAGGCGACAGGTGGAGTTGGTGCGTGGCGAGAACCAGGGAACCCTTGAAGAAATGCACTCTGCCTTCATGGGCCTCAGTAAGAATGGCACTCAACTCTCTCTTTATAAAGACTGGCACATGGTGCATTACGTACTTACGGGCAAAAGCTGGGAACCCGTGGATTCTCCTCTCGGCATGGCAATCATGGGGGGAACAGAGCTCCCCGATAAACAGCGTGTGCTGGGTTATGGACCGGCGAGGTACCTCACGCCCTCCCAGGTGCGCGACGTTGCTGCAGCGCTTGGCGATTTCCCATTCGCCGAAAGAGTTGCGGCGTATGATCACCTTGCCGCTCAGGCTACAAAAGTATATCCGCCAAGAAATCCGAACGACCCGCTCGCCGAGGACGAGAAGCAGGCACTTATCGATTATTTCAAGCTGTTGAAGGACTTCTACTCAGACGCGAGTAAGAAGGGGAACAGCATGATCCTCTGGGTGGAATAGCTAGAATCGCATAGAAACGTATTGAAAGTACGTCTCTGGGAGGGCTATTCTGTATATGCAAGGAGGCGGATGTGCAGAAGCTGCTGCCGCCGCGCGAGGCGGCGAACATTCTCGGCATCAGCTATCCCACGCTGAAGCAGTGGATCTACCACGGCAAGATCAGGTCGGTGAAGACGCCTGGCGGACACCATCGCGTGCCGGAAAGTGAAATTGACCGGCTGATTCCCAAAAAGTTCGAACGAGGTGATCTAGCGGCGCGCCGATTGCATTTCCGCAGAATCAGCGGGCGCAATCAGTTGATTGGGCGTGTCGTCGGACTGAAGTTCAGCGGGCTGCTGGCCCAAGTGACGCTAGCCATCGGCGAACAGCACATAACGTCCATCATCACGGCGGACGCCGCGAAAGAGTTGCGCCTGAAACCGGGCGACCGTGCAGCGGCACTTATCAAATCCACAGAAGTGATGATTCTCCGCGTGTGATTACGCTGAAGCTGCTGGTCGACGCCAAATGACTTTCAAAAGAAAGATTGTACACAGCAGTTTCACGTTGCTCGCGATCTCAGTTTTCCTATTCACAGAAAGCACTAGCGCGAGAGCTCAAGAGCGCGAAATCCGCGTGGCGGTAGCGGCCGATTTGAAGTTTGCGATGGAAGAGTTAGCCAAAGAGTTTGAAAGCCAGACGGGAACAAGAGTAGAAGTCACAAGCGGGTCGAGCGGCAATTTCTTCGCGCAGATTCAAAGCGGCGCGCCGTTCGATTTGTTCTTTTCGGCAGATGTGGAATATCCGAGAAAGCTGGAAGCGGCAGGTCTTGTGGGGCCGGGAACGCTTTTTGAATACGCACAGGGACAAATTGTGATTTGGACGCCTGCCGATGAGCCTCTGGATGTGTCGAGGCGGGGGTGGAACGCATTGCTGGATCCGCGGGTACAGAGAATCGCGATCGCCAACCCGGCGCTCGCGCCTTATGGGCGCGCGGCCGTCGCCGCCTTGCAAAAAGCGGGAATCTACGAGCAAGTGAAAACGAAGCTGGTTTACGGCGAGAACATTTCGCAAGCCGCGCAATTCGCGCAATCCGGAAACGCGCAGGCCGGAATCATCGCTCTCTCCCTAGCGCTTGCTCCTGGAATGAAAAATGGGAAAGCTTGGGAAATTCCCGCAGGGATGTATCCGCCCATCGAGCAGGCGGCCGTTGTGCTGAAAAATGGGAAGAACAAGTCCACCGCGCTCGCATTCATGGATTTTATAAAGAGCGCCTCGGGCAGGAAAATCCTGCAAAAACACGGGTTTGCTGTCCCGGCTGAGAAACAGCAGTCGAACGACAGTACATTGCGCGGAAGCTCGAGACCAAGAAAAACAGAGAGCAAAGGATGAGTTCGATAAGCCTATCGTTCGAATTGGCCGGATGCGTCGCCGTAATACTGTTGTTGACCGGAATGCCAATCGCTTATTGGCTGGCTTATTCCAACTGGCGCAGCAAATTTCTATTGGAATCCATCGTGGCATTGCCGCTGGTACTTCCTCCGACAGTTCTTGGATTCTACGCTTCGCTCGCCATGGGTCCCCGCGGCCTTCTCGGCAAGTTGTGGATTGCTCTGTTTGGCCACGGTCTCGCTTTCACCTTCGGCGGGCTAGTGCTTGCCTCGGTGGTCTATAGCTTCCCCTTTGCCGTCCAGCCACTCATTGCTTCGTTTGAAGGCATCGATCGCAAACTGCTGGACGCTTCCGCTGTTCTGGGTGCAGGTAGATGGCGGACGTTCCGCCGCGTCATTCTGCCCTTGTCTTTACCCGGCGTCGTCACAGCGCTAGTACTCAGTTTTGCGCATACCCTTGGAGAATTCGGCGTAGTGCTCATGGTCGGTGGAAATCTTGCAGGCGTGACGCGCACCGTCTCCATCGAAATTTACGACCACGTGGAGGCTCTTGAATACGGTGAAGCCAATCAGCTCGCATTGCTTCTCCTCGCCATCGCCTTCGGGGTGCTGTGCCTCGTGTACGCTGTGAATCGCCGCGTGTGGACGCCTGCGTGGTTGCGATGGCCCGGGAAGTAAATTCATCGAGCCTGGTCGCGAGCATCCGCAAGCAGCGACCCGAAACGGCATCCTTCCTTCTCGATGTTTCTGCCGAAGCGCCCCCCGGCATCACTATCTTGTTTGGACCTTCCGGCGCAGGAAAATCCACCCTGCTGGATTGTGTCGCGGGCCTGGCGCGACCGGATGCGGGGAAAATCGCGATTGGCGAGGAGGTTTTGTTTGATTCGGAGATGCACGTTGAGGTCCCTCCGCAAAAACGCCGCGTGGCTTATGTGTTTCAAACGCTGGCGCTATTTCCGCATCTTACGGTCGAGGAGAACATTCAGTACGGACTGACAGATATTTCAGGGCAGGATCGTCACGCACGTATCGAAGAAATTCTTGAAGCTTTCCACATCGGAAAGTTGCGAAATCAGAAACCGGCGCAAATCTCAGGCGGTGAAAGGCAAAGGACTGCTCTTGCGAGATCGCTGGTCACGGAGCCGCGCATGCTGCTTCTTGACGAGCCGCTGACCGGCTTGGACGCGGAACTCAAGGCCGCCATCGTGGAGGATTTGCGTGCGTGGAACGCGGCCAAGCGCATTCCCATTCTCTACGTCACGCACAGCCGCGAAGAGGTGGATGCGCTGGGCGAGCGCGTGATCGCCATCGATAATGGCCGCGTCGTGAGTCGCGGAGCGCCGATGGAAGTGCTGGATGCGCCTCGCCGGAAACGGCTGGCGCTGGCTGCAGGATTCGAAAACTTGCTCAGCGGCACGGTTCTCGATCTTCGTGAGCTAGATGGCGTGATGCGCATCAGACTCGGCGAGAGTCAGTGCGAGATCGAAGTACCGCTGGCGCATGCTTCCGCCGCCGACGCCGTGCAAATCGCCATTCGCGCCGGAGATATTTTGCTCGCATCAGAGCGTCCCCGGGGCTTGAGTGCGCGTAATATCCTGGAAGGACGAATGCTTTCGCTGGAGCAGCGCGGCGCTATGTGCATTGCCCGCGTGGATTGCGGCGTGACCTTTGTCGTGCATGTGACGCCCGGAGCGGTCCGCGCGCTCGAGCTAGCTGCTGAAAAGCGCGTCTGGCTCGTATTGAAGACGCACTCTTGCCATCTCGTCGACTAGCAGAAAGTTTGCGGTAAGACGAGCACATCCAGAAAATGCCGAATCAGAAAACACTTCAATGCAATCGTCTGTCAGCCGAAAACTGCAACTGACTCCTGAAGACTGTTAACTTGTTCACGCCTTCGGTTTCGCCGCCACTGAGGCCATCTTGTTCGCACCCGGCGAAGAGAATTTGACCTCATCCGCTTCCAGAGTTTCGCCCTTTGGCGTTGCATGGATCACCACCGCATCGCCGACCGCGAGATCGGCGAGCTTCGCAGGTTTATTTTCATTCGCATCCGGAGGGTCGCCCGGCCTTGGCGGCGTGTGCAGGACGTACACGGTGGAAGCCACCAGCTTCACTTCCACCGTCTTGCCGTCGGCCGTTTTTACCTGCAAGGAGTCGGCATCGATTTTCCCTATCTTACCTTTGATATGCACTTTATTCCCGTGCGCAAGGGCCGCTCCGCCCGCAATGGCGAGCGCAAGCGCGATCGTCAGCCATTTCGATTTCATCGTCGTCTCCATCGCCCCCTTTGGCAGTTGCTGGTGCCCCCTTATTTCCGCCTGTGACTTTGTGATTCTGACTTTGCCTTAGGCGTTGCTTCGTTCAAAAATTCATCTTCTTCCTGTTCCTCAGCGCGATCCTCCAGGCCTTTCGGATTGTAGCGCTCCATCTCCAGGCGCTCGACCGCGGTCAAATGAGGAAGGTGGCGGATGAAGTGCACCAGCTTCCAACTGTCCTGCGCGCTGCCATGATTCCCGGCCATGTGATCCCCGTTGCTGGAGAACGCCGGCATGCCGGTAAACCGCACACCATTTTCGATGATCCAGAACAACTCGCCGTCGCTCAAGTCTTGCGTCTCGCGTTTGCGCAGGTCCGGCGGCTTAGGATAAAGACCGTTGCCGATCGGCGTGTCGCCGTTGCCGTCGTTGCCGTGGCAAATCGCGCAGTGATCTGCAAAGTGCAGCCGCGCTTCGTGCTGTATCTCCGGGGAATCCAGCACGGGGTTCTGGCTCAGGCGCGCATTTCTGGGAATCGCCAGGTGACGCGCGTTGCGCGCCACAAACGTTTCCAGTCGCGTCGGCTTCGCCCTGGCGCTTACCCCATCATGCAGCACCGAGGCGGCCATCGCAACGGCTACCCCAAGAAACACAAGGGCAATCAGAATCAGGATGGTGCCGCGTTTCATGGAAACAAGAACATGTTAGCCGAAGCGTCGTCGCTTGCAGCCAATTCGTTAGGGCACCAAATGGCAACCGGTTTCAATGCGTCGTGGCTTTCTCGGCCGCCGCCCCGCTCCAATATTCATACCGTTCGCGATGCGCTTGCGGCATCGCCTGTATCTCTCCCGCAAAGTGCATCATCGAAGGACTCTGGCCGCCGTCATAGACCGGCCATTTCGCGAGGCCCGGGCCGTTCGGATCCCCCGTCTTGGTAAAGTTCGCCCAATACGAAGCCATCGCATCGGAAATCTTGAAGTCCACCGGCTCCCACGGATTGGGCTGCGACTTCAGCGCCCCAAACACGTATTCAATCTCGCAAGCATGCCGCGCGCCAAGCTCCTCGGGGGAAACCCCGTTGACCTTCATATCCGGCGTGACTGGCGGCGTCCGGTCAAACACATACGCGTAGACTGCCGCGCGCCCGGTTTTATTCTGCATCTCCAGCCACTCCCATGTGGTGTACACGATAAACAAATCACTGGCCAGGTCGATGGCGGATTTTCGCGCTTCTTCATCGCTGCCAGCAGGATAAAGTTTCAGAATTTCCGCCGCTCGATGGTTAAACCGCGCACGCAACTGTTCCGGAAAAGTCTGTGTGGTCGGTTTTTCTTTAGCGTAAACCACCGCCCAGCTTGCTTCCTGCGCGTTCCAGCCGGCAAGCAGCGGCACGTGGCTCTGCTGGCCTTCGGCAAAAATCGTGGCGACATCCTTCGGCAACACATAGCCGTCTACGTTCGGCCAGAACTGCAAAGAACGGTCTTTTTGCGCCGCGCTCAACAGCTCTTCCGCGCTCTTGGCTCGCATTGCCGCACAGTCCTTCGCTCCCAGAGATTCCGCAAATTTCGTGCCCGTTTTTTCCGTTTCGCTCAGCACCTGCATCGCGTTGCCCGCGGGTGGTCGTCCAAAGAACGCGCCGCTCTCCCCTATGGCACCGCGAAACAGTCCGCGGGCCAGTAGCGACGCCATCAGCGCGCTGACCGAGAGCGATCCCGCCGATTCGCCTGCAATCGTAACTTTTTCCGGGTCGCCTCCAAATGCCGCGATGTTCTTCTTCACCCAGCGGAGGCCTGCGATCTGGTCCATCAGACCATAGTTCCCCGACGCGTTCACGCCCGACTCTTTCGTAAGCAGCGGGTGCGAAAAAAATCCGAAAACACCCAGGCGGTAATTGACGCTGACGACGAGGATTCCCTTTTTCGCGAAGTTCTCTCCGTCGTAGCGCGGCTCGGAGCTTGAACCCGCCTGGAACCCGCCGCCATAAAACCACACCATCACCGCGAGGCGCTCCTGCGCCGATTTCGCCGGGGTCCAGACATTCAAGTACAGGCAGTCTTCGCTCATCGGCTGGCTCGCGCGGTCGCGGAAAATCATGTCTGAGAAAACTGGCGCTTGCATGCAGCGCGGGCCGAATTCACTGGCTTTGAAAACGCCCTTCCAGGGCTTCGCGGGTTGCGGCGCCTTCCAGCGCAATTCGCCAATGGGCGGTGCGGCAAACGGAATTCCGTGAAACATGCGGACTCCGGGCGACGCTGCGGCTACGCCCTTCACGATTCCACTTTCCGTTTTCACTAGGTCATCCGCAACCGCAGCGTTAGCGAACAGCGTCAGCAGCGTTCCGGCCAACGCCGCAAACTGCGCCGGCCTCTTGCCTCTTGTCATACCAGCCTCCTGATCCAGGTTGCCTATGATAGCTGGTCTCTGTCCATTTTCCCGCGCGATCTTGCGGAGCAATGTCCAGGAACTTCGGCCGCCCATGTCGACACCGGAGTTCAGGCACTGCGTAGCACTTCGATTTGTCGGCTCCGCTCTGGTAGGATGGCCTGTTACGATGAGGAGGAGATGGAGAGAACCGACCTCCATCTCCGGCTAGACCAACGTAGGATGAGGTCGTGACCCCACTGGCGAGAAACGAATCCACTCCACTGGAAACCTTGGAGAGAGCTCTTTCTTTGAGCGCGCCGGGCGTCCGTGATTCTCTGGACGCGGCTCTTTCCGGCAAAGAGCTTTCTTTCGAGCGGATCATCTGCGGCGCGATGCTGTCGGCGAAACGATTACCTACGTCGTCAATCGCAACATAAACTTCACCAACGTTTGCTTCGTGGGCTGCAGTTTTTGCGGATTTGGCCGGGGACCGCAAGCCGCCGATGCTTATTCCCTTTCTTTTGAAGAAGTCATACGTCGTGCGCGTGAGGCGTGGGATTGCGGTGCCTCTGAAGTCTGCATTCAGGGCGGCTTGCCGCGCGACCTTGACGGATATTTCTACCGCGACTTGTTGCGGGCCATCAAACGCTCCCTTCCCGCTATGCATGTCCACGCGTTTTCGCCGATGGAAATCGACTACGGCGTCCTGAAAACGGGTCTCCCGCTGCGCGATTACCTCAAAATGATGAAGGACGAAGGACTCGGCAGCATTCCAGGCACCGCCGCGGAAATCCTGGACGACCTCATTCGCCGGCAGCTCAGCCCCAACAAACTGCCCGTTGCCCGCTGGGTCGAAATCATCACCGCCGCACATGAGCTCAGCATTCCCACGACTTCGACGATGATGTATGGACACGTCGAAGAACCTGCCGATTGGGTGCGTCATCTTTTGCTGTTGCGCTCGATACAGAAACGCACCGGGGGTTTCACGGAATTCGTTCCCCTCGGGTTTATCCATCAGAACACGCGGCTTTACAAACATGGCGGCGCGCGCCCCGGGGCCTTGCGCGACGAGCACCTACGCGTCCACGCGCTTTCGCGCGTGCTATTGCATGGTGCAATTCGCAACGTGCAGGTTTCTTGGGTGAAATTGGGAATCGAAACTTCCCTCGCCTGTTTGCAAGCCGGTGCGAACGATTTTGGCGGAACGTTGATGGAAGAAAACATTTCCAAGGCCGCCGGTGCAACCTACGGCGAATATGTTTCGCCCGAAGAATTTCGCGCCAACATTCGAAGCATTAGCCGCGTCCCCGCCGAGCGCTCCACAACGTACAAAGTTCGCCGTACCTTCGGACGGCGCGAGGATGATCCGCCTTCCGTTTCTCCGCCGTTGCGGCTCGCGCGGACCGAAACTCATGCTGTATACACGGAAGGCGCTTATTAGGCCACCCATGCGCGTGCTCCTTTTGCCGGTCAAGAACCTGAGAAACGCCAAGAATCGATTGGCGTGTGTGCTTACGCCCGAGGAAAGGCTTGGATTGGCTCAGGCCATGCTCGCAGACACCGTTCGAGCCGTGCAGGGAGTTCGTTACGCCGCGAAAGTTTTTGTGATCAGCGATTATCAGCCTGCGCTGGATGTGGCCGTAGAGAACGGCTGGGAGATTCTCCGTGAGGACCGGCAAATTTCCGAAAGTGAATCCGTGGATGCCGCCTCGAGAATCTGCGAAGAGCGCGGAGTTCGCTCGTTGCTGCGCCTTCCCATCGACCTGCCTCTGATCCAGCCAGGCGATATCGACGAACTACTGGCTATCGATTGTCATTCGCCAACGATGGCAATCGTTCCGTCGCGCGATGGCACCGGCACCAACGCTCTGCTGCGCACGCCTCCTACGCTTTTTCCCTCGCATTTTGGGGAAGGCAGCTTCGCCAAGCATCTTGCGGAAGCTAAACAAGCGCGCGCGGAGATTTTTGCCCGCCGCAATCCTCGCCTGGAAATGGATGTCGACGACGAATCCGATTTGCGCGCCTTGTTGGAATATGATCTCCGCGCAACGGCCACAGGCCGCTGGCTGCGCGAAACAGGTTTAGACGCGAGGTTCCGGGGCGTTAGCAAGAAAGAAGCCGGCGTGGCGGCTGGGAATCATCTCTAAGGATTCCTGAGGAGTCCGGTGTTGTCATTCCGAGGGTGGTGTTTGCCCGAGGAAGCTGCTTTTTCCTGAATTGCCGCAAAAAGCAGACTCCTCGCCTCGCTCGGAATGACACGTCGCGAATTTGACGGCAACAGGCTAGGCGCAAGATGAAAAAGAAAGTCTATTCCAACCTTGACGAGATCGTGGCCGATGTCCCCGATGGCGCGCGCATCATGTTCGGAGGCTTCGGCGGCGCCGGTTTCCCAAACAACCTTATTCAGGCGCTCGTGCGCAAAGGCGTCAAGAACATCACCGCCATCAGTAACAATTGCGGCACGCGTGACGGCGAGCTTGGCCTAATGTTCAAAAACAACCAGATCACGCACATCATTGCCTCCTTCCCCGGTCCGCATGCCAATCATTTTCAGGAACGCTTCGCGGCAGAAGAAGTTACGCTTGAGCTCGTGCCACAAGGCATCCTTTGTGAACGCATGCGCGCTGCCGCCGCTGGCTTGCAAGGCTTTTACACCACTGTCGGCGTCGGCACGGAAGTCGCCGAGGGCAAGGAAGAGCGCGTGCTCGAAGGCAAGCGTTGTATTTTGGAAAAGCCCATTCATGCCGACTTTGCTTTCATCAAAGCGCATCATGGCCATGGCCGCAAAGACGACCATTGCCGAAGTCGAAGAACTCGTTCCCCTGGGTTCGATCGAACCGGAGCACGTGATGACGCCCGCAATCTTTGTGCACCGTATCGTGCAGGCGAAAGGACTCCACTATGCCGGATAGCGCCGTACAGGAGAAAGCTTTGCTCGACAAGCCGCGCTTGACCCGCGAGCAAATCGCGCAGCGCGCCGCCTTCGAATTGCCGGATGGCGCTTACGTCAACCTCGGCTGGGGCATCCCGAATCTCATTGCCGACTATCTCCCCAAAGAAATCACTGTTTATTTCCATAGTGAAAATGGAATTCTGGGCATGGGGCGCCGCGCCAAACCCGGCGAAGAAGACTACGATCTCGTGGACGCCATGAAAGTTCCGGTCACGCTGATTCCCGGCGCCTCTTTTTTTAACCAAGCTGATGCGCACCTAATGACGCGCGGCGGCCATCTTGACGTCGCCGTGCTCGGCGGCTTTCAAGTTTCAGAGAAAGGCAATCTGGCCAACTGGAAAATTCCCGGCGCGAAAGGTTCTGGCGGCATCGGCGGCGCGATGGATATCGCAGCGGGCGCGAAAAAACTCATCGTTTGCATGGAGCACGTCACCAAGGATGGCGCGCCAAAAATCGTCAAGAAATGCACTTATCCGCTGACGGGCCTCGAGTGCGTGGACACCATCGTCACGGATCTCGCCGTGATTGACGTCCAACCCCAAGGCCTTGTGCTTCGCGAAGTCGCGCCTGGTTGGATACCGGCAGAAGTGCAAAAACTGACGGGAGCGGCTCTACTCACCAAGGGGCGCGTACCCGAAATCCATTTGCGATAAGTTCTGGCCGGTCTTCTTGGAGGAGAACATGAGCGCAGTCATTCCGGAAAAATATGCCGACCTGTTCGAAAAGCAAGCCTTTGGCAATCTCGGGACACTGATGAAAGACGGCAGCCCGCAAGTCACGCCCGTCTGGGTGGATTTCGACGGCAAGCACGTTCGAATCAATTCCGCCAAGGGTCGCGTCAAGGACAACAATATGCGCCGCGACCCGCGCGTGGCTATCGCGCTGCAGGATCCCGCAAACCCCTATCGCTACCTGGAAGTCCGCGGGCGCGTCGTCGAAATCACCGAGAAAGGCGCCGACGACCATATCAACAAGCTTTCGCAAAAATATCTCGGCAAGCCCGTTTATCCGTTCCGTCAGCCCGGCGAAGTCCGCGTCATCTACAAAATCGAGCCACAAAAAGTCAGCTCCATGGGCTGACAAATGCAGAAATTGGAAAATCGAAATTCGTAATTAGACATCGCTTTCCATTTTCTGCCCCTGCACAACTGAAAGCTAATGACTTACGACCTCACAGCCGCGCGGCAACGCGCGCGGCAATGTGCCCATCCGGCGTGCGGAAAACAAAAGCCAGGCTGTCCATAAGGGATACGCCCGCGCCGGGAACCACCAATTGATATGACCATTCATAGCGTGCGGGCAATTCCGCGGCGAGAGACGTGGCGTAGGGTTGGATGCGGTCTACGCGGGAACTAATCTCTTTCGCGCCTTTCACCGGATGCAAATCCACGCCGTGCTTCCAATAAATCGCAAGTCGCAGACTGTCGATCATCTTCTGCGTCAAGTACGGGTGTGTGCCTACTTGTTGGACTCCATCGGGACAGAGCAGATCCCGAATAGTAAACGCAACGGTGACCGTGTCAGGAAATTTCGTTACCGTCTGCGTGCCCTGCCGGAAGATCGTAGCTTGATCCGTGTCAATGCGCTTGAGGCCGTTGAAGAAATCGCCGGAGTTCATGCTTCCATAGATGCGGAAACAAACGCCGTTCGGAAGCGAGCCGTCGGTTTCGAAAAATACGCCGCCATCGTAATTCCAAACGATTTTGCCCTTCTCACGTTTGTCGTGGCTTTTGTGTTTGGCCTGCTGCGCGGAAGCACCGGAAACCATAAGAAAGAAAAGCGAGAGCGCGATCAGCTTGTAACGAATAACCTGCATACGAAATGGCTCTTCACAACAATTGGCGGGGCGCCTATGGCTGCCCGTGCAACTAGCCTGTTTCTTCCTACTAATCTAGCCCCTTTGCAGGTTCGGCGAGAAGAAATTTGAAGCCCTCAAAGGTGTGCATAGCCTTGCCCGTTCCCGCCGCCTTGACGTCGCCCTTTCCCGCGCGCACTGCCTGAATCGCATCCACGAGTTTCGGCAGCTCGTCCGGCTGCGCCACGGGAATGTTGTGCGCGCCCAGCACCATTTTCACTTGCGGCGCCAGCGCGGCCAACCGCTTCGCAGAAGCGACGTACGCATCCATGTCGGTTTCGGGACGGTACAGCCAGATCGGCGCGGGATAGTAGGTATCCCCAGTAAACAAAAGTCCATTCGCGCGGTCAATCAGCGCAATCGAGTCCGGTGTGTGCCCCGGCGTGGCAATGATTTCGAGTTTGCGGCCCCCGAGATTGATGGTGAATCCGTCCTGCGCAGACCGCGAAATCTTCCACGGCTTCGTCATGTACGTTTTCCGGTTAAACCCTGCCGGCAAATTGCCGCAGATTTGGTCCGGAGCGATTTCCGCTTGCGCGTCCGCGCGGGAGCCCCGCGCATTCTTGCGCGTAAAATCCGTGTCCATCCCGTAGACAAACATGAATTCCGAGTTACCCCCGACGTGGTCGTTGTGCGTGTGCGAGTTGAGCACCACCACGGGCTTGGCTGTCAATTGCCGCGTGACCTTGCTGATGCTGCCGATGCCCATGCCGGTATCAAAAATCACCGCCTGCTTGGTCCCGACAATGAGATACGAAATGGTTTCTTCAGCCTGATGCGGCTCGTAAATCGCGAACGTCTCCGGCGCCACTTTATACACTTCAAACCACGGATCGCTGACCGGCATGCGCAGAAGCGCCCGGTATTCGGGTCGCGGCAGGGGCTTGCACCATTCCGGAATTCCTTTGGTCTGCGCCAAAACCGAGGCAGGCAACAAACAGAGCAGCAACAGTCGTGCGAGTCTTTGGCAAAAGCTCACGGTTCCCCCCTGGTTGTGACTCGGTGGATTGTGCTGGGCGCGTGTACTTATGGTATAGCGTCCGGTGCATGCGAGCAAATTTTCTTGCCTGGGTTGTGCTTTTTCTGTTCTGGGACGTTGGCTCACCGCTCTGTCAGTTTTTTGACGACGCGACGAAAATCGATTTAGGAATCATCATGTGCACGCCCTTGTTGCCGTCGACCAACTCTGTGATGTGCAAGTCCGCGGCGACGCTCGCGAGCATGAACGCGTCGTCCCTCGAAAGATGCTTTTCGGTCACGAGGAAATCGATCATTTCCCGCACTGCTAGCGTCGCGCACGCGTTCAGGTCATCGTTCAGACCCATGGTGATGTAGTGCGTGGGCGTTTCGGCTCTCGGCCATTTCAGGTGCATGTCTTTGCGCACGATGAACTGAAACGTGCCGATGAGCGAAGTTTCGAGCGCGGTAATGTCCACTTCGCCGTCGCCCTGGCCGGCGTGGCCGTCGCCCACTTCAAACAGCGCGCCGGGCGCATGCACGGGAACATAGAGCGTTGTGCCCGCGACAAGGTCCTTGTTGTCCAGATTCCCTGCCATAATCCACGGCGGCGCACTATTCCACTTCCCCACGCTTTCCGGAGGCGCGTCGCCCATGCTGCCGAAAAACGGATGCAGCGGAATCTCGATGCCCGGAGCGAATTTGGCCACCATGCGCTTTTCATCCAGCGGAATAATTTTGATTTTCGAGTAGGGAAAATCATCCGGGAGATACCCATGGCCCGGCCCGAACGCGTTGTAGGCGTACGGAATCGCCAGCTTGATGGCCAGGATTTTCACTTCCAGCACGTCGCCGGGCTGCGCGTCTTCGATGTAAATCGGCCCGGTGAGAATGTGTCCGCCGGGGCCTTTGTCTTTCACTTGCTCGGTGATGTGGCGCAGCGATTGCTCGACTTGCTCCGGCGGCACACCCGCCTCTTCCAGCCGCTTCGGGCTGTTGGTGATCAGGGTCTGAATTTCCACCGTGTCGCCCGACTTGATGCGCAGCACCGGCGCGGCTTTCGCGTCGTAGTAGCCCCACGCCACCGTCTTCGGCGTCGGCTTTAGCGTATATGTTTGCTGCCCATTAGCCAGTTGCGTAGAAAAGAAGCCGAGTGAGACCGCTAACCAGATGAGAAAAGCGAATCGTCTGCTCAATTTGGCCTCCTGGAGTAGTTGCAGTGGTAGAATAGAGCTTGGTAAATAGTACGGCCGGTCTGCTGGAATTCGCCGGCATGAGCAAAGAGGAGATTGATCCCGACACCCTGGAAGTTTTGATTCAGGAGCGAAGCCGCGGACGACGCCGGAAGAAGCCAAGCGCAAGCGAGAGCGGCAAAAATTGGCCTCCGCCTTGGATAGCGCGATGCGGCGGACTGACAAACACGCATTTAGCGACGCGTTGCGGAACGCCGGGATAACGGAGGGTTCTCCCTCTTGGAAGGCCTTTTATGCGTACCAGAGTCGCCGCTGAGTACTGCATGTACGCGCGCAAGCCTGGCTTGGCGGTCTTCCTCTGGCAAGCTTTCTAGAGACTCGAGAATTAGGTCCGCCACATATCCGGCAGCTTTCTTCTGATAAGTGCGTCTTTGTTTTGCGGTCACACGCAAATGCTCACATTGCCCTCACGTTAAGTCAAGCTGCAATCCGGCCTTACTTCCTAAAGGTATCGTCGGACCTGATGTGCGGCGCCGTCACCCTAGCATTTAATCATGCGGCGTCGGTGGCACCCTGCCCGAAGCGGTGATGCCACACCTGCGCGGCGCCAATCAGGTTGGCGTCTTCCCCCAGCGAAGCCAGCGCCAGCTCGGTCTTCTCATACGGAACGAAGCGACAGCCCTTTGCAATCACTTTGCGAAGGTCTTCGAGCCGCATGCTTTTCATGATGCTGCCGCCCACCACGATCCGCTCCGGCACAAACAAGTTGATCAGGTTGGCCAGGCCCAAGCCGAGATAATAGGCTTCGCGCGCGACCGCTTTGCACGCCAAGGAGTTCCCCTGCTCGGCCAGCTGAAAGATTTCTTTGGCAGAAAGAGTTTTGCCGGGTTGGCGCTTCGGCTTCGCTCTGGCCCCCTTGGACCTCTTAGCCCGCGCGGCGTTAAACCAGGCCGCCATCGCCGGCCCCGTCGCCAGCGCTTCCCAGCAGCCGCGGAAGCCGCAAGTACATTGCGGGCCGGAAGCGTCAATCACGTGATGACCCACTTCCGGATGTGCCCTGTCTGCACCGCGATAGAGTTGCCCATCGAGAATAATTCCGCCGCCAATCCCCGTGCCCACAGTGACGTAAATCAGCCGCGACTTCCCTTTTCCCGCTCCCCATGCGGCTTCTCCTAACGCCGCGGCGTCGCCGTCGTTTTCCAGCGCCACGCGCACGCCAAACTCGCGCGCCAAATCCTTCACCGGGTTGCAGCCCTTCCATCCGGGAAGAAAATCAACGTCGCCGAATTCCCCGGTGAAGGGATAGACCCAGCCGGTTGAGCCAATGCCGATGCCCGAAAGCTCGGCATTCGCTTGCTTCGCCGCTTCGCGAAGCATCCGCACCATGTGACGCAGCCCGTCGGGATACGCGCGCGCCGCTTCCGTCGGCGTTTCGAGCTTCGCAAGGACTTTGCCGGCGTCGTCCACAATACCCGCGGCAATCTTCGTCCCTCCAATGTCCGTCGCCCCAATCATCTCTTCCTATACCCTGCCGACTTCCCCTGGCAATTGAGGAGGCGCAGCATTGCTGCGCCCCCTCACATAATCATGCACAACGCTCTTGGTGTCATCCCGCCTGCCCTGAGCGCAGCCGAAGGGAGCCCGGTCGCTTGGTTGTGGCGATCGGGGGCGAGGGATCTGCGGATCGCTCTCTGCCACGGCAAGCTATCGTAGTGGCACGATACATCGTGCCCTTCCTTGATGCCACGAACCATCAGGCACGCGCTCTGGGGCGCACGTCGGTGAAAGCTTTATGTCATCTCTCCAAAAAATGGGAAAGCATACGACGCAAACCAGAAAAACATCAGCCAGTGCAGAAACAAATTAGCCTTGAAGGATGCCTCGGTCTTCCAACTGCGAACAAGGATAAACCACAAACGCGTCATCCATACTGCGTTGATTCCAAGCATAGAAAAATTGTAACGAGGTCCTTGCACAGCCATCCCACCTCTCCAACCACCTACCAACCACAGTGCATTCAGGAGCGTCGTAACTGTGAGCAAGATATAGGTACGTCTCGGAGTTTTTGCATCTCCGTTAAAAAGACCCAGATTCCACACGAATAAGAAAACCGTCGGCGCGACAATTGCTAAAGGACCTACCAAAAACCAGGGCAAGAATACCAACGTCGAAGTCGGATAGAACAATGGTGGCGTCGTTTGGTCGTGGGCAAAGAACATTTCATACAGCAACCAGATTGCAGGCGGCCACTCTTGGTACCTAGAATTGTCTGTGGGGTTATTTCCATGGGAGGCCTCGAGTTTTCCATGCATGCGTCATGCCTCGGGCCCGACGAGGGCGCCGAATTCCCCCACGGCGATGAAGCCGCGCTTAATGGCCACTTTGATCGCGCCTCGCCCCAGTTGTGCCCGCCAAGTACTCTATGGTCCGCTGCAACTCCTCCAGTTGCCGCAATATGTCTTTCAGAAAATGTGTCAATTGCCGGATCTATTTGTCAGGTTCTGGCGTCGCGAGAACCCAAGGCACCTCAGCCATGAACTCAAGCTGCACAAGAGGGAGACCGACAAAAGACTTACGAACTAGCTCGAGCCGCGAGCTAAATCCCAAGCTGAAGTACTCATTCGTTTTCTCAAGATCTGGTTTGCAAACATTTCTTCGCGATTCGTTTAGCGGGCGTCCGCTCCCGAAACGATTGAACCGACAAAGTGAAACCATCCTCCATAAAGGTGCCTGCGTGACCGCAGGCGGGCCATATGATAGATTTCTGTCTCACGGTTTGGCGAGATACCCAACTTCTCCAATAATTCGAGCATCTGGGGACCGTAGGTTTGATGCCTAGCTCCTAGCTGCAATGAAGTTTAGACAGGGCTGACAGCCGCACTCTTCAGGCCCGCCAGTAGGGACTGCCGCATACGCCTTTCTGCTAGATTCAGGATCGCAACTTAGTTCCGATCGCCCGAAACGAATGGATTCCATTGTCGGCCGTCGCTCTCGCGTCGTTTCATGGATGCGTCATGTCCTCGGGCTTGACGAGGGCGTCGAATTCGGCGGCGGTGACGTAGCCAAGCTTAATGGCGGCTTCGCGGAGGCTAAGGTGCTCCTTGTGCGCGGTCTTGGCGACTTTGGCGGCGTTGTCGTAGCCGATCTTCGGCGCGAGCGCGGTGACCAGCATCAGCGAGTTGTGGACGTAGCGGTCGATGGTTTCGCGGTTGGCTTCGATGCCGCGCATACAGTGCTCGACGAAGCTGTTGCAGGCGTCAGCGAGCAGCTCGACGGAATGCAGATAGTTGAAGATCATCACCGGCTTGAACACGTTGAGCTCGAAATTCCCCTGCGAGCCGGCGAAGCCGATGGCCGCGTCGTTGCCCATTACCTGCACCGCCACCATGGTCAGCGCTTCAGACTGCGTGGGATTCACTTTGCCGGGCATAATCGAGGAGCCGGGCTCGTTTTCCGGCAGCGTCAGCTCACCCAGGCCGCAGCGAGGGCCGGAAGCCAGCCAGCGAATGTCGTTGGCGATTTTCATGAGCGAGGCGGCAAGCGTTTTCAGCGCGCCGGAGGCGAACACGATTTCGTCGTGCGCAGAAAGCGCGGCGAATTTGTTGGGATGCGAGCGGAACGGCAGGGCGGTCAGCTCGGCGATTTTGCCCGCGGCGCGCTCGCCGAATTCGGGATGCGCGTTGAGGCCCGTGCCGACGGCGGTGCCGCCGATAGCCAGGTCGTACAGTCCGTCGAGTGCGACTGCGACGCGGCCGCCGTCGCGGTAGAGCAGGCTGACGTAGCCGGAAAATTCCTGGCCCAGCGTAAGCGGCGTAGCGTCCTGCAGATGCGTGCGGCCGATTTTCACGATGCCGGCGAATTCCTGGGCTTTGGCGTCGAGCGCGTCGCGAAGATGCTTCACCGCCGGAAGCAATCGCCTTGCCGTTTCTGTGGCCGCGGCGATGTGCATGGCTGCGGGAAACGTGTCGTTCGACGACTGCGACATGTTCACGTCGTCATTGGGATGGATGGGCTTCTTGCTGCCCATCACGCCGCCTGCAATCTCGATCGCGCGGTTCGAGATCACTTCGTTGACGTTCATGTTCGTCTGCGTGCCGCTGCCGGTTTGCCAGATACGCAGCGGAAAGTGCGCGTTGAGCTTGCCGGAGATGACCTCGTCGGCCGCCTGCGCGATGAGGCGCGCCTTTTCGGCGGGCAGCTTGCCCAGGTCGTGATTGACGAGCGCGCAGGCCTTCTTCAGGATGCCGAAGGCGCGAATCAGCTCCGGCGGCATGGTGTCTTTGCCGATGGCGAAGTGGATGAGCGACCGCGCCGTCTGCGCGCCATAATACCGGTCGGCGGGAACCTCGATCTTCCCCATGGAGTCCGACTCAGTCCGCGTAGGCCCCGTGGCAGCGGCTTTTGCAGCTTCAGACATGGTGGCTGGCTCCTGGATAGCTTCCGTCCCTGAGTTTAGCAGGCCCGTAAAAAGGAAGTGAAGTAAGGAACTAAGAAGGCTGGGTTCTTTCACCAGCTTCACCCGGGCCTCGAGGGGTCCCAAGTCACCAGTCACGTCCTCCTCGGCGGGAGCTAAGTCCTTTAGAATCTACACCTACAAAAACTAGGGGCGAGGAGGCAACCTCCGGCCAAAAGTCGAAATGGAAGTTAGAGAAGGAGAATTGAGGGTATTTGCGGAGAGTTAGCGGCGGCCTTGGCGCAAGAGCACCACGCGGGCAGTGCGCAACAAGGTTCTCAGGTCCAGGAGCGGAGAGGCATTGCAGACGTGATTGAAGTCGTACTGCAGCTTTCGTCGTGCATCCTCGAGGCTCGCGCTGTACGGTAATTCACCTGCGCCCAGCCGGTGATGCCCGGCAGCACGTAATGCCGGAAACGGTAGAAGCGGATCGGTTCGTTCAGCCAACCGACAAACTCCGGGCGCTCCGGGCGCGGGCCCACAAAACTCATCTGCCCGCGCAAGACGTTGATCATTTGCGGCGGCTCGTCAAAATGCGTCTTGCGCAGGATTTTTCCAGCGGCAGTGACACGCGGATCATCCAAAGCGGCCCATTGCGGCCGTCCGTCGCTTTCCGCTCCGGTGCGCATGCTGCGGAACTTAAGCAGCTCGAACTGAAGAATGCGCTTCACCGTAAGCGTGACCAGCCGCACGCCAGTGAGCGGCAGAATTTCGAACCGCTGCAGGACGGGCAAACTAGCAGGTCAAAAGGATTTTCGGACTTCCCGAAAGACTGGGCCTGAACGTGCTGGCGCTAAGGGAAAGAGGCAGACTCTAGGCCGAGCACGATACAATAAAAATCCCAAGGAGTAAACATGCGCGACTACACCGCCGAACACGCTCGCGCCGGGATCAACGCGAAATTGCCGGCCCTCAAGACTTGGCCAAACCAATTCGCAAGCTACGTCATCACGACGCGATTTCCCGAGTACTCCTCGGTCTGCCCCAAGACGGGCTTACCAGACTACGGTACGGTCACCATCCAGTACATGCCGCGGAAGGAATGTCTCGAGCTGAAAGCCCTGAAAATGTATCTGCTGGCGTATCGCAATCTGGGCATCTTTTACGAAAACGCAGTGAACCGGATTCTTCGCGACATCGTCGCTGCCGTCCATCCCGAATGGTGCATCGTACGAGGGGAATTCACACCGCGCGGCGGGCTAACCACGACGGTCTTTGCGCGCTGGCCCTCGCTCCAAAGCAAAGGCAAATCCTCAAAACGGTAACCTTGCCGAAGCGACTCATGAGGCGCGAGCCCCGCACAGGGAGAGAGATGGACAGAAGCCATTTTGCAGGCCATAATTTCAGCTGGGGTCGTTGTTAGGGTAATACCAAATACAGAGAGGGAAGAATGAGCATTTCACCCAACATACCAAGCCCGCATGAATCCTATGCGTACGACAGCGCAGGGACGCCACGGTGGATCGCCGTGCTGTTCGGGCTGGTGATTGCAGGCCTGGCCGTGGTCGTCTATTTCGGGTATACGATGGAGGCGCGGCTGAGCCAGGACCTGGCGAGACAGCAGGACCAGAACAAGATCTTGAGCGCGCAATTGGACCAAGCCAATTCTCGGATCGCGGATTTGAAAAGCCACGTGGAAATCACTACACAAAGAATGGGTTTGACGCAGTCGGAACTCGCCAAGGCCAAGAGCCGCGCCGAAGACATCCGCAAAGAGCAGCAGGCTTCCGACCAGGAGCTGGTTTCGCAGATTAAGGCGAGCCAAGAGCAGATTGGCGCGGTGGCCACGGAAGTTGGCGGAGCAAAGAAAGACATCGAAGCGACCAAGACCGATCTGGAAGCCACCAAGGGCAAACTCGAACGCAGCATGGGCGACATGAACGTGATGAGCGGCTTGATCGCCCACAATCGCGACGACCTCGAGGAGTTGAGGCGCCGCGGCGATCGCAATTACTACGAATTTACACTGCAAAAAACGAAGAACACCCAGCGCGTTGGGCCGGTGCAGATTTCCCTGAACAGAACCGACCCAAAGAAATCCAAGTACACGATCACCGTCATCGCCGATGACAAAACCATCGAAAAGAAAGATAGGACTTCCGGCGAGCCCGTGCAGTTTTACGTGAAGGGCAGCTCCCGGATGGCCCCCTACGAAATCGTAGTTTTCGACGTGGGCAAGAACCAGATTACCGGGTACCTCGCAACGCCCAAGGATTCGGGAGCACCTGCTCCGGCTGCGGCTCCTGCACCTTCCGCCGCAACCACCCCTGCGACGACTACTCCGGCAACGGACAAGCCGTAGGACAACCCGCCTCCCTGCCCTGGCGCTCCTTCGCCGCCACCGGAGATGTTGCTCTGGGTGCGGCGCAGCCGCAAGCTCCTGCGAACACGTTCGGCGACGGTGCCGGCAATCAACGCATTGGTGGAATCACTGCACCAGCCCATCAGGTACTTTACAAACTGACAGGCCGGCGCCGAGAAGCCAGCACCGCGGAAATACCCAAGGCGGCCGCAACGACATGGCACAGGGTGCCTACCACGATGCACAGGACGGAAACGAGAGAAGGGCGGCAGATTCGGTGACAAACAACAGAAGAGAAGAATCGCTGATCAGCATGAGCGGCCCCAGAATAGTGCATAGACGCATCGAAGGGGAGGTTTGGTGAGCGTTATTTCGTCCGTAGTAACTTATTGGCAGGCGCAGCTGCCGCCACAGCAACCGCCGCCTCCGCCCGAAAATCCGCCGGACGATTTTGCGGGTGAGCCGTTTGCGGAGCCGTTGCCGGCGGTGAAAACCGAAAGCTGAATCGCGTTTCTCTTCCCTGAGCACTTAGGGCAGGCGATCTCCTGCTGCTTGTTCAGCACAATCTTCTCGAAGTGCGTCTGGCAATCCTCGCAAATGTATTCGTAAATAGGCATCAAGAGAACCCCTTAAGTGATTATAACATTCAACTTGGAATCCAAGAATCGGCTTCCCGCATGAGGTTTTTGGGGGAAAATACTTAAGGCGTCCACGAAAAGTAAAAGCTGGCTAGCCCCAAACAGCTGAAGATCAGAGCAACTCGAGTTCTTGAGGTCCGCACCATGAAATCGGAATTGTGGCAAACGCGGCATAAAACCCCAAGTACCTAGCAACATAGGTTGGCCTTGGCAGTCCAGAGCTAGGGAATCGATTCCAGTACGCCCAGGCGAATCCGCCGCAGACAATGCTCACGGTAACAAGGATCAGTCCAAGCAGGGTGGCGGTGCGGCGCCAGGAAGGAAGGAACCAATACATTCTTCCCTGCAGCGGTCCAGAACCACCACGCCAGAACGCAACCCAGCAATGGGGCGCCGACTGAAAAGCATTCGAGAGCATGCCCTAGGAATTCCATGTGAATCAGGCCGTCACAAAATAGTGAACGCCCCGGTGTCAACACCGGGGCGTTCGGAGTGCGTTAGCCTAGCCGTGGCTGCTTAGTCGCCGGCGACGGCTTCGGTGGCCTTTACCGTTTGCGGCTTGTGGACCGCGCCGTTTCCATTGCCATTCGAATGACCGTTGCCGCTGGCCGGAGCAATCGTGACCGGCTTGCCGGCATTCGCAAAGTTCGCCGGTACGGCCTTGGCGATGTCCTGCACGGTGCCGATATGCACCACGGCGGGCTGGGTCTTCTTCAGCACCAGCTCTTCGTAGATGGCGCGGACCTTGGCCTGCTCTTCGTAGGCCTTCTTGCGGCGTGCGCGGTCTTCTTCAGCGGCGGTCAGCGGAACGTCATGCTCGAGATGGCGCACGCGAGCCGCGTCCTCGGCGTCAATTTTGAGCGAGTGCTCGTACGATTCGAGATTGACGCTCTTGCCCTTGGCATAGATTTCATGCTTGCCGTGCGTGCGATACCACTCCGCGACGGTCGCGTTCTTGTGCATGTTCTCGATAATCTTGCGCCAGCCAATGCCGGTGTTGTACGCGCAGAAGGAGATCTCGCCCTGCTGCGTGGCGTACGGAATGATGCACATCTCGGTGCGGCGAAAGTCGTAGTTGAACAAATCCTGGAACCACATTCCCGCGATGAACAGGAAGTTCCACGGGTCGGCCGCGCGGCGCTTCATCGCGTCCTCATAGGTGCGGTCCGGAGAAGTGCGGCCGTACTTGGTCGTGGACTTCTTGGTGAGCGCCCAGGTCTTGTCGAATTTCCTGAAGAGGTCGTAGAGCGTAAGCCCCTTCGGACCATCGAAAGGGTGATAGTTCTTGAGCAGCGCGAGGGCCATCATGAAGTTCGAGAAGCCTTTGCCCCGCGCGGCGTCTGTGATTGCGGTAACGTCCTTGACCAGCTGCGGAGCGTCCAGGAAGCGCGGCACAGGAGCCCACTCCTTGGTCTCCTTGTTGATCATCAGCGCCGTGCCCACGCCACAGTTCGGGTGGCAGCCACAGGAGAGCGCGCCCCACTTCTCATCCGGACCGTGTACGAGGTCGGAGAAGCCCGCAAACGTGCTGACAAATGAAATGGGGAACCAGTCGCGCGTCGGCTCGACCTTACCCACCTGCTTGCTCACGTCTTTCGCCAAATGCGAGAGGGTGTAACGCTGGCGGTGACGGCGCTCCGGGGTAATATCTTCGTCGCGGCCAGTAAACGAAACGGGCTGGAAGCTGACGAAGGCGATTTTTTTGGGGTTCTCCATCGCGAATTTCACGATCGTTCCGACCTGGTCGTTGTTGACGTTGTTGACGATGGTCACGACCAGCACGATTTCAATGCCGGCTTCGTGCATGTTCTCAATGGCGCGCAGCTTCACGTCAAAGAGGTTGCCGACCTGGCGGTGGCTGTTGGCGTCGTTGCCGATGCCGTCAAACTGCAGGTAGGCATAGCGCATGCCCGCTTCGAAGGCCTTCTTGCAGAACTCCTTGCTCTTAGCGAACTCGATGCCGTTGGTGGCGGCCTGCACGCTGTTGTAGCCAACCTTGCGGGCGTAGGCCACGGCGTCCAGGAAGTACGGGCTCATGGTCGGCTCGCCGCCAGAGAACTGCACGGACATCTGACGGCGCGGCTTAATCTTTAGGGCGTTGTCCAGGATTTCCTTGATTTCGTCCCAGCCCAGTTCGTGTACGTAGCCAACCTGGTTCGCATCCATGAAGCAGGGGTCGCACATCATGTTGCAGCGGTTGGTCAAGTCGACCGTCAAGACAGAACCACGGCCATACCGCACAGTCGAGGAGCCATGCTTGTGAAGGTCCTCGTCGTTATGCGCGGGAATGTCTCGGCCAGGGAACTGCGCCTCAATCCACTGAAGGAACTTGGCGTCCACGGCCATCATGTCTTCGTAATGGCCGTGGATGGGGCAATCCTTGACCATCCAGATCTGGCCATCGCGCTCGATAATCTGCGCTTTGATCTCGCCGACTTTCTCATGCATCAGGTCGCGCCAATCTTTTTTCCCGTGGATGATGGCTTCGCGCGCTTCCTTGACGCAATCCGGACAGAGCGAATCGGTCTGGCGCGGCCATCCCAGCGTCGGTTTAGTCTTCTCCCAAGACTTGAGGAGCGGTTTGTCCGACCACTTTGGAGTGAAAGACGGATTCGGGTTGTACTTGTTGAAGAACTGAACGGTGTTGAAGGTGACGCCGGCTGCTTTGCAGACGGCCCAATCAATCGTCCTCAGAAGCTGTGTGCCTACGCGATTCGGCATAAACCTCTATCCCTCTCTTTCAAAAGTTGCCCAGAACTAGACCTTGAGAATTTGGAGCCCACCAATCGCTGGAGCTGCGCCCAAACGACTGCCCCCGGGCTCACGGTTGCGAGTTCGAAAACAGTACCACGGCTATCGCGGTACATCCAATAAGTCTTTGGACACCTATAGTTTGAGGGTTGCAGTGGGCGGAAGCTAGCAGGTTGCACTAAATGGTCAAAATCGGGGTTTAAACGGTAAATTAGGCCATCCAACGGGTATTTGCCCGACCACTAGATTGGGGTCACCTCTAGTGCGAAAGGTCCCCTGATTTTCTTTTTTCGGACCCAATTTCCCCAATCTTCTGCTTTGCCTTGATGATTCGGTATAGCGTTTCTTCCGGTCCTCATGGCCCCAAAACACGGTGATATAAGGAATCCCGTCTTTTCGTCTGAGGTGCACATGAGATCTCCCCTGTCCTGGATTTTCATTCCTATCCTCCTGATCCCTCCTCTGCAGGCTCAAGTCGAAACGCCCGCGTATCGAAATCCAAAGCTGTCGATCGGAGATCGCGTCTCGGATTTGCTCGCCCGCATGACGCTGGAAGAGAAGGTGGACCAGATTACGGGAGGACACCGGAAAAATGCAGGGGTCGTGGACCCTACGGGACAATTTTCTCAGGAAAAACTGGAAGAAGCGCTGAAAGGATTATGGGATCTCAACTCGCACATGAGCCCGCATGACCGCGCGATGCTCCACAACGCACTCCAACGCTACCTGCTGGAAAAGACGCGCCTGTGGGAATCCCGGCCTTGTTCCAAAGCGAAGCCCTGCTGCATGGCTTCATGGCCTACCGGAGCACCAGCTTTCCGCAGGCGCTCGGGCTGGCATCGACGTGGGATCCGGCACTAGTAAAAGAAGTTTTTGCAGCCGCGGGCGACGAAATGGCATCCTCCGGAAACAATCAGGCCTTCACGCCGGTGCTCGATCTGGCGCCGGACCCGCGCTGGGGTCGTAGCGAAGAGACCTACGGCGAGGCGTCGCGAATGGGAGTGGCGGCGATCGCGGGATTGCAAGGGCCCACACTCCTTATCGACCGGCACCACGTTCTGGCCACCGCAAAACATTTTGCCGCGCACGGTCAGCCGGAAAGCGGCACAAACACGGCTCCGGCAAATTATTCGGAGCGCGTTTTGCGGGAATCCTTCCTGGTTCCCTTTGAAGCTGCCGTCAAAGAAGCCCGCGTGGGCAGCGTCATGGCCTCGTACAACGAAATCGATGGCATTCCTTCAAATGTGAATCCCTGGCTGCTGGATCGCTTGTTGCGGCAGGAGTGGGGATTTCCCGGCTACGTCACCTCGGACGGAAACGGTCTCCAGATGTTGTACGAGGTTCACAGGGTAGCTGCCGACAAAGCCGGGGCGGCGCGTGCGGCTTAGGCAGCAGGCGTGGATTTTGACCTTTCGGACGGCTCTGTCTACCAAACGCTCCTCGCCCAGGCCAAACAGGGCGTAGTCCCTTTGGGGCAAATCGATCGGGCCGTTTCGCGCGTGCTGGCCGCCAAGTTGCGGCTCGGGCTATTCGAAAACCCCTATGTGGACCCCGCTTATGCGGAGAAGATCACAAATAGTCCGGAGCACCAGAAACTGGCGCTACGCGCGGCCCAAGAAGCAATGGTCCTCCTGAAAAACGAGCACAACCTTCTGCCTCTTGATCTCAAGAAATTGAAGACCATTGCGGTGGTTGGCCCGAACGCTGCGGACGTGCATCTCGGCGGCTACGCCCGCGATCCGGGCCGGGGCGTGGGCATCCTGGAAGGCATCCGTCAGCGTGTGGGACCCAGCGCCAAAGTGACCTACGCCGCAGGGTGCAAAATCACCACGGGGCTTCAGGGCTGGGCCGGCTGGTATGAAAACAATACGCAGCTTGCCGATCCCAAGGCCCAAGGTGACCGTATCCGCGCGGCGGCGGCCCTCGCCAAGCAAGCGGACGTGGTGATCGTGGTCGTCGGCGAAACCGAAAGCACCAATCGGGAGGCCTGGTCCGAGCAGCACCTGGGCGACCGAGATTCGCTCGATCTCTTGGGCGCGCAGGATCAGCTAATTCAGGCCGTCGTCGAGACCGGAGTTCCCACGGCCGTCTTTCTGATCAATGGTCGCCCGCTTTCCATCAATTACGCCGCCGAGCACGTGCCCGCCATTCTCGAAGAATGGTATTTCGGCCAGGAGGGCGGAACGGCTGCGGCGCAAGTGCTATTTGGTGACGTGAATCCTGGCGGAAAATTGCCTATCACCTTTCCTCGTTCCGTGGGCCAGCTTCCCACCTTCTACAATCACAAGCCTTCTCGCAATCGGACGTACATTTTTTCGTCTCGAGAACCCCTTTTCCCCTTCGGTTTTGGCCTCAGCTACACCTCGTTCCGCTTCGAGAATCCGCGAGTGGAACCTGACGTAATCGCTCCAGGACAATCCGCGACGGTGCGGGTAGAGGTTACGAATACCGGCAACCGCGAAGGAGACGAAGTGCCGCAGCTCTATATTCACCAGCTGGTCAGCGCGGTCACGCGCCCGGTCAAGGAGCTGCGCGGCTTCCAGCGCCTACACCTGAGGCCAGGCGAAAAGGCTACGGTCGAATTCCAACTCACACCTGAGTCGCTCTCTATGCTAGATGAGCACATGGATCGAGTCGTCCAGCCGGGCACGTTTGAATTGCTGGTCGGCCCCAATTCAGCACAAACGAATTCCGTCTCGCTCCGCGTAGTCCAGCGCTAGGCCGCCTTGCCTACCCAGGGCCCGGGCGTTGCCAAATTCTTCGCTTATTCGTTCAGGATAGGCCGCAGGACGGCAATGGCGAAGTGGGCAAAATGAGAAGCCCCTTCATCGAGCTGCAACCATCGCACTGCGCAGTGATCGGCCAGATACTTCGCCACTCGCGCGTCCGGGATTCCCAAGTGCTCCGCGAGCCGCGGCTTGATGGAATCGGCGCCTCGACGGCTGCCGCCACGTATCAAATTGCCAATGGCAATCCGCAACGTTTGGCAAACCTCGACATAGTAGTAAGTCGTTAAATCGGAATCCGTGAGCACGAACACGCCGGGACCCGCGGGTGCGCGGTCTACCTCGCTCAGCTTTGCGGGAGGACAAGCGAGCAGTCGGCGAAATTGCATCTCGAGCAAGGAAATTCGGGAAGAAAGCCCGGGATCTCCGTAGCGGCCCTTCGGGCTCGGCCCGCCAGACTCTGCCAGTGGTTCCACGGGGAGGGCGGGCATCGCGCGGCTGTGCGCCATTCGTGGAGGTGAGACTTCTTCCGCCGCTTGCGCGTGTACTGCGGCAGGAGCCGTTTCGGGCCGTTCTCCTCTCTTTGCGGTGTGACCCGAAGGCTGACCCGCAGTTTCGCGTGCTGCTAGACCCCTTCTGCTTCCGCCGCGGCGTCCGCGCTGCCTCTTCTTCCCTGCCTCGGAAGCGGCGCTTGCATTAGGTTTCCTTGCTTCCTGAATCTCACTGCTGACGGCCACGGCCGATTCCAACGCTTCCGCGTTTTGCTCAAACGGCAGCTCATTGAGCTCCGCAGCGGGCTCCGGCGGGACCAAGCGGAGCTCTCCCCCAGACGGCGCGGGCACTTCCGGCGGAGCTTCTCCCGAACCTCCCCCAAGCCGCAGGGCAGCTTCCTGCGCTTTAGTCTTCCATTCGGCCCGACGGAATTGCGACGCGGCCGTGGAATACCATTTGGCGGCATCGGCGTTCTGTCCCGAATTTTCGAATAGTTTCGCCAGTTCGAACGCCACCATCGCATCGCTCGTCTTTACGTAGAGATTGGTCAGCTGTCCCACGGGATCCTTGCCGGACCGCGCGCGGCGAATGCGCGCAGTTATCTGTTTCCAATCAGCCATTCTGAGTGCAATTGTATCAGCGGATGACCTTGACGGCCAAGAAACTCCCTGCCCATCGCGCGGTGCGAATTGGATTCTACGACATTTTGCCTCCAGTTTTTGATTGACCTTGCTCTTGGCAGTGACTATGCTTGCGGTCACCTCTTGGAGGTGTGGATGGCGGGCTCGCGCGTTGTGGTGGATAGCTCTGGAATCACCCGTATTTCTGTCGCGCTGCTGTTCTCGCTCGCACTTGTGATTTCTCCGCTTTGGGCGGTTCCTTCCTCTCCGATTGGAACTGTGGTATTCGCCAATCGGGCCCGTGTGGGTAGCGCAAACACTTCGGTGGGCGCAACCGTTTTTAGCGGCGATCGCCTTAGCACAGACGAGGTGGGCACCGTACAGATACGCGCCGGGGCAGCGCGCCTGCTTCTCTCGAGCGCGAGCTCCGCAACGCTGACCCAGCAAGAAGCGGGCCCTTCAGCCTCTCTTACTTCTGGCACAGCTACGTTTTCGACGGCGAATGCCAAAGCATTCGCGCTGCACTTCGCTTCCGCCGTGATTCGCCCCGACACCAACCTACCGACCATCGGAAAAGTCACGGTATTGAGCGCAAAAGAACTCCTGGTAAAGTGCGTCCGCGGCTCCCTGCAGATCGCTGTCGAAGATGATGTGCGCGAAATCCGGGAAGGCGCGGCTTATCGCGTCGTTCTCGACCCGAATGCGCCGGATCCGCAAGGGCCACGCGGCGCCGGCACGAAAGGCATGGGCGGCCCTCCAGTCAAGGGCGCCAAGAGCAGGTTCATCTGGTACGCAATCGCCGTCACAGGTGGCGTGACCTTCTGGGTGGCTTACGAAGCCTTTGAAAGCAGCTATAAGCCGTAGACCCGTTTCCCACGCGCTCTCACATCAGTTCTTCAATAAACCCGCGTGCAACGTCGCTGGGCACCCGTGGATCCTGCTGTACCAGGGGGCTTTCGTTCAGCACGGGTTCCGCCGCATGCAGAGCGGGCACGTCGGTGCGCTCGAAGAATTTCCCGATGGGAATTTCTTCGCCCCAGAGCAGTGATTTCTCCATCGCCATAGTCCAGTCCGACGCATCGTACGCGGAATCATCCTCGAGTTTCTTCATGCGCGGACGGAACCACTGATAGGTAT
This sequence comes from Acidobacteriota bacterium, assembly GCA_003223255.1. GTDB lineage: Bacteria > Acidobacteriota > Terriglobia > Acidiferrales > UBA7541 > Acidiferrum. Next base: position 81,309 of record QHYJ01000026.1, on the reverse strand, counting down.
TGTCGTGGTTATAGGTGACGCAAGGACTAAACACGTCGAGAAACGAGAACCCTTTGTGCACAATGCCCTGCTTGATGAGTTCCGTGAGGTGTTTTTGGTCCCCGCTGAAGCCACGCGCGACAAAAGTGGCGCCCGCGGCCAGCGCCAGGGAAATAGGATTGACCGGCGCTTCAATGTTCCCGAACGGCATGCTTTTCGTCTTCATCCCGACGCGGCTCGTCGGCGAAGTCTGGCCCGTTGTGAGTCCGTAAATCTGATTGTCCATCACAATGTACAGCAGGTCCACGTTGCGGCGCATCGTGTGGATGAAATGATTTCCGCCGATGCCGAAGCCATCACCGTCTCCTCCCGTTACCAGCACTGTCAACTCGTGATTGGCTAGCTTCAGGCCGGTAGCCACTGCTAGCGCCCGGCCATGTAATGTATGCATCCCATAGGTGTTGATGAATCCAGGAAGATTGGAAGAACAGCCGATGCCGCTGATGGCAACTACATTGTTGTTTGGAATTTGCAATTCGACGAGGGCTTTCTGAATGGCGGCCAGCACTCCGAAATCACCGCAACCAGGACACCAGTCGGGATCGACTCTACCCTTCAAATCGGCCAGTGTCAGTTGAGTTGCCCGCTGTACGCTTGTGGCCATGTCTTCCTCCTCAAACCATAATCTCGTGCACAGGAACGGATAGTTTCGTTTTTCCCGCTAGCTGTTCCTTCACGGCTTCCACGATGTGGTGCGGCATGAAGGGTTCGCCGTCGTACTTGCGAATGTTCCCATCGGGTACAAAGCTAGTTTCACTACGCAAGTAACGCGCAAACTGCCCACTGTAATTGTTCTCCACGATGATGGTGTGCCGCGCGCCTTTCAGAAGGTCGAGAATCGCTTCCCCGTGCAGTGGCACGAGCCAGCGAATCTGCAATTGGTTGGCGGAGATTCCTTTGTCGTTGAGTTGCTCGCAAGCCTCCTCGATGACTCCTTTCGTCGAGCCCCAGCCAATCAAAGTCACC